>CAYTXF010000119.1:0-8169 GCA_964440745.1 uncultured Bacteroides sp.
CTCTGCACGCTTACACACCGCTTCTACACGCTGTCAAAGCCAGTCAGCCCCGGTGAGTCAGGACTGCAAAATTACTAATTTTTATTCTATCCACCAAATTTTCATGCCATTTTTATTTAAAATTTTCAATCAGAGCGTTTTGATCGTCATTTGTTCATGTATTTGAAAAATTTTTGTTAACTTTGCCAATTCCAAAATCTTATCATGAAATTTATGAGAACAACCTTCATTATCACCCTATTCACTGCATTATTCACTCTCACCTCATGCTCTCAGTCGCCATCGCCCCAGAAAAAGGAATTGCTGGATCAGGGATGGGAATTCCAGCTCCAGGGTCAAAGCACTTGGGAACCAGTTGACTTGCCCCATGATTGGAGCGTGTCAAACGATTTCGACAGCCTCGCGCCTGCCGGCAACGATGGGGGTTATCTGCCAACCGCTAAAATCACTTATCGTCGCAAACTCGACATCGGACAAAAGAGCAATGATCTCCTCTACACTCTCCTATTTGAAGGAGCCTATATGAATCCAGTGGTCAGCATCAACGGTCAGGAAGCAGGCTCTTGGCCTTACGGCTATTCCACATTCCAAGTAGATGCGACGCCCTATCTCCACGATGGCGACAACGATATTGAAGTCATAGTTGATAATACTCAGCAAAAGAATTGCCGCTGGTATACAGGCACAGGCATCTATCGTCATGTATGGCTCGTTGTGACCGGTGAGATTTATGTAGATCCATGGTCATTGCAAATTACCACACCTTTGGTCTCCGAAAAGGAAGCCAAAGTTGAGGTGAACTTCGACATAACAAATTTCACTGTCGATTCTCCCAATGTCAATGTCGTAGTAGAAATCTTCGACAAAGACAAGGAAATTGCTCAGCAATCACAACAAGTCATTCTTATCGACAGCATTACTCCCCTATCCTTCTCTTTCGACTTGGACAATCCGAGGTTATGGACACCCGACACTCCAAACCTTTATGAAGCAAAAATCACCATAAAGCAAGGATCCACCACTCTATTCCAAGATAGCCAGACATTCGGAGTACGCACCATAGAATATGATTCTGAAAATGGCTTAAGACTAAATGGCCAACCTATCCTGCTGAATGGCGGTTGCGTGCATCACGACAACGGCCTCCTGGGTGCCGCAAGCTACGACGCTGCTGAGGCGCGCAAAGTCAAGCTCATGAAAGACGCCGGTTTCAATGCCGTGCGCACCAGCCACAATCCTCCAGCTCCCGCTTTTCTTGACGAATGTGACCGGCAAGGCCTCATTGTCATTGATGAAGCATTCGACGGTTGGCGACAGGCAAAGAACACGCATGACTATTCCGAACTTTTTGACCAATGGGCATTGCGCGATATCGAGGCCATGGTGCTTCGCGACCGCAACCATCCGTCGGTAATGGCTTGGAGTATCGGCAACGAAATCCTCGAGCGCAAAAGCCCGGAAGCAGTGGCCACATCCCGCGTGCTTGCCGACAAATGTCGCCAACTCGACCCCACTCGCCCCGTAACTCAGGCCCTGGCTTCATGGGATGCCGACTGGGAAATTTACGATCCTCTGGCTGCCGAGCATGATATCGTGGGTTACAATTATATGATCCATAAGTCGGAAGGCGATCATCAGCGCGTGCCGGAGCGAGTGATGTGGCAGACAGAATCATATCCTCGCGATGCATTCCAAAATTGGGTGAAGGTCAATGACAATCCCTACATAATAGGCGACTTTGTGTGGACAGCCATTGATTATCTGGGAGAATCCGGCATCGGGCGCCACTACTACCAAGGCGAGAGCGAAGGCGAACATTATGAGCGCAACCAATGGCCGTGGCACGGAGCCCTCTGCGGCGATATCGACCTTTTAGGTCAGCGGCGCCCTATCTCCTATTATCGCCAGATGCTCTACAGCGACCAGCCCGCTTTGCACATGGCTGTGCGAGAGCCCGATGGCTATAAAGGCAAAATCCGTGAAACTCTCTGGGGCCATTATCCTACTTACGACCATTGGAACTGGACAGGCCATGAAGGAAAGCCCATCGAGGTACTGATAACAACCAATGCGCCATCAGTCAAGCTCTTCCTTAATGATGAACTCATTGGCGAAAAGCCTGTGAGTCGCGATACTCGGTTCCAAGCACTGTTCTCCTTGCCTTATCAGCCTGGCACGCTCAGAGCAGAAGCTTCGAATGGCCTTAAGCAAGAAATCGCCACGGCTGAGGCTCCATTTGCAATCCGGCTTACCGCTGACAAAGAAAAGCTCGCTGCTTCAAATCAAGACCTATCTTACATCCTGGCTGAAATCGTGGACAAGAACGGGCGCGTGGTACCTGACTCAGATATGGAATTGAGTTTTGACGTGACTGGCGAGGGAGTGCTTCTGGCCACAGGCAGCGCCGATGTGAAAGACATTCATGGCTATCATCAATCCAATCGCCTCACTAATCAAGGAAAAGCAATGGCCATAGTGAAGTCAACCGGTACTCCCGGCGCTATCTATGTAACAGCAAAATCGCCCCACATGTCAGCTACTCTCAACCTTACGAGTAAATAAAACGTTAGTTTTCTATAAGCAACGTAAAAAGCAGACATGATACTCATTGCTCCAGACAAATTCAAAGGCACCCTTTCTGCGCGCCAGGCAGCCAGCATTATCGCTGAGGCCATGAAGGACTATTATTGTGTGAAAACTCCAATGGCCGACGGAGGCGAAGGCACGGCAGCGGCCTTATGCCGAGGACCACAGTGGGAGTCGCGTGACTGCTATTATGTAAATCGCCATGACCGCACTGCAGTTATCGACAGCAGCGCAGTGATTGGCATTACACCCGAGACCAAGAAAGATATCTTGAGAGCATCTTCCGCCCCTCTTGGCATCAAAGTGCGCGAAATCATCAAGTACGGATGCGATAAAGTGATCATAGGCATTGGAGGCACGGGGGTTTGCGACGGCGGCCTTGGCTTCCTTGAGGGCTTGGGTCTGGACAAGTATCACATTTACCGAGACAATCTGATTGGACTGAGCGATGTGGAGGTGCCCCTGGTGCCACCGGCTGATGTGCCCGATGAAAAGGTGCTCGAATACCCCTCAGCCCTGCTTTTTGCACCTCAAAAAGGAGCCTCCGCTTTGGACATGTCAGTGCTTCGCCGAAGGCTTGAAGAGGTGCAGCATCATTACAGCATGGGGCGCCAGAGCGCATGCGACGGCGCCGGCGGCGGCCTTGGCTTTGCCATTGCCACTGCCATCGGCGCAAAGTGGTACAAAGGCGCTGAGTATGTGCTTGATCATTACGATATCAAATGGGATCAGGTAGAGCTCATAATCACCGGCGAAGGCAAAATCGACAATCAGACAAGCCAGGGAAAGGTGGTTGACACAGTGGCAAAGCGAGCCGTGGAGATGAGCATACCATGCATCGCCATAGGCGGCACAGTGGCTGAAGACATCGATACCACCAAATTTCCCTATTTTGTCATATCCGCTTCAAATTACTACTCGGATCTGCCACTCAATGAAACAACGGCGGCAAAGCGCCTTCGCGCTGCCGCCGAAAATGTGGCCATGATGGTCAAGCATCATGCGTTCTTGTTGAAAAAATAGTTTACTGCTGATCAATAGGATTGGGTTCATCAGGATGGGTGTACCAGCGAGAGTATAGCAGATAGTTGTGAGCTATCTTCTGGTTGATTTCCTTGCTCTGCTCTGCTTCAACGCGCTTCACAAACTTAGCCGGCGTGCCTGCCCACATCTCGTGAGGGCCAACCACTGTGCGTGACAGCACCACTGCGCCTGCAGCTATTATTGCGCCCTCACCGATGATGGCATCGTCCATCACCACTGCACCCATGCCTATCAGGGCATAATCCTTGATCTTGGCGCCATGGATAGTCACATTGTGGCCTATCGAAACATCATCGCCAATCTCAATTGTCGACTTGCGGAACAGAGTATGCAGCACGCTGCCGTCCTGGATATTCACTCGGTTGCCAATGCGGATCGAGTTCACATCACCGCGAAGCACTGCATTGAACCACACCGTGCAGTCATCGCCCATCTCAACATCTCCAACGATGGTAGCATTTTCGGCCAGGAAGCAGTTCTGGCCTATTTTGGGGTCTTTGCCTCTCAGAGGCATGATTAAAGCCATAGATATAAGTGTTAATTTTAGTTCATGATATGAGTTGGTTTCACACTGCAAAGTTAGGAATTTTTTCTCGGATAATACAAAAATAGGACCTGTTTGTTGTGTCAAGCAGGTCCTATTTTGTAATTTCTCTGGCTACATTTATAATTTCTCAGGATCTATGTCCTCATCCCAGTCATATCCGTCGGTATCTTCTCCCCAGGATTCAGGACTGATGCTTTGCAGATTCTCGCCTTCTTCATCTTCGGGCTGAGGCACATTTTCGAATATGAATTCATCTTCCTCCCTCACGCGATGGTGGCCGTCGAGCGGACGGTGCACAATATCAGGCGTAGCCAAGCGGTTGCTTTCATCAGTGATGGCTCGCCATAGGATGTCCTTGAGTTCAGTGAGTCCATAGCCTGTAGCTGCGGATATGAACACAGTGGGGATGTCCTGCGGCAGAGTTGGCCGGATTTCCTCGATTAGTTCTTCGTCCAGGAGATCGCTCTTGGAGATGGCCAGGATGCGATGCTTGTCCATCAGCTGTGGGTTGAATTTTTCGAGTTCGTTGAGCAACACCTGATATTCCTTATTGATGTCTGGGGCATCGGCAGGCACTAAGAATAAGAGTACAGCGTTGCGTTCGATATGCCTAAGGAATCTCAGGCCCAAGCCTTTGCCTTCGCTTGCGCCTTCGATGATGCCTGGAATGTCGGCCATGACAAACGATCGATTGTCCCTATAGCTTACAATGCCCAACTGGGGCTCCATCGTGGTGAAAGGATAATCGGCAATCTTGGGCCGTGCCGATGACAAAGCTGACAATAAGGTGGATTTTCCCGCATTGGGAAATCCTACCAAGCCCACATCAGCCAACAGCTTAAGCTCAAGTATCACACTTTTCTCTATGGCTGGTTCGCCAGGCTGGGCATAACGCGGAGTGCGGTTGGTGGCGCTTTTGAAATGCCAGTTGCCCAGACCTCCGCGGCCCCCCTTCAGAAGCTTTATTTCTTGGCCATCATCAGTGATTTCACACAGATAGTCGCCTGTTTCGGCATCGAACACCACAGTGCCGCATGGCACTTCGATGGTTACATCTTCTCCGTCTTTGCCAAAGCTTCGGCCTCCGGTGCCCGGCTGTCCGTTGCCGGCAAAAATATGGCGCCGATATTTTAGGGGCAACAGAGTCCACATGTTCTTATTGCCTTTTAGTATGATATGGCCGCCACGGCCGCCGTCGCCGCCGTCAGGGCCTCCCTTTGGTATGTATTTGGCGCGATAGAAATGACGAGAGCCCGCTCCGCCCTTGCCGCTGCGGCAAAGGATTTTCACGTAATCAATAAAATTAGAATCTGCCATTGTAAGTCTTCTTTATCCAACTCTTCGAATCCGCAGCGCAGGCGCTCTATCGACTGGCTGTCGCTTCTTTCGCCCGCGCAGAAATTCTTTATTTAAAACCATCAATGGTTTTCATTAGTTCATTTGCCTGCTTGAAATCAGCCGGATTGCCTATGTCGAGCCAATAGCCATTGATTGGGAAATTCACCACTTTCTTGCCAAGGGATATGGCACGTTCGATCAGGTCAGTGGCGTCTGTGCGCACATTGGGCTGAACCTCTTTCAAAATTTCATTGCGGATCATGTAGATGCCCGCATTGGCCATAAATGAATATGAGGGCTTTTCCATCAAGCCGGTCACCTGTCCACCCTCGTCAAAATCCATCACAGCGTAAGGCACGGAAATCTGATAAGGAATGGTGGCTATCGTGATGTCAGCTTTCTGCTCTTTATGGTGAAGATACATGTCTTCAAAAGATATTGTAGTGAGCAGATCGGAATTCATCACCAATGTATCGCCCTCATCCGGCACAGGCATAAGAGTGACAGCGCCTATGGTGCCTAAGGGCTTATCCTCTTCCACACAAGTCACATCGCTTACATCCTGGAAATGCTCTCTCAGCTTGTCAGCAAGATATCTGACTGCTACATAAATATTTTTAATGCCGCATCGCCGCAAAGCATCAATGTTATGGTCAATAATGGCCTTCTGACCCACTTTGAGCAAGGGCTTGGGCACATCCAGAGTCATTGGCCGCAGGCGCTCACCCTTGCCTCCTGCCATCAGAATGGCTGTAAGAGGAAGAAGATTGGTGATAGTGCCCAAGTCAACGAGATCAATAATTCTGTCCTGATCATCAATCAGGGGCAGAAGCTTGATGCCAAGACCTCGCAATGCCTTGATTGCGGCCACATCTGTATGCCCGCAATGCAGGAAATGGCAATTGCGATGCACCGACTCCCCCACCTCGCTTTCCAGCGATATGCCGCTTAGCAAGGCTCTGCGCACGTCGCCATCGGTCAGAGAGCCTATGAGATGGCCGTCGTCGTCGACAGCAAACAGAGTCATTGTGCCTCCCGACAGAAAATTGAGCTTTTCCAGGGCCTCATATAGGCTTCTCTTTACGTTAATCAGATGAGCATCCATTGGCTTGAATTTTTTTCATTAAGGTTTCGGCCACCATCCAATCTTCAGGGGTGTCTAAATCTACGCTCCTGCCATGGGGCATCACATAAGGCTTTACCCTTGGCAACCGAGCTATGGGATGTTGGCGCAGGGCTTCGGGCCGTATCACATACACGGCTCCATTATAAGCGTAAACCTTGGGAGCATCCTGTCGCCTTACATATAAGCCGTCGCCCTTGCTGATGTGAAGATACCCATTAGTGGTCTCTTCGAAAAGGTTGAAATAGGGATTCATCGGGCTTTCAATCACACTCACAGCCATATCTACATCAGGTCCATAAAGAGCGAGGCAATTCTTTATGTCCTCAGCGGTGCGAAATGGAGATGTGGGCTGCAGCAGCACCACGCAGTCATATTCAATGCCTTGAGCCTGCGCCCAGTCCATAGCATGTATTACCACCTCCCGGCTGCCTGCAGTATCAGTGGCCAGAGATGCGGGGCGCATGTATGGCACCTCTAAGCCGCAATCTCTGGCCACCTCGGCTATCCGCTCATCATCGGTGGATAGCAAGATAAATCCAGAGGGAGCCTTAAGCGCTTCTTTAAGGGTATAATAGATCAGAGGGTGGCAACCTAATTCCTTTATGTTTTTATGCGGAATGCCTTTGCTCCCTCCGCGGGCGGTAATGATGTATAGAGGTCGTGGCATTGGTTAATCTCTATTTATATTGAACAATTCTGTGAGGGCAGCAAGCATCTTGGGCGGCAGCTTGAGTCGGGGATCATCCTTGTCGCCCTGGCTTATCGCCTGTATGAAATGGGGCATCTCAGTGACATAGACCTCGCGCATGAGCTGATTCTCGCTATTGCTCCCTCGACATGAATATTCTGTGTTGGCCAAGCGGTCAGCCAGCTTTACCATCGGGGCATAGGGTGTAGTGCATATGCCTTGGTAATATACGGCATTGGCTCTTTCAGCGCGTGTGCGGCCCTTTTCATTTGTGAGGGCGTAGGCTATCTCTGCGGCCATCCTGGCTTTTTCTTCACCGACCAATTCTTTCGCCTCCTTGAGCACATTATTATAAGTAAGCCGGGCATCTTCTATGCTGTCATGGAAATAAGCGCCGAAAATCACTGCTGCCACATCAGCGGGATTCTCGATGATTTCGCTGCCATAGCGCTTGACATTTTCTGCAACCATGTCGAGATGGTATCCATAGGGATGCACCCCATCATAAGTCTGGTTCACATCCTCATGAATCTGATGGGCCCTCTGGCGAATGGCCTCAAGCTGGGGAGCCAGCGCGCTCAGCTGATCGTAAAATGCCTCTTGTTCCATTATATTTACCATTTAAAAATACAAAATTACAGATTTTTCATCAATATTTCTTAACTTTGCATCAAAATAATTTAAAACAACCCGACAGATGACAAAAATAGGTTCAAAATTCACCCCCGTAGGCCGCAAAGCCATGCTTTTGGGAAGTGGTGAATTAGGCAAGGAAGTGACCATCGAGCTTCAGCGCCTTGGCGTGGAGGTGGTAGCCTGCGACAAGTATGCCTTGGCTCC
>CAYTXF010000120.1:0-8154 GCA_964440745.1 uncultured Bacteroides sp.
AATCGAATAAATTTTTTGCAAAATACTTGTGTTACTTATATTTTATCATTAATTTTGTCACGGATTTCCAAAATCAAAAAGCAACACCTAATATAAAACCCAAATATACCAAATCTACATGAAACCTTACGTACTTGGCATTGACATCGGTGGCACGAACACAGTGTTCGGCATCGTTGACGCCCGCGGCAATGTGATTGCCAGCTCATCAATCAAGACAGCAAAGCATCCCAAAATCGAAGACTACGTAGAAGAGCTCTATACCGAGATCATGCGCCTGATCGAGGCTAATGACGCAGTGGACAAAGTCGGAGGAATTGGCGTAGGCGCTCCCAACGGCAATTACTATACCGGTCGCATCGAATACGCTCCCAACCTGATCTGGCAAGGCGTAATTCCACTGCAGAAGATGCTTCAGGACAAATTCAATCTGCCGGTAGCCATCACCAACGACGCCAATGCAGCAGCTATGGGCGAAATGACCTATGGCGCAGCTCGCGGCATGAAGGATTTCATCATGATCACCTTAGGCACTGGCGTGGGCTCTGGCATCGTTGTCAACGGCCAGTTGGTTTACGGCCACGATGGCTTGGCTGGCGAGCTTGGCCACATGGTGGTAAAGCGCAACAACGGACGTCTCTGTGGCTGCGGCCGCACAGGCTGCCTCGAGGCTTATTGCTCAGCTACTGGCGTAGCACGCACCGCACGCGAATTCCTGGAAATCCGCAACGAACCCTCGCTCCTGCGCAATATCCCCATCGAGAGTATCACATCAAAGGATGTTTACGATGCTGCCATCCAGGGCGACAAGCTGGCTAAGGATGTATTTGACTACACCGGCACCATCCTCGGCGAGGCCATGGCCGACATGACTGTGTTCTCTTCGCCCCAAGCATTCATCCTCTTCGGCGGCCTGGCCAAGAGCGGCGACCTGCTGCTCAAGCCCCTGCGCGAGGCCATGGACAAGAACATGCTTTCATGCTTCAAGGGCAAACCCAAGGTGCTCCTCAGCGAGCTTAAGGAGGCTGATGCTGCAGTGCTCGGCGCAAGCGCTCTGGCTTGGGAAGCCAAAATGATCGATACTAAAGAATAACCAAACTTTTGGTGCAGTTTTTGCGTTAGTTATTTAAAATAACTAACGCAAAATTTTTTGTTTCCATGGATAGCATGTTTGACATACTCACCGAGTTGCCACTGTTTCGTGGGGTGACTCACGAGCGCATAGCGGCTACTGTGGGGATGGCGAAGTTTCATTTCTTGAAATTCGCTCCCGGTGAGACTATTGCTCAAGCCGGTGAGGCTTGCAGCCATATCAAGTTCATAATAGCTGGCAGCGTGACAATCACGATTGCCAATAGTGATGACCGCTTTCGCATCAGCCAGACTCTCGAGGCCCCTGATGTGATTTCTCCCGACTTTCTGTTTGGTTCTTCCACGATCTATCCTGGCACAGTAGTGGCCAAGACAGAAGTCAGCATTGTGCAAATCACAAAGAACGACTACATGAAGGTGCTGGCCTCAGACCACATTTTCATGTTCAACTTCCTCAACTATTTGTCGATGAACGCGCAAAAATGCATCGAGGGCGTGTTGGCCATGACAAATGGCAGCATCGAAGAGCGCTTGGCCATGTGGGTGGTGGCTCTTACCCAGCCTACCGCCAAGGACATAGCGATTACATGCAAGAATCGCGACCTTTATGCCATGTTTGGCGTGCAACGCAGCTCATTCCTTACAGCCCTTGACCACCTGGTAGAACTCCGGGCCATCAAGTACGGAGCGGGGGTAATCGAAGTCACTGACCGTCGAGCTATGTTGGCGATAATGCGCAATGGCGTAGAATGATTAAGAGCCTGTTAATTCCAACAGGCTCTTATCTTATGCTATGCGCATACCCTTTATGCTAAGCACATATCCATCAATCCTTTCACCAAGGCTTTATCGAGGTTCTGGCCGATGAACACAAGCTTGTTCATGCGGTCGCCATATTCCTCGTCCCAGTCGCGCATGATGCTCGGGTCCATCATCATCATTTGCTCAAGTTCTTCCTTGGGGGCCTCGGCGTACCATAGGCCGGCTTCTTTGAGTTTTTTCTGCTTGCCTACCGATTCGAAAAGGTACGACATGCGCTTATTCTCTTGGAAGTAGCACACGCCTTTGCAGCGGATGATATTCTTGGGCCACTTCTTTCCGATCATCCAATCGAATTTGTTCAGGTCGAGCGGACGCCTCGAGTAGTAGACATAGGTGCCTACGCCGTACTCCTCAGCCTCGCCGTGTTCATGGTCATGATGATGCTCGTGATGATGTCCATGATGATCATGTTCATGATGCTCTTCATGCTTATGTTCGTGCTCATGCTCATGTTCGTGTTCATGCTCATGATCCTCTTCCTCAATAGGCTTATCGAATTCTCTAACCCAGGTGGCTGAGTTAGCCACGCGCTCAAAATCAAAGTCATGAGTGTTGAGCAGCAGGCTCAGGTCTACGTCGCAATAGTTGCATTCGATAATGCGAGCGCGAGGCTGCAGGGCTCTAACCACCTTTCTCACCCTATTGCCCTCTTCAAGCGAAATCTCAGAGATTTTGTTAAGCAGGATGATGTCGCAAAATTCTATTTGCTCTATGATCAGGTTTTCTATGTCTTCATCGTCGATATCGTCCTTTGTCAGATCCTGGCCGCAACCGAATTCATCGCGGAGTCGGAGAGCGTCTACCACTGTGCAGATGCAGTCGAGCCTGGGCACCGCCTTGCGGCGCACATCCATTCGGGGCATCATGCATATTGTCTGTGCTATTGGGGCCGGCTCGCATATTCCGCTTGCCTCAATCACCAGATAGTCGAATCGGTCCATGGCTATGATTTCGTCGATCTGGGCTATCAGATCCATCTTGAGGGTGCAGCAGATGCAGCCATTCTGCAGAGCCACCAGGCTGTCGTCCTTCTTTCCTACTACTCCACCTTTCTGTATGAGGTCAGCGTCGATGTTGATTTCTCCCAAGTCGTTGACAATGACGGCAAATCGTATGCCACGCTCATTTGACAGGATATGATTCACCAGGGTAGTTTTGCCACTCCCCAGATATCCCGTCAATAACAATATCGGAAGTTCCTTTTTCATTTGCTTACAATACAATTAGGTCTCCAAAAACAAAACCCCTTAATCTCTGAGAGTCAAGGGGTGTAACTTGGTACCGGAAGCGGGGATCGAACCCGCATGGGCGCAATGCCCAAGGGATTTTAAGTCCCTCGTGTCTACCATTCCACCATTCCGGCCCACATTTTATAGCAACATTGCGAGTCTGCCTCGCTGTTGCGAATGCAAAATTACAAAATATTTTACAATCCACCAAATTTTTAATGCGCTTCGAGCCAATTAGAGCCTACACCGGCGCTAACCTCCAGAGGCACATTGCCATGGTAAGCTTCTTCCATGTCGCGCACCACGATCTCTTGCACCTTGGCCAATTCATCGGGCTTGACATTGAAGATTAGTTCGTCATGGACCTGCAGGATCATGCGGCTTCTCAGACCAGCAGCCAATATTTCGCGATGGATGCGGATCATGGCTTTTTTGATGATATCGGCGGCGCTGCCTTGTAGCGGAGCGTTGATGGCATTTCTCTCGGCGTAGCCGCGCACTACTGAGTTGCGCGAATTGATATCTGGCAAATATCTCTTGCGGCCTTCGATCGTGGTCACGTAGCCCTGTTCGCGAGCTCGCGCTATGGAATCTTCCATGTACTTCTTCACCTGCGGATAAGTCTCCAGATATCCGTCGATCAACATTTTAGCCTCGCTTCGCGGTATTTCGAGCCGTTCGCTCAGTCCGAATGCGGATATGCCGTAGACAATGCCGAAGTTGGCTGTCTTGGCATTGCGGCGCTGGTTGTCAGTGACCTCTTCGATAGGAATGTGGTAGATTTTGGCCGCGGTGGCCCGATGGATGTCCTTGCCGCTTTGGAAGGCCGCTATCATTTCGGGATCGCCGCTGAAATCGGCTATCAAGCGCAACTCGATTTGCGAATAATCGGCCGACAGAAGCAAGTCGCCGGGATCGGGGATGAATGCCTTGCGTATCTCACGGCCATCCTCGGTGCGGATGGGTATGTTCTGAAGATTGGGATTCGTCGATGATATGCGTCCGGTTGAGGCCACGGTCTGCTGATATGTGGTGTGGATCTTCCCAGTGATGGGGTTCACCTGAGCGGGAAGGGCGTCGACATATGTGGCCAGGAGCTTTTTCAAGGCGCGAGCCTGCAGTATCTTGTCCACGATGGGATATTGCCGACGATGCTTTTCCAGAATATCCTCGGTGGTGCTCCACTGCCCTGTCTTGGTCTTCTTGGCTTTGGGGTCGATATGCATCTTGCCAAAGAGGATCTCGCCCACCTGAGATGGCGAACCGATGTTGAACTTCTCTCCGGCCAACTGATAGCATTCGTCCTCGAGCTTATTGAGGCGCTGGGTCAGTTCTACCGACATTTTGAGCAGTTCGGCCACATTGATTCGGGCGCCCTCCCATTCCATAGAAGCCAATACGGCTACCAGTGGAAGCTCTATCTCATTCATCAGTTTTGTCTGGTCCTGATCGGCAAGGAGCTTTTTGATGGCAGGCATCAGCATCAGGGCCACGCGAGCTTGCTCAGCCACTCGCTTAGGAGTGTCAGCATCGGGCTTTTTCCATAGCTGCCGACGCTGCACGTCGTTTAGCGAATAAGAGAGGGTGCGGTATCCGATCACATCGTTGGCCACAAAGTCAATGCCATGCTTCATGTCAGGCTTGAGCAAGTAATGCCCCACGCCATTGTCGTAATACTTGGCCCGAATATCCACGCCTTCGCGCATCATGAGCAGCATGTCGCGCTTCACATCGTGGCTTACAATGGTCATCTCGGGATTTGACAGCATGGGTTCGAGCATGCTCATCACTTCTTGGCGATAGAATGGACGCTCTGGCACAGGGATGTACACATTTTTATCCCCGTACGCCAGGCCGATGCCCACCATCTGGGCTGTCATGGCCTCTTCGCCTATGGCGTATATGCTCAAGCCGGCCAATCCTTGGGCCAGAGCCTGATTGGCATGGTGAGCCACCTCGGCTGGCGAGTCCTCTATCACAAAGCTTTGAATGGCCGAGCCTTCAGGCATGGTGGCGAACTGCTGCACCGGAGTTGCCGCGCTGGCATCCTCTTCCACGCCGTCAAAGAGAGAACCCATGGCCTCAGAGGGCCCGACTGTGGGAGGCACGTCGGCCGCGCGCATGCGCAGCTTGGCTATGAAGCTCTTGAACTCCAGTTCATCATACACTCTTACGAGTTTGTCGATGTCGGGCTCTCGCCGCAGCAGTGAGTCGAGCTTGATGTCAATTGGCACATCGGTCTTGATGGTGACGAGATATTTTGAAAATTTTATCTGCTCGGAATTGTCGATAATCTTCTTGCGCATGGCGCCCTTGAGGTCTTCGGCATGGTCGATAAGGTTTTCTACGCTTCCCCATTCCGAGATCAGCTTTGCTGCGGTCTTCTCGCCCACTCCGGGACAGCCAGGGATGTTGTCGCTGCTGTCACCCTCGAGAGCCAGCAGGTCAATCACCTGCTTGGGATCGTTGATGCCGTATTTCTCGCACACCTCCTTGGGCCCTCTGATTTCGAAGCCTTGGCCGCGAAGAGCAGGCCTATACATCAACACATTGTCGCGCACCAGTTGGCCATAGTCCTTGTCAAGGGTCATCATGTAGGTGATGAAGCCTTCCTTGCTGGCTCGCTCAGCCAGTGTGCCTATCACATCGTCAGCCTCGAAATTCGACATTTCTATGATGGGTATGTGGTAAGCCTCAAGAATTCTCTTGATGTAAGGCAAACTCAGGGTGATGTCTTCGGGCTGCTTGTCGCGCTGCGCCTTATAGTCGGGATATGCTTCGTGGCGGAAGGTGATTCCTCCCGGTGGATCGAAGCATACGGCCATGTACTCGGGCTCTTCAGTGCGCAGCACATCATCGAGCGTGTTGCAGAATCCAAATATGGCCGAGGTATTCAAGCCCTTGGATGTAAACCTCGGAGCTCTGATCAGGGCATAGTATGCCCGGTATATCAAGCCATAGGCGTCGAGCAAAAACAGTTTCTTTCCTTCCATATCTCGTCTTTGAAAAGTGTCAATAACTATAATAAAACGTTAAAGAAAACCCAAATGTCGAAAATTTGGCATAAAATTAACAATAATTCTGCAATTTACAAATAACTTTTACTAACTTTGCATATTATTTCGAAGTATGTCCACATTAAAGACGATACAGCAGTCCATAGCCATTGAGCTTGAAAGGCTCAACCGACGCATCAGAGACCAATTGGGCAGTTCCAATCCTCTGATGGAATCGGTTGTAGAGAATTATCTTCGCACTAAAGGAAAACAAATTAGGCCCATCGTAGTGGTGCTCACTGCCAAGATGCTGGGCCAGGTCAACGATAATGTGATTTCAGCGGCAGCAGCCGTAGAACTTTTGCATAATGCCTCTTTAATCCACGATGATGTGGTGGACAATTCCAAGATGAGGCGCAGCCGACCCACCATAAATGCCATCTGGGACAATCACATAGCGGTGCTTGTGGGCGATTTCTTCGTTTCCTCGGCCATGCAATGCGCCATAGCAACGTCCGATTTGCACATAATCGATGCTCTATGCTATCTGGGCAAATTGCTGTCGCTTGGCGAACTTGACCAGATTTACAACGCCCGCTATCATCACCTGACCGAAGAGGCATATTTCCGCACCATCAATTACAAGACAGCCTCACTGTTTGTGGCATGCGCTCAGATGGGGGCTTATGCTGTGAATGCGTCCGACCAGGATCGCAAGCGTATGGTGGAATTTGCCGAACTGCTCGGCTTATGTTTCCAGATTCGTGACGATATCTACGATTATTTCGACGATCCTGCCATTGGAAAGCCTACTTCCAACGATTTGCGCGAAGGAAAGATCACTCTACCGCTGCTGCATGTGCTTAATGATCCTCACAATCCTGACCATAAGGAGATGAACGAACTTTCGCGCAAGGAGGAACTTAGCGATGAGGAAATTTCTCTTCTCACCCGCTATGCCATTGAAAATGGCGGCATAGATTATGCATTCGAAAAGATGCAAGAGCTCCGCGACAAGGCCGTGGGACTGCTCAAAGATCTGCCCCACAACGAAGCGGCCGACAATCTTCGAATGCTGTTCGACGAGGTTATCTCTCGTTAATGCAGCGGTAACACCGCGTTGAAATCATAGAAAATCTCAAGATGAATGATATTTGATCAGACCTTCGATTGCCGAGGGTTCGATCTTAGCGATTCTTACACCGAATTCTTCGGCTGCCTGCTCAAGCAGGTGGCGGAAAGTGCATGCAGTGGATCCGGCCACGCATAATGGGTATTTCTCATAATCATAGGCTATGAGATTGCGGCGGAAGAATGTCAAGAATGACTCATACACTAATTTGCGGCAATAGTCCAGGTCGAGATTGTCGTAGAGGAATGTGCTGAATTGCGAAAGCACATTGTTGGGCTGGGGCTGTGAATACACCATATCCATGATCTGATCCGGAGTCAGTTTGTAATGGTCATAGAATTTGGTAATCACGTATGGGGGCACAAGTTCCTTAAGCACATCTGACAGAAGAAGTTTGCCCATATAGGCGCTTGAGCCTTCGTCGCCAAGCACGTATCCGCAAGGCATGATGTTTTTTACGATTCGTTCACCATCGTAAAAGCATGAATTAGTACCCGTACTTATCAAGGCAGCCAAGCCGGGATTATGCTGCAGCAGGCCGCGAGCCGCGCCCAAGAGGTCACTATAGACCTCGGCCGGTGTGCGGAACTGAGCCACCAATGAAGCCTCGACTTGCTTGATTTTGTCAAGATTGCCGCAACCTGAGCCGTAAAAGTATACCTTTTCTAATTTTGTTTTGAAAAAAACCTCCGGTAGCTCAAGTCGGATAATGTGAGAAATCTCACGACGGGTATGGAAATAAGGATTCAAGCCAGCTGTTTCTGCTTGCTCCACTATTTGACCTCGTTCTACTAAAGCCCATTCTGTATGTGTGCTACCGCTTCCTGCTAATAATATCATCTGGTGAATATTTTTTCATCGGTGACTTTATAGAGTGAATCAC
>CAYTXF010000121.1:0-8084 GCA_964440745.1 uncultured Bacteroides sp.
TTTGTAGCAAAAATTGTAACAATTCTTGTATTTGTGGAAATTAAAGCTTACCTTTGCGATATGATTTGAAACCATTATGGGGGAACGATAACAAAGGTTATCTGTATTGGTAAAGATCGATAGGGCCTATAGGTGTAGAGAATTACCATTTCCTTATCTATAACAAGCCACTGCGCTGAGCAGAAGCTCGGCCCTTAAACTTTTTGTATAGATGCAATTGGGGGTAAAGTGGAGGGACGGCGTGGTGCCGTCCCTCTTTCTGTTTTTGTCACTCGTCACTTGTCACTCGTCACTTGTCACTCGTCACTTGTCACTTGTCACTTTTTTCATGGCAATGCTTCGCGGCCGGGCAGGAAGAACAGCCGCAATTGCAGGGCGCGTTTTTGCTGCGCGCATATTTTATGATTTTTACGATCACATATGCTGCGCAGCCGATCAGCGCGGCGCCTACTATTATCCACTGGATGTAATTGTACATGACTTCTGGCTATTCCTTTTTGCCTTTGTTATTGCCCTTGTTATTTCCCTTGCTATTGCCTTTCCCTTTTGACTTTTTGGACTCTTCGGTGGGGATTTCTATTTTCCGCTGGCTATTGTCAGTGAGCACGCTGTAGGTGATCTGGCTGATCAGTTGCTTCAACTCATCGATAAACTCCCCGGCGCTGTACTCCCCGCGCTCTATCTTGCGAAGCTTGTTTTCCCAGATACCTGTGAGCTTGGCGCTCTTCAGCAGCTCTTCATTGATGGTTTCGATAAGGGAGATGCCCGCTTGCGAAACCATGATGTTTTTGCGCTCGCGATATATGTAGCGGCGTTTGAATAGGGTTTCGATGATGGAGGCGCGGGTCGAAGGACGACCGATGCCATTCTCCTTCATGGCTTCGCGCAGAGTCTCATCATCGACTGTCTTGCCTGCTGTCTCCATGGCCCTCAGTAGAGTGCCTTCAGTGTAATATTTCGGAGGCTGGGTCGTCTTCTTCACAATCGAGGGAGAGTGGGGGCCTGATTCGCCTACGGTGAATGACGGGAGAATCTTGTCCTCATCATCCTTGTTAGGATTGTCATCGGCTGTGGCCTTGTCATTGCTGAAAAGCACGCGCCAGCCGGGGTCGTTGATGACCTTGCCTGTGACTTTGAAGCCGACATCACCGGCTTTGCCCTGGACAGTGGTGGTGGTAAATTCGCAGTCGGGATAGAAAGCGGCAATGAAGCGCAGGGCTATCAGGTGGTACAGTTGGCGCTCAAGGCCTACCAGCACTGTAGGAGACTGCCCAGTAGGAATGATGGCATGGTGATCTGTGACCTTGCTATTGTCAAATACTTTTTTGCTCTTCGGGATCTTGGGCTTTGCGAGTATGGGCTGAGTGAGGTTGGCGTAGGGGGTCATTTGCCTCAATATGTCGGGCACCTTCTTGTAGATATCGTCGGTGAGATATGTGGTGTCTACGCGCGGATAGGTGGTCACCTTCTTCTCATAGAGGGTCTGGATGAGGCGCAGGGTCTCATCGGCAGTCCATCCCCATTTCTTATTGCATTCCACTTGCAGTGAGGTCAGGTCGAAGAGGCGCGGCGGCGCTTCCTTGCCTTTCTTCTCGGCCACATCGGTGACAGTGAATGGCAACTCTGCGATTGCATTGGCTGCCTCTTGGGCAGAGGTCTCAGTCTTGAACTTTTTGCCAACGCTGCTGAAGAGAACGTCGCGGTAGAGGGTGCGCAATTCCCAACTGTCTTCAGGCTTGAAATTGAGGATCTCGAAATGGCGCTGCACCAGCAGAGCGAGGGTAGGGGTCTGCACTCGGCCCACGCTAAGCACATTGCCCGGCGAAGAATATTTTAATGAGTAGAGGCGCGTGGCGTTGATTCCCAATATCCAGTCGCCGATGGCGCGGGAGAGCCCTGCCAAATAGAGATTCTGGAAATCGCTCTCAGGTTTGAGGTCTTTAAATCCGGCCCTTATGGAATCGTCGGTGAGCGATGAGATCCACAACCGCTTTACCGGGCATTGGATTCCAGCCTTCTGCATTACCCATCTCTGTATGAGCTCTCCTTCCTGGCCGGCATCTCCGCAGTTGATCACTTCGCTGGCTTGACCGATAAGTGTCTGAATGCATCGGAATTGCCTCTCTATCGAGGCCTCAGGAATCAGCTTGATGCCGAATTTCGGTGGAATCATAGGCAGGCGGCTCAAGGCCCAGTGGCGCCAAGCTTCGGTGTAGTCGGCGGGATCCTTGAGGCAACAGAGGTGACCATAAGTCCAGGTCACCTTGTAGGGGCATGAAGAGTCGCCCTCGTAATAGCCGTCGCGACGCATGGTGGCTCCGAGAATCTGGGCTATATCGTTGGCGACGCTGGGTTTCTCAGTAATGCAAAGTATCATATAAATCCCAAATTACAAGCTACAAATTAGCTTGTCATTTGTCACTTGTAACTCGTCACTTTCTTGGCTTCTTGCCAGTAAGCTTCCATTTGGTCGAGGGTGAGGTCGCGCAGAGCTTGGCCATGCGAGCGCGCCTGCTCCTCGATGTATTCAAATCGCTGGATGAATTTGCGGTTGGTGCGCTCAAGGGCATTTTCGGGATTCACCTTGTAGAGGCGAGCCGCATTGATGAGCGCAAACAGCAAGTCGCCAAATTCTTCTTCGAGGCGCTCCTGGGCCCGTGATTTTGAGGCCTCATCCTCGCATGAGGCTCTGCTTTTTATTTCAGCCTCAACTTCGGCGATCTCTTCCTTTACCTTGTTCCATACGTCCTCAGGCTTTTCCCAATCGAAACCCACATTGGCCACCTTTTCTTGGATTCTGAAAGCTTTGATCAGGGCTGGCAGACTCATGGGCACGCCGGTGAGCACGCCTTTGTTGCCATCCTTCTCTTTGAGCTTGATTTGCTCCCAGTTTTGCTCCACTTGGTGAGCGTCATTGGCCTTTACTTCGCCAAACACATGTGGATGTCGGAAGATAAGCTTGCGATTGAGCTTGTCGGCCACGTCGGCAATGTCAAAAGCCTGCTTTTCTTCGCCTATTTTTGAGTAGAAGAGGATGTGCAGAAGCACATCCCCTAACTCTTTGCAAATATTCTGATTGTCTTCATCGAGCAGTGCTTGAGCCAGCTCATAGGTCTCCTCGATGGTGTTGGGGCGCAGGCTTTCGTTGGTCTGCTTTGCATCCCAGGGGCATTTAACCCTCAGGATGTCCAAGGTGTCAATCACCTCACCAAGTGCCCGCAACTTATCTTCTCTATTATGCATGTTTTAGTGATTAAGTGATTCGGTGTTTTAGTGATTTGGTGGTTTTGTATCAGTTCATTACTACGTCACAAACTCACTAAATCACCAAAATACTACTTTTTATACGCTTCTGTTCCTTCGTTGAGCCAGTTGAGGAATTCAGCCACGTTTTCATCGTATTCGCGGCTGCCATTCAGCGGCTGGCCATTGTTGTCGACAAGCACATAGTAGGGCTGCTGGTTGGTACCAAACTTGTATCGCTGCAGGTAGCTCCAGCGATCGCCTACTGTCTTGATTTTGCGGGTGCGTCCGTTTTCTTCCACAGTGTATGGATTCGCGAGGTCGGCTTTCTCATCGACATACAGGCGAATGAGTACATAATCGTTCTCGATTTTGGCCTTGACATCGGGAGTGTCGAACACAGCCATTTCCATCTTGCGGCAATTGACGCATCCATATCCTGTGAAGTCGAGCATTACGGGCTTGCCTTCTTTCTTGGCGTAAGCCATGCCTTCCTCATAGTCTTCAAACACGGGTATTTCTTCGTGATAGAGGTTGAAGTCCTGTGTCGCAATCGGGGGCGCGAAGGCGCTGATGGTCTTCAGCGGAGCCCCCCAGAGGCCGGGCAGCAGGTAGACTGCGAACGAGAAAGAGATTGTGGCCAGGAAGAATCCGAGCACTGATGTCTTGGGGCTTTCGCTGTCGTGGGGGAAGCGAAGCTTGCCCAGCAGGTACATGCCAAGCAGGGTGAACAGCACTATCCAGATCGACACGAATACCTCGCGGTCGAGAATTCTCCATCCATATGCTAAGTCGGCCACCGACAAGAATTTGAGAGAAAGGATAAGCTCGATGAAGCCAAGCACTACCTTCACTGAATTGAGCCAGCCGCCGCTCTTGGGCATCCCCTGCAGGAATGAGGGGAAGATGGCAAAGAGGGCAAATGGCAAAGCGAGGCCAAATGCGAATCCTCCCATGCCTAAAGCGGGTCCGGCAATGCTGCCTTGGCTTGCAGCTTCTACCAGAAGGGTGCCGATGATGGGGCCAGTGCATGAGAATGACACCAGCACCAGGGTGAAGGCCATGAAGAAGATGCTCAGCACGCCCGAGGTGGTCTCGGCTTTCTCATCGATCTTGTTGCTCCATTTGCTGGGAAGCTTGATGTCGAATGCTCCGAAGAATGATATTGCAAACACCACCAACAGCAGGAAGAATATGATATTGAACACAGCCGATGTGGCCAGTTCGTTTAGGGCGCTCGCGCCAAATATTACGCTGATGACGATGCCGAGCACTAAGAAGATCACAATGATGCTGAGGCCGTAGATAATGGCATTGCGTATGCTCTTGCTGCGCTCCTTAGAGGTCTTCAGGAAGAAGCTTACTGTCATGGGGATCATGGGCCACACACAGGGAGTGAGCAGGGCCAGCAGGCCTCCAATGAAGCCCATCAGCAGAATGGCCCACCAGGATGACTGGCTCACCACATTCTGGCTTGAGTTGATGCTAAGATCCACCGGCGCCCACCAGGCATTTTCCTCGTCAGAGGCTGCTACGGGTGCTATCTGGATGTTCTGCTCTTCTTTTTCTTCGGTGTCAAAGATGGGGCGAAGATGCGATGTGTCGCCAAAGGTGACTTCGAAGTCTTCAGTCTCGGGCTTGGTACAGGATGTGGCATTGCAAGCCATGTAGGAATAGGTGCCATTGAAGCGCGCTCCCTCGGCTCCGTCGACCAGCTTAAAGGCTTGGCGGAAGCTGATAGTGCCTTCCCACCAGGGAATTTCTGCGTTCATCACCGGATCGAGGTGCACCATCGACGCTCTGTCGGGCGTGACGGCTCCGATCAATTCGGCGCCAGCCGATGCGCTGATTTCAAATGAGGTGAGGGTGAGGGGAATGTCGAGCCCCTTAGGCATTTCCATGCCATAGATGTGCCAGCCTTCTTCGATTACGGCAGTCCATACTATAGCCCCTTCGGTATCGCTTGTCTTTTCAGTGGTAGTTGTCCACACCACGCGTTCTGGCGCAGCCTGAGCCATGGCAAAAGCGGCGACAAGCATGGTGAGCAACAGATAAGTTTTGCGCATACTGTGTAAATCTTCGATTTAAGATTGATTATGTCAAATGGGTTTATGGTTGGCTTTGGCTCTGGAAATCAGGGCTTGAGGTTGAAAGTCTCTTTCAGCGGCGGACGGCAGCTGGTGTCGTTGCAGCACATGTAGTCGACATTGACTATGATCTCTGCCTTCGAGGGATCGGTAATCTGGAAGCGGCGCGTGAATGTGACCTCATTTTCCCAATAGGCTACTTCCACCTCGAACACTGTGTCGAATTCCTTCTTGGGGGCATGGTTGACCTTAAGGTTGCCATCCCACTTCACGCCTACCACGCCGAATGATATCTTGGTGGGATTTGGACCATCCTCGGGCATTTTGAGATTGTAGATGTGCCAGCCTTCATCCATTGTGGCTGAAAGCTTTACGATGCCTTCGGTGTCAGATGTCATCTCGAGCTGAGCGCTCCAGTGCACAGGATTTTGTGCCATTGCAGTGAGTGCCATCAAGGCGATGGCGAAGATAGCAAGATAGAAACGTTTCATATCATTATTGATTGGTTGAATGTGCAAAGTTAAGAAAATTTGTTTATAATTATATCATTTCTTTATTAATAATTGTGAATTTGACCACTAATTTGGGGTTTTTGTCGAATGACTGAAACCTAAATTGAGGAAATGTCGAAAAAAATCGCTATCTTTGCAGGAAATTTACACAAAGTTCGAACGAATGGACGTTAAAAAGGCTTTATTTATTTCTCAGGAGATACATCCTTATTTGAATCCGGATCCTATATCCACTATATGTAGGATAGTGCCCCAGGGCCTTCAGGAAAAGGGTGTGGAAGTGCGCACTTTCATGCCGAAATATGGCTGTATAAATGAGCGCCGTAACCAACTTCACGAGGTAATACGCCTCTCAGGCCTGAATATCATCATTGATGACAGCGATCATCCCCTGATCATAAAGGTGGCCACTCTGCAGCCCACGCGCCTGCAAGTGTACTTCATCGACAATGACGACTTCTTCCACCATCATGCCTCCACCGAGCTGGAGATTGTGGCATATCCCGACGACAATGACGAGCGCATAATTTTCTATTCGCTTGGCGTGATCGAGACCGTGAGAAAGCTCCGCTGGTTCCCGCAAATCATTCAGTGCAATGGATGGATCACCTCGCTTTGCCCCTTGTTTATTAAGACTAAGTATCTTGATGATCCGGCATTCGTGAATTCAAAGATGGTCTACGGCTTGTATGAGGATAAGTTCGAGGGCGAACTCGATCCGAGAATGCCTGAGAAACTCAAGATGATGGGAATTACCGATGATGACATCAAGGCCCTTGGCGATGGGGGAGTGGACTATCTGGCTCTTTCTCGCCTGGCCATCGACCACTGCGATGCCATCGTGCAGTGCATGGAAAATGTAGATCCTCAAATTCTGGAGTACGCAAAGGCTTCAGGCAAACCTTTTATGCCCTATGCAGGCGACGACAACGCCGCCGCTTATCTCGAATTTTATGAAAGTCTCTAAATCCTTAATGGCTGCAGCCGTGGTGGCTGCCAGCCTTTCAGCTTGCAAGTCCGATTCTCAGATTGGCATGTCAATCGTGCAGGATGATATTGCCGTAGTAATCGACTCGGCCTTCACAGTTACAGGATATAGCGTAGATATGGAGCGAGTGCAGTCGCGCACGGTGGCTCAGCTTCTGGGACGCATCGATGCTCCGGGGTTCGGACGCCTCTCGAGCACCGTAGTGACGCAGTTCATGCCATCCTCGCAGATGGACAGCCTGCTGACCTCGGCTGAGGACATCGATTCGCTGGTGCTTTACTTCTATACGGCAACGGGCGAATTCGTAGGCGATTCAATAGCTCCAATGGGCATGAATATTTATCGCCTCACCAAGAACCTGCCAAGCCCCATCTACAGCAATTTCGATCCTGAAGGATATTATGACAAGTCGGCGCCATTGGCATCGAAAATTTACAACATAAGCAATAATTCACTTGTCCTGGCCGGAGACACCACCTACACCGAGGGCGTGGAGATTGGTGTGCGCATGCCGCAGTCGCTGGCTGTGGAGCTGTACGATGCCTACAAGGCCAATCCTGCTAATTTCTCTTCACCTACGGCTTTTGTTGATAATGTGTTCAAGGGCATTTATGTGGACAATTCTTTCGGCTCTGGCCGACTGATCCGCACCTCCACCACTATGATGAGCCTTTACTATCATTATCTTGAGGAGGATTCGGTAATTTACGCTACTGGCAATTATTTTGCTGTAACGCCGGAAATCGTTACAAATAATGACATCGATTTTGTGCTGAGCGATGACCTGCGGGCTCGCGTCGATGCCGGAGAGCAGCTGGTGGTGGCTCCCGTGGGTCTGGAGTGCCAGATACGTTTCCCGGCTCCGGAGATCATAGCATCCTATCGTTCAAGCAAAGCCGACATTTCGGTGCTGAATTCGTTGACATTCACAGTGCCAGCCTCAGGAATCACCAATGACTACGATTTCACTGTGCCCTCGTATCTGCTTTTGGTTTTGACCAAGGATAAGGATGAATTCTTCGCGAAGAACAAGTTGCCCGACAGCTCTACTTCGTTCTATGCTACATACAGCAGCACCATCGGCGGTTACAGTTTTGGCGACATGAGATCTTACATGCTCAACTTGCTGGATAAGGACAATGTGACCGAGGAGGACTATACCTTTACGATTGTGCCGGTGAATTGCACGTTTGAAAGCTCATCGTCATCATCGAGCTACTATTATTATTACTATTACGGCACCTCAGCATCGCA
>CAYTXF010000122.1:0-3074 GCA_964440745.1 uncultured Bacteroides sp.
TTTTTCCAATTTTCACTAATTTTGCGCCCATAGTAGCAACACCTATAGAAATATGCTATCGAATTATCATAAGCACACACTTTGGATCCTGTGCTGCACGGCCTTGTCTTTGCAGTCATGCTTCAAGTCGGAGCCCCTCAACGTGGAATGCGACATTGAGCAAGCCTATGTAAGTTTGGCAGATCCCTCTTCAATGTTTTTCCAGCTGTCCGACACATTGGTAAATGTGCCGTCGGATCGCACCACCATAACCTTTGATGTGCGCATGAGCGCCGACCTCACCAATGTGGCCCCGCAGTTTGTGCTCACCCCTGGCGCCACTATCGAGCCAGCCAATGGCTCGGCCCATGATTTCAGCGCAGGGCCTGTCACCTACACAGTCACAAGCGAGAATAAAGAATACCAACGCACCTATACGGTAAGCTTCAAGCCTTACCTGCAGCATACGAGCGAGGTGGTCAATTATAGTTTTGAGGATTACGAACTTGATCCCTCGTCAGAAAAATATTACATATGGCTTAGTTACAACTCTCAGGGCGAAGAGGTGCATCTGTGGGCTACGGCAAACCCGGGATTCCAATTGGCTCGCGGTTCGGCCAAGCCCGACGAATATCCCACAGTGCCCTGCGAGGGCATCAATGGCATGGGCGTGCTGATGGAGACCCGCTCGACTGGCGCTTTCGGCGAGATGGTGAAGCGACCATTGGCAGCCGGCAACTTCTTCATCGGTGAATTTGACATCGCCAAGGCCCTGACGGAGACCATGAAAGCTACTCGCTTCGGCTTCCCCTTTTCGATGAAACCCCTGAAATTCTCAGGCTATTACAAATATTTCCCGGGCCCGGTATTTACCGATTCTGATGGTCAGGTAGAAGAGGGGGTACAGGACGCAGGCACTATCTATTGTGTATTTTACCGCAACCACGATGACGCAGGCAATGCCATAGTGCTCTTTGGCAATACTGTGCAAACCAGCCCCTATGTAGTAGGCTTGGGCCGATTGGACATACGCACCAAGGTGGATGATTGGACGAAATTTGAAATTGAAATCAACTACACCGAGGAGATCGATTATGAGCTGCTTGACAATAATGGCTACTCGATGGCCATAGTGTGCTCGTCGAGCCAGGATGGCGATGTCTACCGAGGCGCCATAGGAAGCCAGCTCTACGTGGATGAATTCAAGATCGAATGCGAACGAATAGAAGATTAAAGCTATGAAGAAAGGACTCACACTGCTTGTCATCCTGGTTATGGGATTTCAAGCCCTCTTAGCTCAAGAGACATCGGTGAAGAATCATGGCTTCTTCACAGGACTCAAGGTCAATGCCCGCGTGGGATTCAACGTAGGCGGCACCATGCCCTTGGGAATGCCCGCATCAATCCGCAAGTTGGAAAAGTATGACTTTAAGCTCAACCCTGCCATTGGTCTTGACGCGGAAAAGCAATTCAACGACCGCTGGGGCCTGATGGCTGGCATTCGCCTGGAGCGCAAAGGCATGGAAATCGAGGCCAAAGTCAAGAACTACCATATGAGCATAGTGCGCGGAGGCGAGTCTTTGACGGGCCAGTTCACAGGCCATAACCACACTACAGAGAGCCAATGGATGATTACCATACCCATTTGTGCCACCCTGCATGTGCAGAAGGTGAGGATATCAGCGGGCCCCTACTTCTCTTATGTGACAGATCGGCAATTCGAGGGCTACGCCTTCGACGGATACCTGCGTGTCGACAGTCCCACCGGTCCGAAAGTGGAACTTGGAAGCACCGAAACAGAGCGTGGCTCGTATGACTTCGCCAGCGACATGCGCCGTTTCCAATGGGGCTTGCAGGCAGGAGCCGATTGGAAACTGAGGAAGCATTTCGGCCTCTTTGCCATGGTGAAATGGGGCCTCATGGGCATCCATAAGAGCTCATTCCACACTATCGAGCAGACGCTTTATCCCATCTATGGCACCGTGGGCGTGACGTATTTCTGGTAAACCATTAACCATATAACAATAACTATTTAATTATGAAGAAAATTTTTACTCTCATTACATCAATGGCTGTCGTGGCCATGGCATCGGCCACAGACTACACCGAGCGCATGCTGGTGAAGATCAATGACCAGCTGACCCCGGAAACTGAAGCCACAATTACGCTTAGCGACGAGGATGGCGACGGGCAGTATGATTTCACACTGAAGAATTTCTCGCTCTATGTTGGGGAAGATGTGATGTACGTAGGCACCATCATGGCCTCGAATGTGCCGGCCACCCAAACATCTTACGGGGTGCTGATCAATGTGGAGAATGCGCATGCCGTATGCTTGCCTGGCGACGATGAGACGATTGCCTGGGTAGGTCCCTATCTCATGCCCAATGGCGTTGACCTGGAACTCATGGCCATGGCCAATGACGAGCACATGGAGGCTGAAATGGAGATGACTGTCAATGGCATGGACATTGAGGTGTATTTCGGCAGCGTGTTGGTTGACGAAGAGCTCACTGGCATAGAGAAAATCGTCTACGACGAACCTCTTGCAGTGCTTCTCTATGGATTTGTAGTGCCTCAGGGCAATGCTGAGATCGAGTTGCTCGAGGATGATGACACTGACCTCTACACCCTTACTCTCAAGAATTTCATTTTCTCGATGGGCGACACCACGATCGATTTTGGCAATGTCATGGTATCTAATATGGACCTCGATGACGATGAACTGGGCGTGATCACCTTCAACGTAGAGTCGACCGCCACAGTTACCGCTGGTGACATGGAAGGCGTGACCATGTGGATGGGCCCGATCTTGTGCCCGGATCCAATTCCGGTGACCATTTCTGGCACTGCCAATATTTTCTCAATGGAGGTGACAATCAATCTCACGGGCATTCCTACCGTAGGCGACATTGTAGTGTACTATGGCAAGGAGACTGTCTACAATGCTGGCATCTCATCAGTGATCGCTGACAGCATTGGCGAAGCCGCAATCCATGATCTGCGTGGCATCCGCGTGGACAACCCCACCCCCGGCAACATCTACATCAAGCGCGCTGCCGACGGCAAAGTGACCAAGTTCATCGCCCGATAAG
>CAYTXF010000122.1:3174-4877 GCA_964440745.1 uncultured Bacteroides sp.
TATTTCAGAAAATTTGGCTAAATTTGCACTGAAATGTGCAATTATAGCAAATGCGCACTCATTATATTCTGACAATTAAACCAAATCTTATTGCATATGATTAGATCCAAGTATCTGAATCTTGCTTCAGTCTTGTTATTGGGGTTGGGGATTGCTTCTTGCAGCAACAACGATTTCGTGCAGGACTCGAAAGGACAGGGCAAGATACAGCTTGACCTCGATGTCGACCACACAGTGGCATCACGCGCAAATGACATCCAAGTCACCGTGGATGACTTGAAAATTAGAATGACGGATGAAGAGGGAAAGTACATTGAGTACAATTCGGTCGCTAATTTCGAGGCCGCCGAGGGTTTTGCTCTCGGCAACTATACCCTTGAGGCTTTCTATGGCGATGCCGACGACGATGGCTTTGACAAGCCATATGTCTATGGCAGCACAAGCGTCACAGTGAGGCTGGATGAGACCACCCACGCCACATTGACGGCAGCCTTGGCGAATTCGATGTTCAAGGTCAACTACGGCGACGCCGTAAAAGCTTATCTTCCGTACTATGCCATAGAATTCGCATCTCCCTCGGGCAATAACATCGATTACGAGGCTGATCAGACAGATCCAGTTTATGTAAAGAGCGGCACTGTTGATATTTATTTTAGATTCACCAAGCCCAATGGTGTCACGGGGCGCTCATCAGTGGCTAAGATAGAGGCAAGCCCCAAGACCTGCTATACGCTGAATGTGGACATGAACAATGGCGAGGTTGGCTCAGCCGAGATCATTAATGTGACCTTCAACGACGATCTTGAGACAGTGACCGTCCCTGTCGACTTGGATATGGAGAATGTGACTCCTCCGGTGGTGGAGGCTCAGGGATTCGATGACAACGCAATCTCATTCATCACCACTACCGAATACACCAATCCGCTCAATTTCATGGTAATAGCCCGTGGCGGCTTGAAGTCGGTGAAATTGGTTTCTACTAATGCCAATTACATCGATTCATCATGGCCGGCAGAATTGGAACTGATGGGCATGAGCGAAGCCGATCAGGCCAAATATCAGGCGCTGGGCATCGATGCCAAGGGCATATGGAAGAATCCTGACCAGATGGCTCTTATCGACTTGGCGGGAGTGGTGCAGCATGTGCGTCTGCCCGAAGGCGTAAGCACCGCTGACATAACCTTTACTCTGGTGGTAACTGACAATGTTAACCAACCCAATGAGGAGTCGCCTACGCTGACGCTCACAGCTACGCGTCCGACCTTGGAGGTGACCTCGCCCAACGATGTGTACACCGATGATGAGGAAATCACCTTATCGGTCACCTACAATGCAATTGTTGGGAATCTGCAGTTTACCTATCTCAATAGTACAAATACCAATACCGACCTGCCGGTGAAGTCGATCACAGACAAGGGCAACGGCACTTACGAGGTAGTTGTTGAAAAGTTTGATGATAACGCTCCTAATCCTCTGGTAATAACCGCTATGGACCAGGAGGACAACTCAGTAAAGGCAACCCTGTCAATAGAGTTGCTGCCAGTGCTTGTTATATCTGAAAACAATATATGGGCATCAAAAGTAGATTTCAAGGTTTTCGATGGGGTAAATTACTACACACCCACTAATGCCTATTATTCCACCGATGGCTCTTCTTTCACCGAAGGTACCCTTTCGGATCTTAATAGCGATAACTTCTATCG
>CAYTXF010000122.1:4977-7799 GCA_964440745.1 uncultured Bacteroides sp.
TATATCGATGATATCACATTAAATTACTAAGAAGATGATAAAGAAGATATTATATACTGCAGCGGCAGCATTGATGCTGACAGGCTGCGACGACACCTGGAACGCCAAGCTCGATAAGGAGGGCCAGCTCTCCCTCTCAGGCATGGGCCTGGATGTGGTCACCACCGAAACCATCGGCAGCCGTGCCGGTGAGGATGTGTCGAATTTCATCGTTACCATAAAGCAGGGCGATGAGCAGATCAACCAATGGGTCTACTCCAAGATGCCCGAAATCGTGACCCTGCCTGTGGGCTCGTACACCGTGGAGGCATACTCCCACGTTGTTGCTAAGCAAGGTTGGGACTGCCCCTACTATCTCGGCAGCAAAGACTTCAAGATTGAGGAGAACTCCATCACCGCCATTGGCGATGTCATCTGCTATTTTAAGAGCATAAAGGTGACTGTGGAGTTCGCCGACGACCTCTTAGCCGTGATGAGCAGCGACAGCAAGGTGACAGTGGTTGCCAACGACGAAGGCACCCTGGATTACAGTCTGTCAGAGACTCGCGCCGGCTATTTCGAGGCCATCGATGGCAGCAACACCTTAGTGGCTACCCTCTATGCTACGATCAACGGCTACGACCGCGTGGTGCCAATCACCTACGACAATGTTACCCCCGGCACCTACTACCGCATCCATTATTCGCTTAAGGGCACTGATATCCCTGACATCGTTATCGGTGGTGACGTAACCCTCGACAACGGAACCGGCATCACCATCGATACCACAGTTACAGACGCACCTGACGAAATCTCCGGTGATGTCACCATCACCGAGGAAACCATCGATGTAGACTTCCCCAAGGAAGGCGATCCCAATGACCCGAATGACCCGAATGATCCAAACGACCCTTCAACAGGCAGCGATAATATCTACTTTGAAAGTACTACACTTAAATTAGATGGTGAGCCAAACATCCCAAGCGAACTTTCTGAAGCAATAGTGTATATCTACTCAAAAAATCAATTTGCTCATCTGACAGTAGATATCCAAACATCCTCAGCTGAATTTGAACAAGTACTGAATGATGTGAATGTGCCTCTGCATTTTGATTTGGCTGAGCCAGGCGATGATGAATTGGCATTGCAAGGCCTTGGCTTGGCTACAGGTACAGAGGTAACGAACGCTGAGTATTATGAAGAGAAAGAGGCGTATGGGATCAAATTTGATATATCTGCGTTTATGAAGTTGCTCTTCTATTCAGGTACTCACGATTTCATAATTACCGTTGAAGATGTGGAAGGAGAGACAAAATCAACGACCTTAACCTTTGTAGTACAATAATCATGAAACTCAAGTATATACTTATGATAGGAGCAGTTTCAGCCATGGCAGTTAGCTGCTCAGATGACAAGGACTCGCTTGTGGGCGAAGGCCAGATCATGATTAATCCGTCGATTAGCGTAAAAGCTCTCGAGCAAGAATCACGTGCCATCACCGCCGAGGAGCAGGCTCAATTGGAGGAAAGCCTCAAACTTCATATCTTCAATAGCGAGGGCGCTATTCGTTCGTACACAGGTCTTAGCAATGTGCCTACTGGTCCCATCGCCTTGCTTAGCGGCGATTACAAGATAATGGCTTGGGCCGGAGATAGCGCTTCGGCCGACTATGAGAAGCGCTTCTTCAAGGGCGAAACCACATTCACTGTGACTAAGGGCGCTACCACCCAGGTTGACGTAGAGTGCAAGATTGCCAATGTGGTAGTTTCGCTCGACATCGATGCCTCGGTGCGCGACCTCATCCAAGATACCAAGGTTGAAGTATGGCATACTCGCGGCGCATTGGACTTGGACAACGACCATGAGCGCATCTATTTCATGATGCCATCTAATGACTCAGAAATTCAGTGGAAGGTCGAAACCACGAATGCCGCAACCGGAGCCACTGTGCAGCGCAGCGATAAGATTGCCAATGTGCAGCCAGGCCATGAATATGTGCTCAAGCTTTCTTACAATAAGGAAGATGATGATCCAATAGGTGGCGGATGGCTTAATATTGTGATCGATGACACCATGATTGAGGAAACTGGTTCTGTAACTGTGACCATGGCTCCGGAAATCAAGGGATTCAATGGCGATAACTCGTCGTTCAGTTTTGATGATACGCAGTTTGCCACCCCAGGCGAGATGAAGGATAAATACATCCAGATCAACACATCGGGGAAATTTACAAATATCTATATCTACAGTGACCTTTTCGCTGAGATCTTTACCGACAAGCGCACATCAATCGACGCTGTGAATATGACCGATGACGCTCGCTCGCGTCTTGTGGCTGCTGGCATTGATCCGGGCACCGTCACTTATTACAGCGAATCAGATGCTTCGTCAGTACGAATAGTATTCTCAGAGGACTTCTTTGACACCTATTGCCAAACCGAAGGTGAGTACACTATCCGCTTTGAAGCTTCGACAACAGATCCTAACGATGAAACTCTGATATTGAGCAGCACCAAGACATTGACTCTCAATATCTCAAACGACCCGATCGCTACCTCGGAAGTGAATACATCTATCGTACAGTTCTCTCATAAGCAGGCCGTACTGGAGGGTACCATAATGAATAACTTTGACACCAGCAAGGGCGTGACATTCAAGTATCGTCAAGTGGGTGACACAGAGTGGAAGGCAGAAGATGCCGACGTGACTTCTGCTACCGATGCCGAAGGCAATCTTACTGGCACATTCAAAGCTACTATCACAGGCCTTTTGGCAGGCACTGAGTATGAGTTCTGCGCTACGGTGACTCGCACTGATGGCTCTGAGTTTACTACCAAGACACG
>CAYTXF010000123.1:0-2998 GCA_964440745.1 uncultured Bacteroides sp.
ATTTAATTTCCTAAACCTTCCCCTTACATTTTTTATGATTATTATCACATATTTCAATTAAAATTCGTAAATTTGCCATATGTTGAAAAGAAGTCACGTCATATTATTGCTTGCTATGCTATTGGCTCTGTCATCTTGCCACAGCAGCAAGAAGACCGCTCATGCCCAATATGGCGACGACATCTATGCCGCACAATCGAGCAACAAAGGCAAAGACAAAGACCAGAAGGTGTCACTGATCGACCGCCTCCTGGCTGAAGCCTATTCCTGGACGGGCACTCCCTACAAAAGCGGAGGTCACAGCCGCAAAGGCACTGACTGCTCGGGCTACACCATGGAGGTGTACCGCACAGTCTTGGGAGTAGAGCTCCCGCGCAACAGCGCCAAGCAAATCGAAGCCTGCGAAAAGGTGAAGAAAAACAAGATCCAGCCTGGCGATCTGCTTTTCTTCCATCCCAGCAAAAAGGGAAAGATTTCCCATGTGGGTATCTACGTGGGCAATGGCAAAATGCTCCACGCATCTTCGCGCGGCGTCATGGAAAGTGATATTACCATACCCTATTGGGAAAAATGTTATAACCGAGCTGGACGCGTAAAGCTCACCGACGGCGCCCTGTCCTCGCCCTCGCCCCCCGAAGAGGAAGAGCAAGGTCCCGCGCCTCAGGATGAATCTTCCAATTCAAAACCACGCGACGCTATTACCAGCCCGGATTGGAGTTTTTAGAAAAATATGCTGAATTACACATATATTGCTCGCAAAGCGCTCGAGCCTGAAGGCCGCGAAGCCCTGGTTTCGGCGCACAAATGCGAAGCTACCCAACGAGCCATGCTGCGCATGCTGCTGCGCGAGGCCGAACGCACCAAATGGGGCCAACAACACGGCCTGGCGCGCTCTCTCACGTATGAGCAGTACGCTGCCATTGTGCCTGTGCAGGACTATGAGGCCTTCCGCCCCCTGGTAATGCGCATGATCCAGGGGGAGCGCGACCTGCTGTGGCCAGGCCTTACCCAGCGATTCGCCCAGTCGAGCGGCACCAGCGGCGGCAAAAGCAAATACATACCCATCACCAAGGATTCGCTCAAATACAACCATTATGCCGGAGCAGCAGTGTCGGTCGGCCTATACCTGAGCGCTTATCAGAGAGCCCGCATGTTTGCCGGGAAAGGCTTTATCTTGGGTGGCAGCTTCGCCAACGAGCTAACCCTCCCCGCCGGAGTGAAGGTGGGCGACCTCAGCGCCAATCTCATCGATGCCATCAGTCCGCTGGTCAATCTGGTGAGAGTGCCCAACAAGAAGATAGCCCTTATGGTCGATTGGCGCGAAAAATTGCCGGCACTGGTGGAGGCTTCGCTCAAGGCCGACATCACCAATCTATCGGGTGTGCCCAGCTGGTTTCTGCGAGTGCTGCAGCAAGTGCTTGAGCGCACCGGCGCCAAGTGCATCCAGGATGTGTGGCCTCACCTCGAAGTGTTCTTCCACGGCGGCATAGCATTCGAACCTTATCGCAGAGAATACGACAAAATCATGGCCCCAGGCATGCGCTATTGGGAGACATACAATGCCAGCGAAGGCTTCTTTGCCTCGCAGATCCATCCCGACGACCACGGGATGCTGCTGATCCCCAACATTGGCGTGTTCTATGAACTGGTGCCCCTCTCACAAACATCAGAACCCTACCCCATGGCAGTGCCTCTGTGGGAAGCCCAGGAAGGCGAGACGTATTCCCTGGTCATCACCTCGTGCAATGGCCTTTGGCGCTACGCCCTGGGCGACACGGTGAGGATCGTGGGCCACGATCCTGTAAGGATTGTCATCGCTGGGCGCACCACCAGTTTCATCAACGCCTTTGGCGAAGAAGTGATGGAATACAATGCCAACGCTGCCATGGCCAAAGCCTGCCGAGAAATGGAATGCGAAATGCGCAACTACACGGTGGCCCCTGTCTACACTTGCGACGGCCGGCGCGGTCGCCATCAGTGGCTCATCGAGTGGGACCAGGCTCCCGCCGACATAGAAGCGTTCGCCAAGGCGCTCGACAAAGCCCTGCAGCAAGAAAACAGCGACTATCAGGCCAAGCGCTCAGGCGACATCTTCCTTGACTGCCTCGAGGTGGTCAACGCCAAGCCCGGTGCCTTCGACCGCTGGCTCGCCGCCACCGGCAAACTCGGTGGCCAGCGCAAAGTGCCTCGCCTTAGTAACGACCGCTCCATAATCACCACAATAATGGGTGATTGAGCCCAGAATTTGTTACCAAAATTGTAATTGTTTTCGTTTGTAACAATTTTGTCACAGTTCGTAACAATTATAATCCATTATAAATCAGTTGGTTAAACTGATGTTGCAAAATTGTGATTGTTATTAACATTTGTTAGCAAAAATAATTCGTCAATGGCCGATTTTGTGTGCTAACTTTGCGATGTAATCAAAAACGAGGTTCTCCTCATGACTAAATTCAAGTAACCAGCATTAATAACAAACATAAACTTGCGACTATGAAGACTGATAAATTCCAAGCTAACCTGATGGAGCTTCAGAGCAATCTGCTCAACTTTGCTTACATGTTGACCTCGAATCGTGACGACGCTTATGACCTGCTTCAGGACACTACCCTCAAGGCCCTTGACAATCAGGACAAGTATGCTGACAACACCAATTTCAAGGGATGGGTCTTCACAATCATGCGCAACATCTTCATCAACAATTATCGTCGCGCCACCAGGGCGGCAACCATTGTTGATACCACCGAGAACCTCTATCACCTCAATCTCAGCCAGGATTCTGGACTGACCGCACCCGAGGGCTCGTTCACCACCCAGGAGATTACCGATGCCATCAATGCATTCGAAGATGACTACCGGGTGCCCTTCTCAATGCATATCGCCGGCTACAAGTACAATGAAATCGCCGAGAAGATGAATCTTCCACTCGGCACAGTCAAGAGCCGCATCTTCTTCGCCCGCAAGAAATTGCAAGAGCGCTTTGCCGACTACAATAAGT
>CAYTXF010000123.1:3098-5746 GCA_964440745.1 uncultured Bacteroides sp.
AGGATATTGATTTAAGGTAAAAATAGATTGTTTTAGGAGCTGCCTTCACTCGGGCGGCTCTTATTTTTTAGCGGTCAATTCCGATTCTTGAAAGCATCGAACACCTTCAGCACAATGTAGACTGCCACCATCACTATCACAATGATGGCCGAGCAGGGCACATCGATTTTAGTGCCTATGAAAAGGCCGACCACGCAGCTTATCAGCGAGATGGCAATCGAGGCCCACATCATCGAGCGGAATCTGCGGAAAAAGATCTCCGCGCTCATCATAGGCAGCGACAGCATCGACATCAGCAGCATCACTCCCACCAAGCGAATGGTCAGCACTATGCACACGGCCACCAGCACGGTCATGGTATAGTTGATGAAGCGCACTGGCAAATGAATCACCCGACAAAAGTCACGGTCGAAGGCGCACGCCACAATCTGATTGTAAAAGCATAAGAAAAAGAGGATGAGCACTGCAGTGAAGATGCCGAACGCCCAGAGATCGCCTCGGCTTATGGTGAGAATATTGCCAAAGAGAAAGGCATTGAGTTCGGGCACATAGCCAGGGGTCAGAAACACAAACAGCACGCCGATTGCCATGCCTATGGCCCATACCACCGCAATGGCCGAGTCTTCACGGATGCGGTAGCGAGTCGACATCCACTCCACCCCCACGCTCGAGGTAATGGCAAACAGAGCAGCCATCACCACAGGATTGATGCCCAAGAAATAGCCCAGGCCCAAGCCGCCGAAGCAGGCATGGGTCACGCCTCCGGAGATTGCCACGAGGCGCCGCGTGATGATGTAGGTGCCAATCATCGCGTCTGCCACGCTTATTATGAGCACTCCCCACAACGCGTTGCGGAAAAATTCATATTGGAGGTATTCGAGCATCGACAGCCTAATCTTAGGAGGTAAATGAAGAATGCTGAGCTCGCTGCTCGGCTACAATCATGAGAAGCTCTTCCCTGACGGGTGCCGGAAGAGTGATGCCGCGCAACTGCAGGCTTCGGCCCCACCCCGCTATGTCGGTAGGCAAAAGGGTCAGCAGCACGTCGCGAAACTGCTCGATTTCTTCGTCGTTGTAATCCTCGGCTCCGCGACCGCGATAGGCATCGAGCTCTTCATCATCGTAATATTCGATTTCATTGCTTACCGATGCCAATAGGGAATCCTTCTCGCAAGTAATATGCATGCCACAGCATGCCCCCTCTTCCGGAGAGCCAGTTTCCTCCTGCGACACTTCCTTTTGGGACTCGCTTGGAGCTTTCTTCTTAGCCTCTTCCTCGCGGCGTAGGATTATGGTATTGTGCCAGTAGAGCAGGCCGCCTACTATCACCAACGACAGAAATATGTACAGCGCTACTATCATTGATCCTGCGGAGCGTATTCTGAGGGTTGGGAAGCATCTTCAATGATAAAGCCCACTTGGCGCATATGGTCCCAAAATTCAGGGTAAGACTTGCTCACCACTTCGGCATCCCTGATAATAAGGCCCGGCACATAGTATGCGACCGGAGCGAAAGCCATGGCCATGCGGTGATCGCCATAAGTGGCTATCGGTTCTACACCCCGGATGGGACGGCGCTGATTGGTCTCCCAGCTCAATGTGCCAGGTTTGCTTGCATCCACCAGGAATGACAGTTTGGACAACTCAGCGCAAAGAGCAGATATGCGATCTGTCTCTTTGATTTTCAGCGATTCCAAGCCCGACAAGATGAAAGGCACGCCAAGCATGCAGCAAGTCACCGCAATCGTTTGGGCCAAGTCGGGATTTCCGCTAAGATCGATCTCCAGACGGTTGAACACCTCGGGCGAGGGATTCAGGGCAGCATTCCCATCCTCCCACTCGGTGACTACGCCCAATTTCTCAAATATGTCGGCAGCGCGGCGATCGCCCTGCATCGATTTGTCAGGAAGGTCAGTCAAGGTAATCCAACCAGCCGTCATGGCAGCAATTTCATACCAATAACTGGCCGCGCTCCAATCGCGCTCAATGGCTCGGGTGGTGGGTTGATAAGCCCCACTCTTAACTATAACCTGATTGCCCTGCATCTCCACATCGATGCCGCGATTTTGCATCATGCCGATAGTCATCTTAAGATATGGCATTGAGGCTATCTCCCCCTTCAAGGTGAGTTCGAGGCCTTTTTCAAATGTGGGGGCAACCATCAGAAGTCCGGAGATGAATTGCGAACTGATGCTGGCCTCCATCTCCACCTTTCCGCCCACTAATTTTTTGCCTCGGATCAGCAGAGGAGGAAAACCGCTTTCTCCGCCGTATTCAATGTCGGCCCCGCACGCGCGCAATGCATCGACTAAAGGCCCTATGGGGCGCTGACGCATGCGATCATTGCCGTCGAGTTCCACATGAGCCCCGGGGAGAGCGGCGAAATAGGCTGCCAAGAAACGCATGGCCGTGCCGGCCAGCCCTACGTTGACCGGATAGGCGGGAGTTCTTGAAATCAGGCTCAGAGGCAAATCAAGAGCGCTCTTCATGGCTGCTGTGTCATCGCAGTTGGCCACTACTCCCAGGCTTGCCGCTCCGGGGGTAAGGGCATTCATGATCAGAGCGCGATTGCTCATGCTTTTGCTAAGGGGCAACTCCACGGTTGCCTCTATCATCTCTTCTGGCGGAAATATTCTTATGTCCACAAT
>CAYTXF010000123.1:5846-7782 GCA_964440745.1 uncultured Bacteroides sp.
TCAAACATTTCCCATTGCTTCTGCACGCTTTCGTTGCCCTCGAGCTCAAGGTTGCTCTCAGCGTAATTGTATTTGTGAGCAATGTAGCTTGGCAGCAGATTGGCGAAGAGGAGAGCGTTGACGCCCTTGTTTTGATACTCTGGCTTCACTGCCACCAATAGCAGATCGACATCCGGCGCCTTGCCGCCGATGGCGCGCAGCAGGTGGATCCAGCCCGTGGGGAAGAGTTTGCCTCCGCTCTTGCGCAGCGCCCTTGACAGAGATGGCATGGATATGCCCACGCATATCAGCTGGTCGTTCTGATCGGTTATAAGGCATATGCTGTCGAGGCGAATGATGCCCAGATACATGTCGATATAGTATTCGATCTGCTTGGGTGTAAGGGTGCTATAGCCGTAGAGATTCTCATAACTTTCATTGATGAGGTCGAATACGGCTCGGCCGTATCGCGCCTTGAGATCTTTGCGATTGGTGGTCTCCACTACATTGAGATTGAGGCGCCGCTTCACAATATCGGCCACGCGCTGATATTTTTCGGGCACCTGCTCGGGCACCTTGATGCGAAATTCCACATAGTCGGCCTCTTTTTCAAACCCTAATCGCTCCATGTGCTTTGGATAATAGGGGTAGTTGTAAATGGTGGCCATGGTGCCCATCTCGTCAAAGCCGAAGGTGAGCATGCCTTCATGATCCATGTCAGAGAATCCCATGGGTCCTACCATACGCTCCATGCCGCGCTCGCGACCCCAGTCGGCCACCGCCTTGAAGAGGGCATCGACCACCTCTTCATCATCGATGAAATCCAGAAAGCCGAATCTTACGTATTTCTGTCCGTTCTTGCTGTTGACATTCTTATTGATAATGGCGGTGACGCGTCCTACGGGCTCATCGTCGCGATAAGCCATGAACGACTGTGCCTCACAGAACTCATAGGCGGGATTTTTGCTTGGGAGCAGTGTGTTGACATCGTCGAGGATGAGCGGGGGCACGAAGCAGTCGTTGCCCCGGTACATGTCGATGCCGAACTTTACATATTTTTTCAATTCGCCCTTCGTAGGGGCAATGGCCTTTACAGTAATCATGACTTTAATTATTTGTGAATCATAATCAGCACAAGGATGCCAATCATTATGAGCAAGAATATGATGATGCCGATGTACATGCGGCGATTGGTCATGCCATCGAGGGCCAGGCGCAACGCCTGGGCACTGGTGTAGCGCCGCTTAGGATTGGGATGCAGGCATTTCACCGCTACGCGCCGCAACAGGAAGTCATCAATGCCGCTTTTGTCCATGGTCTCGCGCAGCACAAGGCCGTAGTTGTAAATGTCATCTGCCACATCCACATTCGTGAGGTTTTCTTTTTGATCAAATCCCACATCAATAAGCTTGAGATTTTCTATATTCTCTGTGAATATTATCCTCTCGGGCTTGATGGGATGATGCACGATGTGATTGGTCTGGATATATTCTATGGCTGATGGCAACTGATATCGAAGCTGCTGGATGTGATGATCGGTGACTTTGCCCTGATCGATAAGTTTGCGAAGACTCAGGCCATATACATCATCGGTGATGATACAGCGTCCCAAGCCCGGCACTTCCTCCAGGTCATTGATCATCACTATATTGGGGTGCGCAAGATTGTATCGTACCTCGAATTCCTTTTCCAGCATTTGCTGGTATTTGGGATCTTCGCGGTATTCGGGCCTCAAGGTCTTGAGCATAACCCATTTACCAAATTTCTTGGCAGTGTACACATAATAGAACTCCTCATCCCATTCGGGCAGATGTTCTATCTCGGTCCAGCGTTCTGTCACCGCCTCTTGACCTTGGTTTTTGGTCTCTTCCTTTATGTTTTTTTCCTCGTCAGCCATATCCAATCCATATTAAGATGACAAAGTTAGCGATTTTTCCCCAACTCACCAAATCAAACA
>CAYTXF010000124.1:0-7779 GCA_964440745.1 uncultured Bacteroides sp.
GCTCCTCCACTCCTCTTCATGCGCGATATCCGCCATGATCAGCTTTCCATCCGTGGTATACAGGGTTATATAATCCCCGGCCTCCAGATTGCGAATCACCACTCGCTGATCGCGCACCAGCACCACATACTCCTTGCTCTCCAGCACCATCGACGGCGCCATGGCGCTGAACCGCACCGAGAAGCGGTCAACAACATTCTCCATCGCCTCATCAGCCTCGAAGGCATAGCCTTCCTCAAGCAGATTCACGGTGACGCCGGTCTCATGATCGGTCAGCCAAGGCGCAATCTCGCCATCCTCCATATCCTCAGGCCATGCCATAAGATTCAGTTCATACTTGCCGCTCTCCGGCACATCCACGCCAAGAGGAATGTCAACATCCGTCGGGGCCTCGCCCATCAGCGACAACGGCAGTCCGCTCGCCATCGCATACACCTGTGGCATCTCCACAAACGGACACATCTTCGCGCCGTCGCGGCCCCACATATAGCTCAGCTGAACATCATCGTCCTCAGCAATATAGAATCCGACAGCATCGCTTATAGAAGCCTCAGCCCTGGATCCTCCCATTGCCGTCAGCCCCACCACAGCCTGCGTCTGCGTCGTAGGCGCCGCCTCAGCCACATACTTCGGACAAGCAAACGTCAGCGTCTCCTTCTCGCCCAGCACCGCCGTCTGGGTAAAGAAGGCATTACTGAATTGCAACTCTGTCCCCTCGGTCCACGATTTCTGTGTCACATAATCATTGCCTTCAAGGCTGTACACTATATGCGGCACATTCATATTATATGTCGAAGTTCCACCTGTCTTATAATCCGAAATCAGATATGGCACGCCCACAAGATTCCATCCCATGTTGTATTCATGCGTGAAGTCAGCGCCACCTGAGGTCGACAAGCGATCATCATACTGATTGAGGATAACCTTTCTTGGCATTGTGCCACTCTTCTCTGTGTACACATAATCAGCCAGATTTTCACCATAAGCAGTAAAGCGCACTACATCGCTGCCATCATACAGCACGCCGTGGTTGGCTTCAAGCACATCATTATTCTCATCATCTTTACTTATGTGAGCTATCTGACTATTTTTGGAATTTATCTTGCTTTCTTCCCAGCCCTTCCAGCAACCAAATTCTTTCTCCTGGAATTTATAATTATAGGCCGAGCGAGCGTCCCCATCATAATACATCAATGGATTGGTATTAAATGATGTCCAATTGCTATTAGCATAATCCACCTTAAATAAAGTAGAGAATGCGCTATTAGCGCTCTTCAGCTTGAAATCAAATGGCATCGCTACCAACTTAGGCGTGGTTACATCGCGCTGCACAGCCACATAAGGCAGATTCACTTGGCTGCCCTGGCCATAGAGGGAACCGCCCTCGCGCACCAACATGTAAGTCGGTTGGAATGGCTTGGTCTTAGTAAAGCACTTATCCTCTTCATCATATTTCGGCAGCACCATAGTTCCGCCTTGCTGGATATAAGCCACGCTGCCATCATGAGGATAATAGTTGCCCCCATAATTCTTGGTGGCGCGAGTTGGGAACAGCACGCCAGATGCCGACCAGGTCTGGAAGCAGCCTTTGTCGATATAAGGAGACTCTTTTTCCACCAACTTGCCATTCTCTTCCTCATATGTAATATTTGACAGTGTGCGTGGATTTCCAAGGAGGTCACGATCGCTGGCAAAATCAACATATTTATGAGGATGAGTCTCTACGCCACCAGTTTTCACTGTCAGGTCCAGGGGTTCACGGAATCTCTCCAAAATCCCTTCTTTCTCTGCATTCAAATCACCGCCTCTAAGATCCGTAGAGGCTTCATGCAACTGATACCACAGATTCTTATTTCCAGTATAAAGCGAGAATTTATCCTTAAAGTCACCAAGATAGAACTCATCACGATCCTGCAAATACGGAGCAAATGGAGTGCTCAGCATCGAGGCGGATTCATTCACGCTGCCTGAGAATTCTATAGTATTGAATACATTGCCGCTTGCATTATCGCCTGAGATAGTTTTACCCTCTGAGTTAGGATTCACCACTGTGCAATTGAGCACCTGGCTGTTGTCTCCAATCGATACCGGAGCATTAGATCCAGTGACATTGTCACGTACCAGGCAGTCGTACAAGAGCGCGCCCTTGACGAGGCTTACAACCGGCACATCATCATCCATTGTGAAGTCATGGATTACGCAATTCTTGATCACTACTTTGCTCTCAGTGGTTAAGTCTTCGTCGGTAACATCGTCAACACTTACATAGACCGGCGATTCCGTCAATGCCTCGCTCTGACTTTCGGCCGGAGTGATATCAAATCCATCGATAAGCGATGTAATGGCTGTCCCCGATGTGGAGGCCTTCAAACTGCTGATATGACTCATCGGGTTGGTCGGACCCACGATAGCGCGTTCCTCCTTATTTCTGATCTTGGTCAGATACTTGGAGATGTCATCATCGGTCCATTCATTATCGGATGTGCGGTCATCATATTCAATAGCCTCCTCCAAGAAATCGGCAGGGAGACCGCCATAAACATGCACTCCATCATAAAGGGTGACATTGCCCATGTTTTCGCTGTCATTGCCCTTGACGATCACATAGCTTGATTGGCGTGCATTGCTGCTTGAATACACCGCTGCAGCATCGATGGCGGTTTGCAACTGGCTGCGGTTGTAGGCGTTGCTCCAAGTTGTACCCACTCCCGCCATTGTCTTATTGGGATTGACATACAGCACACGAGCCATCAGCGTAGAACTCTCATAGGCACCGCGTTCGATGGTGCCGTCGTTCAGACGGATATTCAACGCCAAGTCACGCACCTTAAGATAAGTGCTATCATTGCGAGCAACCAACGAACCATCAGCAGCTATCAAGTCAGGATTGAGAAGGTCCTCAGCAAGAATAAGGCCCTTATTATCGAAATAGTCACTTACATCCTGAGCTACCGTATTTTCATTTTGATCCAAACCAAACCCAAGGCCGGTTTTCTTTACGTATTTAGCCCAGTTGCCCTGGCCGGTGATTCTCACAGAGGGTTGCACGGAGAAATCATCATTGTCAGGATCGGTGAAGTTGGGGCCGAACATCACATCGTTATTCACCTCACCTAAGAAATCATTATAATCATTTGCCTTGTTCTGTTCAGAATGATTATAGATAGCATTGTAGGCATAGGGCACATCAGCGGCCACTATTAATTCAGTATCGCCATTCTTCCATAGAATGCTATTATAGAGTTCCGAATCAAATGAACGACTATCATCTATTTTTATTTTATAATTCTTCAGTTCAATGCCTCCACCATTAAGGGCAAAGGTATTGTTGACGCAGGTAGTGCCATAGGCCACCAATGATTTGCCAGAGTTCTTGGCAAAGAGTGAATTATAGATAAGGGCTTGACCGCCGCCCTGACCAATGGTCACAGCGGGCACTGTAGTTTCATTAGCCTTTCCATTATGCAAGAACTTGCAATTCTTAATGGTGAGCTTGGGCTCATACACCCATGTCATATTACCCGACTCATCCTCATAATATGTGCGAGCATAATCCAAATAATCCTTATAACTGTATGACCCATCAATAGGATCTATCGTATAAGTTCCTTGCGGCTTATAGAAAATGGCAGAGCCACCAGTAAATCCTGTTTGTTCCGGATCCTCATGCGCATAAGCCATCACATTGGAGAATGTGATATTTTCCAAGGTTATGGGTATTGCGTAACCTCCATTGGTACCTTCATGAGCATTATCCAGAGTATAACGCTGAGTCGCATCCTCCACAACAAACAGATGCTGGAGCAATCCCTCGGTAGTGCCTTGGCGTTCGGCCATATAGAGCGTCGACTCATCATCAAGATACTGGCAGTCGCGATTAATATTATAGCCACCTCTTATGGTGAATGACTTTACTCCATAACCAGCATCAGTATTGAGAGGCTTATTATCGCTGGTAGGGGGCAAAATCGCATTTGCATCCGAAACATAGCCAGTATTAATGGTAAAGGCCATGTTATTGCTGAGCGTATACACAGGTATGAACTGGCCGCCGAGCAAACGGATTTCCTTGTGGTGGTCGTTGCGACTCGAAAGCAGGGTTTCGATAGCACGCTGCAGGTCGCTGGTCGCTCTGCGGTAAGTGCTGCCGTCGGCAGTGCCATTAGCCTGGTTCTCGCTCTCAGCAACCCAAATGATATCTACGCCATTGACCGATGAGGCAGTCAACTGAATATGCTGATATTCGTAAACGCCTATATCGATGTAGCTCTGTCCATGCGTTGGGTTAGGATCGGTTGACACGCGCAGCATGGCATCCCTGTTCCCTTCACTGTCTTTAGTCTGTGCATAGTACATATAATGTTGATCCAGCACAGGCATTGAGCGCACATTATCGATATTTTTGTCACTATTCTCATACATCAGGTTGGCAAGTTCGTAATAGATACCCTGGCCATACTGATCCATTTTGCTATAATCCTCAGCCTTAGCCTTAGTAAATACGCCATCATCATAACGGCCAAAGTCAACCGTAGTGGCAGATGTCACCTTTTGGTTCATGAAAGTCCAGCCCTGGTCCACCAGGTTGTTGATGCGGCCCATCATCCAGTCTGCTGCTTCCTGGAAACCTCCAGCACCAGGCTCTAACGATGGATTGATGAAATTCGGACCGTCGGGGTCGCTGTTATTTTCGCTTAGCTTGATGTTGAAATTGTAAGTATGAGCCTTCACATCCTGACTTCCGAAATTCTTGTTCATGATAAGGGGCACAAAATGGTAAGTGCCGCTTTGCACATTGTTATTGCCTTCAAAGAAATACTTTGCTGTGCGGAAATCAAGATTTTCATCTGTGGGATTGACAAACGGGAGCCAACGGCCATCTTCATAAGCGCAGAACCATAAGGATTCCGGAGTGATTGCGCCCTCGCTTTCATTCACTTTATATGGGTTCATCACCCAATCAAAATGATTAGTCTTATCTACTTCTTCGACATCCTTCAAATCCTTATTAATCATCTCATTGCCCCAGAAGATGGTATTTACTATCTGGTGAGGATTCTTCTCAATTAAGTCATCTTCATCCAATCTCCTGTATCCCTTGTTAGGCGAGAACAAGAAGATGGCGGGATAGCCATGGGCCTCGTTGCGCACCACATCGCAGTTGAGCATGCGCAGATGACCATGCTCACCCATCACGATGGCACCGCCGGTGCCGGTAGGAAGCTTAAGAGTGGAAGTAGAGCCATTATCCAAAGTTATTGTTGCCTCTTGCAGATAACCGTCCTCAGCTCCATCCTGCGGACCACGAGCGGTATTATTGGCAAAGATGGTGTTAACGAAGAAAGCGCGATAACTGGCATTAATAGCCCCTCCGCGTCCATAATAGGTATGCTTATGAGCTTCATCGCTATTGTCATCATTTACCTGCTCGTCGGTAAACATCTGTGCGCGATTCTGAGCGAATTGCGATGAGAAGGTCATCAGTTCGCCATTGGTGAATACCGCGCCGCCCATGCAAGCCTGATTATTGAAGATATAGCAATTGCGGATGATAAGCGGGATGTTGCGCCAGCCCACCATGCGCTTGGCCTGGTCAAAGGTGTTAAGGTCCTTAGTTGTTTGCTGTTGATACCAATCCAAGCAACGATGTTTCTCGCCAGTAGCCCAGTTGCCGTCCACGCAGATAGCGCCGCCCTTGTAATAGGTCGAGGTTGACATGATGGCAGGATCGTACTCTAAGGCATAGCCCTCGGTAATCTGTAGGCCATCAAGGATAATGGTAGCGCCGGTCTCGGCTGGAGTGCCAGCGACCCAAGCGTTATATTTAGCGTTATATTCAGTATCGTCTTCTGAAACCTTATTCGCCAGTGCGCCTACGTAATTCTCATCAGCCATCACTGTGATTACATGGAACACATTCTTGGAGGTTTCGTCATTTACTACGTCACCGCTAAGCACAGTCTGCTGTTCCAAGCCCCAGCCCTCGATGATGCTATTGTTATTGACATCATAGATGGGTCGGTCAGCCAAGATCGAAGCGGTTTCCTTTTTAGTTAAAAGGGTTATGCTGTAATTTCCATCAGTAGATTCGATGACTGTTGTCTCCTTGGTTCCATATTGCCCTAAGAATGAATTAAATTCACCTTCTGCAATTTCATCATGGTCAATCGGAGTATAATACTTATCGGGTTTTAAGCCACCATAGATAGCCACTCCCTCTGGCACAAGGAAGGTGTTGCCTCGGGTATTGGAATAACTGCCTGTAACAGTACGCATCGGATAGTATGTGCCTCGACTAACATAGATCTCAAAGCGAGTATTGGCAATATCATCAGTTGTTATAGTCGTTCCATTTTTAAGGGTGTATGTGCCACCGGGAAAGTTTTTAGCCTGTATTCTTGCATCACGGATGTATTCCAGGGCTTCGGTAAGGGTCTGCATGGGATAGGCGGCCGAACTGCCCATCTGCTTGTACATGGCATCTCCATATTGCTCCATCAGATCCGGAGTAATGTCATGGGTATCCTCGGGCATCACCACATACAATCGTGTCATCAGGTTGTCGAAGTCCACCGTCTCTTTGGCCAAACCGCCAAATGCGCGCGCTCCGATCTCGATATAGGCATTGTCGGTATTTGCTGTACGCGAAACATCCTTAATATCTTTCTCCTCAAGGGTGGTGAACCAACCCTCCGCTGTACGAGCCGTGTTATAATCATCCATGCTCATGCCTGTGCGGGTAAGCATCGAATATTTGCGCAGGCCGTAATAGAACTTATCCTGACTTAAGATCGAATTGTCAAAGATCAGGTTCAATGTCACATTGCTGTAATCATTGGGATTGTTCCAGGCATCATATTCACTGGTGGCCCAGCGCACACCATCATTGTAAGCGGTGGCTACACTGATATTATTGTAGCCCGATACACGCATGTTCTCCACGGCGCAGTATTGCATAGGATATTCCCAAGGCTTTTCAGCATTGTTGGGGATAAAAGTGCCAGCCACATTGGAATAGTTGTTGCTGGTATTGCGCCAAACCACACTGCTGTTCATGCGCAGGTTGTTTTGGAAGTACACGCCTCCTCCCTCGCTCGATGCGGTGTTGCCCACAATTGTGGAAGTAAACACATTGGCATACTTGGCTGTCGGACCATAGATTGGCAAGGTTTCAGAAGAGGGCTCATCAACATCATTGCCGAGCGTGAATCCATCGGATGGCTCCAGCACAAAGATGCCGCCGCCATCATTGTCGGTGCTGTTGTTGCGGATGATGCAGCCGCTGACCAGAGCCTGCGGCTTCAATAGCAAACCGCCGCCGCCGGCCGTGGCGCTATTCTTTTCAATAATGCAATTGCGGATATGGGCATAACTTGGCACTATGGCAGCGCCGCCATAATTGTCAGGCCAATATGCATCAATCTTTTCAATGGAGGTAAGGCCGGTCACAGTTGACGCATTGCCATCGGCATTGCCATTGCGGATAAACACGCCATCGACAACAGCGCGACCTACGGTTGAATCAAGATACTTGATTACTTTAGGGGTATAAGTATCCGCATCGTAGCAACCTTCTGTCAGCCCTTCATCTGAACTGTATGGGTTGCCATCGGCATTGTACACCACATCGGTGAACTGCACCACATGGTAGGCTTGCACCTGCTGATTGGCAGCCTTATTGGTAAATTCGCCCTGAAGCACAGTTGGGAACTGCGTGATGCTGCGCTTTGAGAATTGTGCAGCAATAGTGGTCTCATTGCCATCTTCATCTTTGTAGAT
>CAYTXF010000125.1:0-7751 GCA_964440745.1 uncultured Bacteroides sp.
ATCATTTTGTTTCAAACTTGTCACCTAAATTTCACAAAAAATTTTGCCCCACTTGGCTGAGGGAGTCGGTTCAAACTATTTTTATTGCAGCATTGTTGACAATTAAGATAAAAAAGTCGTAACTTTGCGCATATTTACCAATAGGATTTAACACGAAGAGAGAAATTATGGGCAGTGTAAAGAGTTTGGCGAAAGACACAGCCATCTATGGTCTTAGCAGCATTGTGGGGCGATTCCTCAATTGGTGCTTGGTCCCCCTTTACACCATAATGTTCCCGGCTGCCGAGTATGGCATCGTCACTTATGTGTATTCGGTGATCGCCATTGTGCTCATCGTGCTCACCTACGGCATGGAGACAGGCTTTTTCCGCTTTGCCAACCATGAGCGATGGAAAGATCCCCTGCTTGTTTACAGCACCACTCTGATATCGCTGATGGTCAGTAGTTCGGCCTTCATAGTCCTGGTGCTCATCTTCCTGAAGCCTGTGACTCACTGGATGGAATGCGATGGCCACGAGTCGTACACCTGGATCATGGGGGTGTGCGTGGCCATTGACGCCTTTACGGCCATTCCTTTCAGCTATTTGCGCTATAAAAATCGGCCTGTGAGATTCGCCCTGCTCAAAATTGTGAACATAGGCCTCAACATCGCCCTCAATGTCTTTTTCATCTTATGCTGCCCCTGGCTGATGAAGCATTCGCCGGCCACGGTGCAGTGGTTCTACAACCCATCCTTCAGCATAGGCTACATCTTCCTCGCCAACCTTATAGCCAGCATTACCACTCTGCTGATGCTTATCCCCGAACTGTGTGGCTTCCGCTGGGATTTCTGCGGAAAATTGTGGAAAGAGATGATGCGGTATTCTGCTCCGCTCTTGGTGCTGGGCGTGGCTGGCATCATGAATCAGACCCTCGACAAGATACTTTTCCCCAGCCTTTACAAGCAGCCCGATGCCATGGCTCAGTTGGGTATCTACGGGGCCAACTACAAGATAGCGATCGTGATGGTGATGTTCATCCAAGCTTTCCGGTTCGCTTACGAGCCGTTCATTTTCGCCCAAAACAAGAAAGAGGGCCACGGGGCTGAGCGCAGTTATGCCGATGCCATGAAATATTTCATAATCATGGCCCTGTTCATCTTCATGTTTGTGATGTTCTATCTCGACATCCTGCGCTATTTCATCTCCCCCAAATATTTCAGTGGCCTGGCAGTGGTGCCGATTGTGATGATGGCAGAACTCTTTTTCGGCATTTTCTTCAACCTGTCGGTATGGTACAAACTCACCGACAAGACTATCTGGGGAGCATGGTTCTCGCTCTTGGGTCTGGCCATGACCATAGGCTTCAATGCTGCGCTTGTGCCAACGTGGGGTTACATGGGGTGCGCCTGGGCTGCCTTCAGTTGCTATGCCCTGATGATGGTGGCGAGTTTCATTGTGGGCCAGATCAAGTATCCCATCGCCTATCCGCTTAAGAAAATCGGGCTTTACACCCTAATTGCCGCAGCCCTGTACGTGGTGGGGGAATATGTGATCGCCACTCATGTGCATTGGATCGATTGGATCATTCGCGCCGGTCTCTTGGGCGTGTACTCATATGCTGTGATCAGGATCGAAAAGATTTCGCCTCGTCAGTTGCTCCAACCAATTTTACATAAGATTGGCCTATGAATGTGGTAATACTCAATCACAGCGACAGCCGAGGAGGCGCATCAGTGGTGATGGTGAGGCTGCTGGAAGCCCTCAACCAGATAGGGGTGCACACCCGAATGCTCGTAGTGCACGAATCAATAGGGAGTCCTCGCATCGAGTCGTTGAAGCCGCAATGGCGCGTAAAGTCCGAGTTTTTGGCAGAACATGCCGAGATCTTCATGGCCAACGGCTGGTCAAAAAAGAATCTATTCAAAATCTCTACGGGCCGCTACGGCATGCCTATCCACGAGCATCCATGGGTAAAGGAAGCCGACATAGTGCTGTTGGGCTGGGTCAATCAAGGCATGGTGAGTCTTGAGGAAATAAAGAAAATCCAGGCTCCTGTGGCTTGGACCATGCACGACATGTGGAATATGACCGGCGTCTGCCACCACGCGGGCAAATGCGAGCATTTCTTGAAGCAATGCGGCGACTGTCCACTGTTAAAATATCCGGCCCCCAACGACCTCTCTCACCATACATGGCAACAAAAGCGCGCCCTATACGACGACAAGCCAATCCACTTCATAGCCATAAGCACTTGGCTGCGCAATAAGGCGAAAGAGAGCAGTCTGCTGGCAAATCGCGATGTGCGCACTATCCCCAATCCGTTTCCCAGCGACCAATTTACAGGCGTCGTCAAGCATCCGCGTTCCCACTATGGACTCCCGCAGGACAAGCCGCTCATAGCCATGGGGGCTGCGCGCCTCGATGACCCTATCAAAGGCTTAGACTTGGCGCTTGACGCTCTTAACATGATTCAGGATACTGATGCCTGCGCCGTGTTCTTCGGGGCCCTGCGCGACCCCAACGCTTTGCAATCGCTCCATCTGCCTTATGTATGGATGGGACCGCTCACCGACCCAGCAGCCATCCGCGATGTATATGCGCATAGCGACATAGTGCTCTCATCGAGCCATTACGAAACTCTTCCCACCACTCTGATCGAAGGCATGGCCAGCGGCTGCGTGGCCGTGAGTTTCGACCAAGGAGGTCAAACCGACATCATCGACCACTTGCGCACAGGCTATTTGGCTCGCCATCTTGATGCCGCAGATCTGGCCGACGGACTGCGATGGGCCCTTGGGCGACCTGTCGACAAGGCTGTCCTGCGCCATGAAATTGCCTCGAAATTCGACGCTCTGACAGTGGCAAAACACTACGCTCAATTGTTTCATGAAATGATGAGTTGAATCCGCAGGAGCAAGGCTTGTTCTTCTAACTCAATAACTAAAAACACTACCAAAAATGATTACAAACCTAATGTTTGACCTCGGCGGGGTCATAATGGACATAAAGAAAGAGAATTGCGTGGAGGCCTTCAAGGTGCTCGGGGTGCATGAGCCTAACAAATATTTTGGCGAATACGGACAAAAAGGCCCCTTCCGCCTCTTGGAGGAAGGCATGATTTCGCCGGAAGAGTTCCACAAGGTGTTGCGCGGCCTTATCCCGCATCCTGTCACTGATCAGGAGATTGATAGCGCCTTTATGAAATTCCTTATCGGCATTCCGGTAAGCAGGCTGCGCCAATTGCAATTGCTGCGTCAGCAATACTCGGTATATCTGCTGAGCAATACCAATGTGATCATGTGGGACGCCTTCATTTTGCCTGATTTCGAAAAGGACGGTCTCAACATAAATGAATATTTCGACGGCATAGCCACATCCTTTGAGGCCAAGGTGCTCAAGCCCGATGCCAAGATCTTTGAATATGTCACAGACACATTCAAAATCAAGCCCGAAGAAACTTTCTTCCTCGACGATTCAGAGGTCAATGTCAAGGCCGCTCAGGCCCTGGGTTTCCGTGGCGCTCACGTGCCCGAAGGAAAAGAATTTTACGAGGTACTGAAAGAAAACAAACTGGTGCAGTGATAGGGGCCATTGGCATGTTCGACGGTGTCCATCTGGGCCACAGGGCTCTGATCGACGAGGTGTGCGCCGTGGCGCGGAAGCGTGGCGAAAAGAGCGTCATTTTCACCTTCGACGGCCATCCCCTGCAGACCATCGCTCCGGAGCGTGCTCCTCGGCTACTCACCACGCCCAGCCAGAAAAAGTCCCTCTTGGAGGATGCCGGCATTGATCGGGTAGTGTCGCTGCATTTCGACGAGGCTTTGCGGCAACTTTCGGCCCGAGAATTCATGCTGATGCTGCAAAAGCGCCATGGCCTGTCAACCTTGGTGATGGGGTTCAACCACAGATTTGGCCATGACCGTCTTTCCGACTTCGCCGCCTACCAGAAAATAGGGCAGGAAATAGGCTTGGAGGTGATTCGAGCCAACGAATTGGTGCTTGATACTGTGGTGGGGACCGTCAGTTCATCAGCCATCCGGCGCGCTCTTGCCGAGGGAGGCCTTGACAGCGCCAATCTGATGCTGGGCCGCGAATATGCCATCCTGGGGCATGTGAGCCATGGCTACCGCATAGGGCACAAACTGGGCTTTCCCACAGCCAATGTGGCGCCCGACATGGCTCAGCAGTTGATACCGCAGCGCGGGGTATATGCGGGCCACCTCAACGGCATGCCGGCCATGATCAACATCGGCATTCGGCCCACGGTCGACACCTCTGACACGCTTTCAATCGAGGCTCATATTCTGGATTACGAGGGCGATCTCTATGAGACGGAGGTCACGCTCTCTTTCGCGCATCGATTGCGCGACGAACAAAAATTCCCCTCGCTCGAGGCCCTCCGCACCCAACTCCAATCAGACCTCTCAGCCACCCGCAGCCTATTTACTCATCTTTCCAAGAAAGACAATTCCTGACATCACTGCCCTTAAAGGAGGGGATTATTGCAAATAAAATTATTATCTTTGCAATAATTCAAATGTGAATAATTCAAATGTGAATAATTCAAATTTTGAGATATTTTTTATCATAATTCCAGGACCTGGCAGGGAAGATGGGGGAAGGGGATGATGATGGCCACGCATTCCCTTTTTAAGAGGAAATTGAGGCCCGGATAGGGATTTTCCTTGATGGCTTTCTGCTCGTAAGGCAGAGCATGAAGAAACAGCACTGTGTCAGCCTCAAGTGCTTTTACATCGCTTGGACGCCCCACCATGAGATTGGTCTTTTTGATGCCTGTCCACAATGGGGGCTCGAGATGCGCTGCGCCATGCTTGGGGCATGCCAGCCGGGCCGGAGCGGCCATCTTGCGTTCGCCTTCCTGGATCTTGCAGGGCTGCAGACAAGCCGCCACGCGGTACAATAGGCGATCATTCTCGGTGGAAAGACGCGCATAGTCGTAATAGGCATACCGTTCGCCTATCACCTCAGTGATAAAACGGTAGGCGAAAGGAGAATGCACCCCAAAGCCCCGGCGTCGCATGAAGCGAGGATAGCCCATGATACAGCCTGATTATTCGTCGGTTACTTCTTTTCTCATGACAGCCACCCAGACCCCGGCTATCAGCCAGAGATAGATGAGCGTCACGCACGCATAGGCGATTCCTCCCGTTACATGCAGCGACTGAGGATCAAAAATCATGGCGATCTTATGGTCTCCAGCCGGCACGCGCATCGCGCGCAGTATGTAATTTACGCGCCCAAGTTCGGCCTTTTCGCCATCGATGGTAGCATGCCATCCCCAGGGGAAATAGACCTCGGAGAACACTGCAATTCCGCCATTGGCAGTGCGCACATCGTACTGAAGTTCGTTGGGCGAATAACTGGTCATGTATATGGTGTCGCTGGCAGCAGGCTGGGCGTCAAGATCCTGCAATATATCGTGGAACTTGGCATCGGCCACAGCCTCGTGGGCCGGATCCAGATAGTCGAGGGCTGCCATTTCCTCGTAGGCATTTCTCGCATAGGTGATTTTGCTTACCAGCCATGCGTTGCCCAGAGCGTCAGGATTCAAAATAACAGGTTGCTCTTTGTCGCCTGTGATGATGTAGCGGGCATTGAGCATGTCGAGCACGCGCAGGTCGGCATCGAGGCCGATTGCCACATCCTGCAGTTGCTCAGGATAGTGCTGCAGCACTGAGTCGGGCAGGGTGGCAAGATCCACCACCTCGTTGACATTGTCAAAGCCCAGCACTGATGCTATGCGCGGCAGATTCATGGCGTACATCATGCGATTTTGTATCAGATCTTCGTAGCGATTGAGTTTGGCGGCATGATAGCCTCCGATCATATGGTGGTGGTAACTGCGAGTGGCACTCCCAAAGTCCGGGATATCCATTACGCGGTAGTGAGGATCCTTGTCCTGCAGGATCAGATTGTCGATGGCATCGGGCTGGAATGGATCGTACTGAGCGGCAGCGAAGGGATTTGAGGATGCAAAGCAGTCAGTGCTGACATAGCGCTTGTCCACTCCATAGAGGTCGATGATGATCAGAGCCAGGACACAGGCAGCCGTCACAGCGTAAGTGATCTTCTTTGAGCCCTGCAGCCACAGCAGCACAAAGGCAATCGCCAGGAAGATGAGGCTGCGCAGGCTGTCAGCCTTGAGCATGCCGTAGCGCAGATCGGTCACAGTCTCGGCCAAGCGCTTGGGATTGACATACTGCGAGTATTGTTCCCCTATAGTTGAGAGGGTATGCATGTCCTGCGAGGTGATGGCGCTGCCGTAGATCGACGGCACCAGCCATCCTGCCAAGCATATCAGCGCGCATGCTCCGAAGGAGATGTACAGGGCTTTGACGGGCTTGGTGCGGAAATATTCCACCAAGCCTAAGATGGCCAGCACGGGGATGCAGAACTCTGCCACCACAAGAATGCTCTCTACCGCTCTGAATTTGCTGTACATCGGGAAATTGTAAATCATCAGGTCGGTGAGCCACTCCATATTTCGACCCAGAGCCAGAAGCACCGAGAAAATGGTAAGGATGAGGATGGCCCATTTCACCGGGCCGCGCACAATGATGCATCCCAATATGAAGAGGGCAAACACGATGGCTCCCACATATACCGGGCCGTTGGTACCCTCAGAATCGTTGAAGTATTGGTAGAAGAAGGGCAGGAAGGGCCTGGTATCGGCGCTGGCACTGTTTGCCTGGTCGAGTTTGTCGAGGGTCATGGGCTGCATCTGGCCCTTTTCGGGGCGAGCCGTAGCGCCTCCTTTGATGTTGGGGATAAGCAGGGAGAACATCTCTTGCCGCCCATAACTCCAATTGACGATCTCGGCCTTGCTGAGGCCTCCGGTGGGACGTTCGGCCGGCGTTGCCTCTTGGCCCTCATGGGTATAGGCAGCCAGTTCGGATTGCGAGCGCTTGGTTTCCTTGCTGTATTCGTAAGTGTTGTAAAGGCTTGGCAGATTGGCTCCAACAGCCAACAGGCCGGCCGCTACGAGCACCACCGTGCCCACTACCCAGTCGTGAAGGCGGTTGGCCCTTATGCTGTCGATCAGGTAGGCGATTGCGAAGCCTGCCATCACGAAAGCGAAGTAGTAGGTCATCTGGGGATGGTTGGCGTTGAGTTGGAGCATGGCAAAGAGGGCGGTAAGGGCTCCGCCAAGCACCCAGCGGCGATGATAGCATAGCACCAGCCCACCGATCGTGGGAGGTATGTAGGCCAGGGTCACGAATTTCCAGATGTGGCCGGCTCCAATGATGATGACAAAATATGATGAGAAACCCCAGGCCACAGCCCCGATCAGGGCTGCCCACCAGCGCATCTTCATGCAATAGAGCAGGATGAACATTCCCAGCATCATCATCATCAAGAGGTTGCTGGGACTCGGCAAGCCCAGGCCATAGAGGGTGTTGATCCATGAGAACAGTGAGTTGCTGGGATAGGAGGGTGAGATCTGGAATGTGGGCATTCCCGACATAAGCGAATTTGTCCAGAGGGCCTTTACGCCGGTGGCCTTTTCAAACTCCTGGGCCTCATGACCGTTGGCAGCGCCTTGCTGCATATCGCTCTGCATCAGGGAGTTGCCCTCAAAGTTGTCAGGGTAGAAGAAAGCCAGGGAGATAATGGCCATCACAGCCACGCCTAAGAAAAAGCCCCACACTTGGGACTGCTTGAACCATCCAAATATCTTATCCATCATGGTCGTTGTCTTTTTTTACACAATTTCCGCAAAGTTACGAAATTCCCCACAATCTACCAAAT
>CAYTXF010000126.1:0-7593 GCA_964440745.1 uncultured Bacteroides sp.
TTGCGGCCATATTTTATGCCTTTATTCGTAGGAGAGGAGAATTTGGGCGAGGGGATGATCAGGATGGGATTTGCCTACTTCTACCACCAATTCGGGATACTGAGGAGCCAGATTGCACATCAGGCGCATGCCGGCGTAGAGGAGCTTGGGATCTTGCTCAGAGACCAGGGCCTGCGCCAAATTCAAAGCAAAGGGCAGATGCCGCAACAATTTTAGACATGTCACATCGATGACCTCGCGCTCAGGGGCCACAGCGATCCATCGCTCGGCATCGTCGGATGTGAACTGGTCGAAAGGCATCAGCATCGGTGCTATCAGCATGCTTTCGCGGGTGGTCGAATTGGAGTAAACCTGTTCGGCGAAATCTCGATCTTTGGGGAAATGCGAGGCGATTTCGGAAATCTGCGGAAGATTGAGGCCAAATATGATTTTGAAAGAACTTCCGGCCTTGCGCAGAGTGTCGGCCACGATGCCATTGCGCATGGCAAACATCTCGCGCTTGAGTAGTTGCATCTGATTGTATTCCATAGTCAAGAATCCATAAAAACGAGGTATACGGCTGCGATCAGTAGAATGAAAGCCAAGATATGGTTCCATCTCAGGTGGATGCCCTGAAATAGAAGCATGGCCACTATGGTGAATATCACCAGAGAGATGGCCTCCTGCATCACCTTGAGTTGCACCAACGAGTAAGGACCACCGTTGCCTTGAAAGCCCATGCGGTTGGCGGGCACCATAAAGCAGTATTCGCACAGGGCTATACCCCATGAAAAAAGGATTACGAGCCAAAGGGGCCAATTGGTGGATATGCCCGAGCTCTGCAGTTTGAGATGTCCGTACCAAGCCAATGTCATGAAGACATTCGACACAAGCAGCATCAAGATGGTAGTAATACCAGCGCTCATTTTCAGTCTATTTCAAATGATGCAACACATAATAGAAAAATTGCAGCAAAGTTACTGCTTTTTTTCGTAATTTTGCACTGTGAAATAGGAGAAAACGATGAAGTTGATGAAAATGCTCAAGGATTGGGCGTTGATAATAGCGATGGTGGCAGGCGTTAGCGGCTATCTGATATATGCAAGGCTCCACTTTTTGGATGGGACGCACAGAATAGTCAATGACGCGGTAAATTTCCTTCAACCCGCCTTGATATTTTGCATGCTGTTGCTGACATTTTGCCGCATCAATCCTGCTCATCTGAAATTATGCAAGTGGCATCTGTGGCTATTGCTGGTGCAGGGCCTAAGCTTTTCCGCCATTGGCATAGTGCTAATATGGATGCCCCACAGCGGATGGAGAGTGGTGCTCGAGGGCGCCATGATAATGCTCATATGTCCTACGGCTACGGCAGCCGCCGTCATCACCCGAAAGCTCGGTGGCGACTTGCAGCACATCACCACTTACACCATCCTGATCAATGTGCTCGCTGCCATCCTCATCCCGGCTCTTTTGCCTTATGTGCATCCGCATCCTGGGCTCAACACCTTCAATGCCTCGATGCTCATTCTGGGCAAGGTGTTCCCTCTGCTGCTTTTGCCCTTGATCATTGCCATACTCCTGAGATATCTCTGTCCGCCAGTGCAAAAATGGCTGGCCGACAATGTGGAGGCCTCATTCTATCTATGGCTTGTGGCCTTGGCCCTGGCCATGGCGGTGACTGCGCGAAGCATAGCCCACACCCAAGTGGCTCTAAGTACCCAGGGATGGCTGGTGGCTGTGTCGCTGCTCTGCTGCATCGGCCAATTCTGGCTCGGTCGGAAGATTGGAGCCCATTATGGCGAGGCCATCACTGCTGGCCAAGCGTTGGGCCAGAAGAACACTGTGCTTGCCATCTGGCTTGGCTATACCTTCTTCACCCCAATCACCTCGGTAGTAGGCGGCTTTTACAGCGTATGGCACAATCTTGTGAATTCCTACCAGCTTTACCAGCATGAACATAATAAGAAGATTTAGGATTTAGGATTTGGGATTTGGGATTTGGGATTTGGGATTTGGGATTGACCCTTTCCTCCTTTCCTCCTTTCCTCCTCAATTAAAATAACCAGCATGAAGACAAATTTGCTTTCCTTGATAACCCTGATGGCACTCATCTCTTGCGGACGATCGGCCAATGACGACGAGCTGGCCCATCATCACCATGACCACGCCGAGGGCGAGGCCGAGTTCCAGTCGGAAATAACTCTCAGCGAAGATGCCGCCAAAATGTTCGGCTTAGAGGTTGAGACTGTAGAGCCGAGCGATTTCCATGAAGTAATCCCTGTAAGCGGCCAGATTGTGGATAGTCCCAGCAACACATGGATAGTGTCGGCTCCTACCAATGGAATCGTGCATTATGGCAGCGGCATAGCCTTAGGCGCCGAAATCAAGGGAGGCTCTGTTATAGCCCGCATCTCCAGCCAAGGGCTCACCGGAGGAAATGCCAACGAGGTTGCTCGCGTGGAGCTGCAAGCAGCTGAGGCCGAATTGGAACGTCTGCGTCCGCTTTACGCGGAGCGCATCATATCAGCCCAAACATTCAATGAAGCCAAGGCAGCTTATGAGAAAGCCAAGGCCGCTTATAGCTCAAGCGCGGCATCGGGCAATGCCATTTCTCCGAGAGGAGGTGTCATCACCCAGGTGTTAGTTTCGGAAGGCCAAAATGTAGAAGTAGGCGAGCCTTTGGCCGTAGTTAGTGATGCGCGACAGCTCACTCTGCGCGCTGACTTGCCTGAAAAATACTATGGCGTGGCAAGTCACATCACCACTGCCAACATACAGCTTCCCCATTGCGATGAAAGCCATCCCTTGTCAGAACTCAATGGCCACCGCACCACCAACGCCACAGCTACCGGCCAGCTCAAAGGCTACATGCCAATATATTTTACATTTGACAATGATGGCCATGTGATGCCGGGCTCTTATGTAAAGGTGAATCTCTTGGGCGCCACTCGCTCCAATATCATATCGCTCCCTATAGAGGCTCTGTCGGAGCAGCAAGGCAAATTCTTTGTGTATCGCCAGATCGATGAAGACTGCTATGAAAAGATGCCGGTAGAGATCGGCCAGAACGATGGAGTGCGCGTAGAGATCAAATCGGGGCTGCAGCCCGGCCAAAACATAGTGGTGAAGGGTGCCACTGCCGTAAGGCTGGCAGAAAGCAGCGGTGCTGTGCCCGAAGGCCATACTCATTGATATTGTATGTTGATCAGTGAATAATGAATAATTATTTCTACGAGCATGCTTAACAAGATAATACATTTTTCACTTGCCAATAGGCTCACTGTGCTGGTGGTCACCGCTGTGGCACTGCTATCCGGCATGTGGGCCTTGCTTCAGACCGAGGTTGACATATTTCCCGACCTGAGCGCACCTACTGTGGTAGTCATGACCGAGGCCCCAGGCATGGCGCCGGAAGAAGTGGAAAAGACGGTGACCTTCCCAATTGAGACTGCTGTCAATGGCGCAGCCGGCGTCAGGCGCGTGAGATCAGCCTCTTCAACGGGGTTCTCAGTAGTATGGGTAGAATTTGACTGGAACGAAGATGTGTACCAGGCACGACAGATGGTGAGCGAGCGCATCAATAATCTGTCGAATGATCTGCCAGCCGGGGTAGGGGCTCCTACTCTGGGGCCGCAGTCGTCGATATTGGGTGAAATGCTTATCATAGGCCTCACCAGCGACACTGTGCCTTTGCTCGAATTGCGAGCAGTGGCCGACCGCGTGATAGCTCCGCGTCTGCTCTCAATCAAGGGAGTCAGCCAGGTATCGGTCATCGGAGGCGAAGAAAAGGAATTCCAAATCCTGCTATCGCCCGAGCGCATGCGCCGCATGGACGTCAGCCTAAGCCAGGTGCTCGAATCCGTAGAGGGTCTGAATGAAAACGTAGGAGGCAGCATCCATTATGAATATGGCAATGAATACATAATCAAGGGGCAGGTATCCACTACCGATCCCGAGGAAATCGGCCGATGCGTGGTGGCGAGCGATGGCGAAAGCATTGTGACCCTCGACGACATAGCCGAAGTGACTGTCGGAGGCAAGCAGCCGCGTCTGGGCACTGCCTCTATCCAGGGCGAACCCTCGGTGCTGATCACTGTCACCAAGCAGGCAGGAGCGGGCACCATTTCCCTTACTGAAAATATTGAAAAAGAGCTTCAGAAACTTGAGCATGCATTGCCCGCGGGGGTGAGCGTGCATACCGACATCTTCCGCCAAAGCGACTTCATCGACAATTCCATTGGCAACTTGCAAAGATCGCTCTTCGAAGGCGCCATCTTTGTGATAATCGTGCTTTTCCTCTTCTTGATGAATGTGCGCACCACTATCGTTTCAGTAGTCGCTCTCCCCCTTTCGATAATCATCACCATCCTGATTCTGCATTGGCTGGGATTTACCATCAACACCATGAGCCTTGGAGGCATAGCCATCGCTATCGGCAGCCTGGTAGATGATGCAATAGTCGATGTGGAGAATGTGTACAAGCGCTTGAGAGAAAATTACAAGAAACCAGTCGGAGAGAGATTGCCGGTGATAGAGGTTGTGTACCATGCGTCGGCTGAAGTGCGCATGCCGATCTTCAACTCCTCGCTGATCATCATAGCCTCATTCCTGCCTCTGTTTTTCCTCAGCGGCATGGAGGGGCGCCTGCTCATACCTCTGGGCGTAGCCTTCATCATCGCCTTGGTAGCCTCCACAATTGTGGCGCTTACTGTCACACCGGTGCTGAGCAGTCTGCTGTTAGGCACAAAGAGAGCAATGAAGAAGCTTGAGAAAGAGCCTTGGGTGGCAGCCCACTTGAAGAAAGCATATTCTCGATCCCTCGATGCCCTGTTGGGCCTTAATGGCGACCGCAGCCATAGCAAGCCCCTGCTTTGGAGCACTTTGGGTCTCTTCGCTGTGGCCTTTGGCCTATTCTTCACCTTGGGGCGCAGTTTCTTGCCAGCCTTCAACGAAGGATCATTTACTATCAATGTCAGCACCCTCCCCGGCATCTCGCTTGACGAAAGCGATAAGGTAGGGCGCATGGCCGAAAAAATAATAATGAGCGTGCCCGAGATTCAGACTGTGGCGAGAAAGACCGGCCGAGCCGAACTCGATGAGCACTCGCTTGGCGTTAACGTCTCAGAGATTGAGGCGCCATATCGCCTTGACGGCCGCACGCGCGGAGAGGTCGCTCGCGAACTGCGTCAAAAGCTAAGCCAGATTCCGGGAGTCAACATTGAAATCGGCCAGCCAATCTCTCACCGCATCGATGCCATGCTCTCCGGCACCGAGGCGCAAATTGCTATCAAACTATTTGGTGACGATCTCAACCAACTCTTCGCCCTTGGCAAACAAATCCGGCAGGAGATCAGCGAAGTGCCGGGCATTGTGGATGTGAATATAGAGCAGCAGATCGAGCGCCCTCAGATTGAAATCATACCGCGCCGCGAAGTCTTGGCCGGATATGGGGTGACGATGAGCGATTTCCGTCGCCTTGTGGAAACAGCCCTAAGCGGCACAGTAGTGTCGAAAGTCTACGAAGAAGGGCGTCCCTACGACATCACTCTTATGTATGATGCGAATACCCGCGCAAGCATCGAAGCGATCAGCAACATTATGGCTGACACTCGCTATGGCAAAGTGCCCCTGAGCACCTTGGCGCAGATTGTGTCGAGTACGGGCCCTAACACCATTAATCGCGAAAATGTGCAGCGGCGGCTCATAATATCGGCAAATGTCGAGGGGCGTGACCTGCGAGGCGCTGTCAATGAGATACAGGAGAAGATTGAGGATGAGATCAGCTTGCCTGAGAATTACTATGTCCGCTATGGCGGACAGTTTGAAAGCGAGTCTTCGGCAAGCCGCACATTAGTGTGGACCTCGCTGGGGGCATTGCTGATCATCTTCATGCTGCTCTACCATGAATTCCACAACGTGGCAGAGTCATTGATCGTGCTGGTCAATATGCCCTTGGCGATGATTGGCGGCGTGTGCATCCTGGTTATCACAGGGTCAGAACTCAACATTCCGGCCATCATCGGCTTCATATCCCTCTTGGGCATTGCCACTCGCAATGGCATGCTGCTGATCTCGCGCTACAACAATCTCCAGCGTGAAGGGGTGGACCTGGAGCAGAGAGTCAAAATCGGATCTGTGGATCGATTGCTGCCAATCATCATGACAGCCTTAACCTCGGCGTTGGCCCTTATCCCATTGGCTGTCAACGGCCATGCGCCCGGCAACGAGATACAGTCACCCATGGCATTAGTAATCTTGGGAGGTCTTATCAGCAGCACCCTCCTCAACATATATGTGGTGCCTGCCCTCTACATTCTAATTTGTAAAAGAGGAAAAAACTAAAGAAATTTTAGGTGTGTTTTATAAATAATTGGTAATTTTGCTGAGAAATCAACTATTTATTCCCCCAAATGAGGAAAATACCATTACTATTGATGTTAGCGATGACCTCTACAGCATTCGCTCAGACTACCTTTGATTCGGTCATTGACCAGATTGTAGACCATAACTCGGCATTGTTGGCCCAACAGGAAATCCTGGCGGCTCAGAACTGCGACGACAGCGATGCCAACTCAATTTCGAACCCCGAAGTCGCTTTCACGCGAGTGTGGGGTAAGGACGGCATTGGCAATAAGCTGCAGCTTGACATCAGCCAGTCGTTCGATTGGCCAGGCTTGTACCGCGCACGCCGCCGGGCAGCCCAGCAGGGCCAGAATGTGGCCGTAATGGAGCTGGTAAACCAGCAGTTGGAATTGGCCCTCTCGGCCAAGGAATTGCTGGTGGAACTGGTATATGTGCGCAAACAGATGGAGCTGACCCAAACCCTGCTTGACAACATCGCCCAAATGTCGAAATCAATTGCCAGCAGTTTGGAGCAAGGCCAAATCACTGTGCTCGACGAGCGCAAGGCTGCCTATGAGGCATTCAAATACCAAAATCAGGCCGTAGCTCTCGACGCTCGCCAAAAAGAGATTGTGGCCCAATTGCAGGGCATGACCACCGTAGAGCTGAACCTCTCCGACGTGACTCAATATCCCCTGGAGAAAATCCGCACCCGCGAAGAATATTTGAGCCAGGTGAGCGACGATCCCCTGCTGCAGTCGCAGATGATGGCAGCAACCCAGGAGGAATTGAATGCCAGCACTGCCCTCCAAAGCCGTTTCCCCTCGTTCTCGCTTGGATATGAGCATCAGGCTGAAATGGGCGATCGCTTCAACGGCATCACTGCCAGCATGACCCTCCCCTTCTTTGAAAACCGTAAGGCGCGCCAAGCCGCTCTGCTGCGCCGCGATGCTGCCCAGCGCGAAAGCGAGCAGACGGCCTCGGAGCGAAAATCGGAAATTGCTGGGCGTCTCGCTGCCCTCGACCTTTGGAATGGCCAAATGCAGCAATATCGCACAGTCTTCGGCGATAACAAATATGTGGGATATTTGGAAAAGGCTTACGAGGCTGGCGAGCTTACTGTGCTCGATTACATCGGCGAACTCAATTACTATCAAGAGCAGGCCTTCGCTTATCTTGAGACCGAGTACAATTATATGCAAGCTCTGAGTTGGCTCAACCGATATGAATTGCTCAAATAATCAAAAATTCACATATAATCTGATTAAC
>CAYTXF010000127.1:0-7490 GCA_964440745.1 uncultured Bacteroides sp.
CATGGTCTTCATGGTCTTCATGGTCTTCATGGTCTTCATGGTCTTCATGGTCTTCGTCGTTCCCAAATCCCAAATCCCAAATCCCAAATCCCAAATCCCAATGACAATTGATTTTGATAAATGCGGGGGATTGATCCCTGTGATTGTGCAAGACGACTGCACGCTTAAAGTATTGATGCTCGGCTATATGAACCCCGAGGCCTACGAGAAGACCGTGGCTGAGGGCCGCGTCACATTCTACAGCCGCAGCCGCCAATGCCTCTGGACCAAGGGCGAAACCAGCGGCAACTTCTTGGATGTGGTGTCGATTGCTGCAGACTGCGACAACGATGCCCTGCTCGTCCGCGCCATCCCTCATGGCCCCACATGCCATACTGGCAAGGTGAGTTGCTTCGACGCCGAGTTGCCGCAAGCCTGCTCATCTGCTCCGGCCGCTGGCGGAGCCTCGGCAATAGCCAAGGCTGAGGGCAAGGCTGCTGCCAAAGCCGAGGGCAAAGGCTTCGAAGAGAACCCCGCCGCCCCGGAGGCTGCTCCAGCCACTGCCGCGTCGGCCCTGAATTATCCCGAGGGCTTCATACGCCGCCTGGCCCAAACCATCCATCAGCGCCATCAGGAGATGCCCGAAGGCTCGTACACCACCTATCTCTTCAACAAGGGCATCAACAAGATGGCCCAAAAGGTGGGCGAGGAGGCAATCGAGACTGTAATCGAGGCTGTGGCTGACAACCGCGAACGCCTGATCTACGAGGCCAGCGACCTGGTTTACCATCTTCTTGTGCTCCTGGAGGCACGCGGCATGGGCATCGCCGACCTCGAACGCGAACTGCTCTCCCGACACAAATAGTGACAAGTTACAAGTGACAAGTTACAAGTTACAAGTTACAAGTGACAAGTTACAAGTTACAAGTGACAAGTGACAAGTTGCAAGTTGTAATTTGTATTTTCTAAGAAAAATGTGTAACTTTACGCTTTCAATTTTATATGGAAGCAAAAAAGAAGAAGAAAAAGAAGAAAAAGCGTCGGCTTAAGCCCCATTTCAAAGGCTTTCTGCTGGGAATGCTCTGTGCTTTCCTTGGCGCCAGCGTGGTTCTCATTATTCAGCATGTATCAGCCGGCTGGGACGCCAAGGCCAGCCCCGTATCCGTAAAAACCAAAGTTCGAAATATCTCCTATCTTTTTGAAGAGCAAGAAAATCCCTATCTGTATAAGATGGACTCCATGCCCGACGGCAATTGCGTGAAGATGAAGATCAACCCCATAGGCGGTCCATTGGCCAAGGTCTTCAACGACAGCAACCATGTGCACTTGGTGCCAGCCCGCGCTTTGGGCATCCGGCCTATCACCGACCTCAATTCGGCTTGGAACCTGCGCCGACCCATCGAAGAGATCGTGACCTGCGAGGATTTCTATGTCGACGATCTTACCCACTCCTATCCCTATCTTGTGCCCGAGGCAGCCACGCTGCTCCACGACATTGGCCGCAATTTCAAGGACGAGATGCAGAATCGGGGCGGGGGCGACTACCGCATAAAGGTGACCAGCGTCACACGCACACCCGCCACTGTGAGCAAACTTCGCCGCGTCAACAAAAACGCTACCGAGGAGAGCGCTCACCAGTATGGCACCACCTTCGACATCAGTTATGTGCAATTCGCATGCGACAATGATGCCGGAGTGCACCGCACCCAGGAAGACATGAAGAATCTCTTGGCCGAGGTGCTGAAAGATCTTCGCGACCAAGGTCGCTGCTATGTAAAGTACGAACGCAAGCAAGGATGCTTTCACATCACTGTAAGATGACATAAAGATGCGATACTTACTGACGGTTCTAAAAATATTATTCTGGGTAATACTGGCGGCCGCGCTGCTGGTCTTTGGCGTGCTGCTGAGCACAGTCAAACTTCTGCGTCCCGAACGCCTCACTCCGCTCACCGAGGTAGTGGCCAACCGCATGCTAAATGCCGATGTCACGCTCGGAAGGGTCGAACTGCAGCTTAAGGGCAATTACCCATTCTTGAACCTTCAGGTCGACAGCCTTACTGTCATCAGCCGCGACATCAAGCAGTTGCCCACGGCGGCTCGCGACACCCTGCCCGCTTGGGCCGACACCCTGGTGAGCATCGACCGCTTCAGCGGCGGCATCAATCTCGCCCAGTTGGCATTGGGCAAGATCTATCTCAATGATGTCACTATCGATGGCGCCAATGCCAACCTCCTCATCGTCAATGACAAACTAAACAATTACACAATCTATGAGAGCGCTGATGAGAGCGAGGAAGAGACAGAAATCCCTGACATCCGCATCAAGAGTTTCATGCTCGAAAACCCTAAGATCCTGCGCTATGCCGACCTCAGCACTGGCACCTATGCCGATGTCACATTGAGCACCGCTCGGCTTCAAAGCGAAAATGCGGAGAGCATTGGTTCTGATGGCAAGGACGGCAAGCCCTCGGATCTCGACTATCCTATCTATGATATCGACATCAACACCAACATTGCCACACCGCTGCTTTCGATGATTGGCCAGCAGTCGATCGATGCTGGATGCAACGGCACCATCAACTGGCAATTCAAGAAGCCTTATCAACTCAGCCTATCCGACTTCGATTTCTCCCTCTCTCTGCTCCAAGGTCGACTCAATGCCGACTTGGACTTTGAGAAAGATTTGATACTCAATGACTTCAACATCGAGATTGACCCCGTGTCGATTTCTGATGTCATCGCGTCGCTCCCAGATTCGCTCCGTCAGGAATACAGTATTCCGAAAGGCATCCATACCGATATGAAGGTAGGGGTGGGCATAGCCCTTACTCAGCCTTACAACCTTGACACTGACCAAATACCATATGCCGATGTCGATATCCGCATCCCTCAGTGCTTTTTCCTATGGCAGCAGCTTGACTTCCGCAAGTTAGCGCTCGACTTGGCGATTGCCGTTAAGGGCCAGGACTTGGATGCCATCACTGCGGATGTCAAGAAATTCTTAGTGGCAGGTCCCGCCACCACCATCGAACTCGAAGGTGATGTCAGCCATCTGCTGAGCGACCCGTATTTCGATGGCACCATCAATGGCGAGGTGGTCCTCAACCGCCTGCCCAGCCAGATCACCCAGATGCTTGAGGGTGCCACTGTCGACGGCACCATCACGATGCATACAGCCATCACGGCTGCCCAGTCGATGTTCACCCGCGACAAATTCCATCAGATCCGGGCCGAAGGCAACATCGAGGCGAAAAATTTCTATTATTTGTCGGCTGACACCCAGATGATGTTCACGGCCAATACGGTTGCGGGAAAGTTTGGCACCAACGAGAGCACCACCATCACCCGGCGCAGCCGGCGCGACACCTCGGAGGTACATACCCGTCAGATCGACGATCTGCTTACTGCCTCCATCGCTGTCGACACTGCCCATATCTTGGCAGAGGGGCTGAGAATAGATGTCGATGGCTTCAAGATAGGTGTCGGAGCTCTCAATCAGGGTGTTACCGAGGATACCACAGCAATCATTCCTATGGGCGGACGTCTCCAAATAGGGCGTTTCTCATTGCTGTCGCTTACCGACTCGGCAGTGTTCCGTCTGCGCGACTTGGATGGCAGCGTGGCCATGCGCCGATACAAAGGCGATGCTCACCTGCCGCTATTCACCCTGAATGCCAGCATAAAGCGTATGGCCACGGGCGACAACTCCACTCGCTTCATGGTGACGGGCAGCCAGTTGCGCGCTCGCATCAACAAACTCCCCGACGATGGCCGCAGCGCCATACGCAAACAGACCCAGGCCATAGCCGACTCCCTGTCGAAGGCGCATCCCGAGATTTCGCCTGACTCGGTATTCCTGCTCGCTCGCGAGATACGTCGGGCGCGCAGCCAGAATACCGGCCATAAGCGCGTGCATGCCGAGACCAACCAGCAGGATGTGGAAATCATGGACTGGGGCACCTCGCGCGGCATGCGGCGTTTTCTGCTCGATTGGAATCTGCGCGGCACGCTGACTGCCGAGAGAGCTGGCCTGTTCACATCTTCCTTCCCAGTGAGGAATAGGGTGGAAAATTTCAATCTGAAGTTCAACAACGATTCAATTGTGCTTGAGAATGTCGGCTACAAGGCGGGTCAGAGCGACTTCCTAATCTCGGGCGTAGTGTCCAACCTCAAGCGCGCTCTGACATCGCGCCAGGGACGACAGCCGCTCAAGTTGATATTCGACATGCTCTCCGACACGATCAATGTCAACGAACTCGCCAATGCCTTCTTTACCGGCGCAGCAAATGCTGGAGCCAAGCTCCAGGGCGACCTCGATGATGAGCATGCCCTCGACAAGGATATAGCCATCGAGCAGACCGACAGCGTGTCGGGTCCGCTGCTGATACCCGTGAATATCGACGCGGAGTTTAATCTTCACGCCAACAATGTGCTGTATTCCGACTTTATCCTCAATGACCTCAGCGGCAAGGCTCTTATGTACGAGGGCGCTCTCAACCTGAGCGATCTTAAGGCATCCTCCAGCGTGGGCAGCCTCGATCTGTCGGCCCTGTATGCTGCGCCTTCGACTAAGGAGATGAAGTTTGGCTTCGCCATGGACCTTAAGGATTTCAACATCCGCCACTTCCTGAATTTGGTGCCAGCCCTTGACAGCATCATGCCTCTGATGCGCGACTTGGGAGGAATCGTCGGGGCCAAGATAGCCGCCACGTCTGATGTCGATCAGGAGATGAACTTGGTGCTTCCGACCCTCAATGCAGTCATCAACATCGAGGGCGATTCGCTCGTATTCTTGGATGAGGAGACTTTCAAGACGATATCCAAGTGGCTGATGTTCAAGGATAAGCAGACTAATATGATCAAGCACATGTCGGCCGAGATGGTGGTGGAGGACAACACGATGCAACTCTTCCCCTTCATGTTTGACTTTGACCGATACACCCTGGGCGTGCAGGGCCACAATGACTTGGAGATGAATTTCGACTACCATATTGCGGTGCTGAAGAGCCCGATACCCTTTAAATTTGGCATCAATGTCAAGGGCAATATGGATAAGTACAAGATACGCCTTGGGCGAGCGCGATTCAACGAAAAAGAGAGCGTGAGCACAATGGCCTTGGCGGATACCACGCGAGTCAACCTCATACGGCAGTTCCAGAATGTGTTCCGGCGCGGCGTGCGCAATTCGGAGTTTGCGCGCATCGACATCAATCAGCGACCCACAGCCGCCTCGATTGACCTCAACAGCGACACCATCACTGCTGCCGACTCCCTCTACCTTCGCCAACAAGGATTACTCCCATGAAGACTTTATGGTCTTCATGGTCTTCATGGTCTTCATCGTCTTCATGGTCTTCTTGGTCTTCATGGTCTTCATGGAAAGACGATGAAGACCGAAGACGACGAAGACCAAAGACGATGAAGACCGAAGACAATGAAGACCGAAGACGATGAAGACGACGAAGACCAAAGACGATGAAGACCGAAGACGATGAAGACCAAAGACGATGAAGACCGAAGACAATGAAGACCAAAGACGATGAAGACGATGAAGACCAAAGACGATGAAGACGATGAAGACGATGAAGACCAAAGACCATAATATTGCCGCTTTGATAGATATGGATGGGACGCTGTATGACTCGATGCCCCATCATGCTGACGCTTGGAAGAAAATGGCGGATGACAATGGCATTGCCGCTGACCGCGACGAATTTTTCATGTACGAGGGTCGCACCGGCGCCTCCACCATCAACATACTATTCAATCGCCAATACGGCCGCGATGCCACCCCGGAGGAGGTGAAGGCACTATACGCGCAGAAAAGCCGCAACTTCCAGGCCATGCCTCCCGTAGAACAGATGCCGGGAGCAGCCGAGTTGCTGCGATTTTTGGAGAGTGAGGGCATCAGCCGGGTGTTGGTTACGGGCAGCGGTCAGTCGAGCCTGATATCCCGCCTCAACGACGACTACCCAGGGGCCTTTCTTCCCGGCATGCGCATCACTGCGGCAAATACCGAGCACAGCAAGCCACATCCCGATCCTTATCTCAAGGCGATGGAGCTCGCTGGCGTAGATGCGGCACATGCGATAGCCTTCGAAAACGCTCCTCTCGGGGTAGAGTCGGCAGCACGCTCGGGGGCTTTCACCGTGGCAGTGGCTACGGGGCCTATCCCCAAAGAGGCTCTGTATGAGGCCGGTGCGGATATTGTGTATGATTCGATGTGGCAGTGTGCCAAATTCTTTCCTCAATTGTTGTATAAATTGAGGGATTTAGAATTTGGGATTTAGGATTTGGGTACAAATCCTGATTTCAAAACAATTTCCCTAAATCCTAAAACCCAAAAACTATTTTAGTTATGGAACAGCAGATCATATACACCAATTTGGTGATTGAGGCTATCGACGATTTAGTAGCCTCTCTCAAATGTCCGAATGTCTTCGTTTTGGTAGACATCAACACGGCTCAGTTTGTCCTGCCCATCCTCAAAAGCCAGTCCAAGGCTGTGCAAGAGGCCCATATCATAACAGTGCCTTCGGGCGATGTGAATAAGACGATCAACGCGCTTCAGCAAATATGGAAAGAACTCAGTAATAACAACGCCTCGCGCCAGTCGGTGATAATCAACGTGGGCGGAGGCGTGATCACAGATATTGGCGGGTTTGCTGCGGCCACCTTCAAGCGGGGGATCCGCTTTATCAATCTGCCTACCACATTGCTGGCTGCTGTCGACGCAGCCGTTGGAGGCAAGACCGGCATCAATTTCAATGGGCTTAAGAATGAGATCGGAGCCTTTGCCGAGGCTGAGGCTGTGATCATCTCTACTCTATTTTTCAATACATTGCCCATGCAGCAGTTGCTGTCGGGCTACGCCGAGATGCTAAAGCACGGCCTGCTCGACGACAAGGCCACATTCGCCGACCTGATGAAATATGACATCACTCAGCAGCCGGTGGCTCCTGATGCGTTGCTGCATCTGATCGAGAAGAGCGTGCAAGTGAAGCAGAATATCGTGTCGAGCGATCCATTCGAGACAGGCTATCGCAAAGCCCTCAATCTTGGCCACACCATAGGCCATGCTTTTGAGAGCTACGCCATGAATGAGCGCAAATCGCCTATCCCTCATGGCTACGCAGTGGCCTGGGGCTTGGTCGTAGAATTGATTCTCAGCCACATGAAACTCAATTTCCCGGCCGAGACGCTGCATCAGTTTGCGCAGTATGTCAAGGAGCATTACGGATATTACGACATCACATGCCAGGATTATCCAGCATTGCTGGCGCTCATGGGCCATGACAAGAAGAATGCCACGGCCGATGCCATCAATTTCACACTCCTCAGCGACATCGGAGATGTGCACATCAACCAGACATGCACCCCCGATGAAATCAAGGCCGCCCTCGACATCTACCGCGACCTCATCGGATAGGAGAGCGGCTCCGTGAGCCGCGGTCTATCGGGGCTCACGGAGCCCCTCTCCTATCGGGGCTCACGGAGCCCCTCTCCTA
>CAYTXF010000128.1:0-7397 GCA_964440745.1 uncultured Bacteroides sp.
TGAGAATGGAAAATCAAATCCACCGGCTCTTTCACATCATCCTTTACAATCCATACATTAGTCACTTTTCCAGCCGAGGGCTCACCTCCGCTTACCAGTTGCAATTGCTCCGTGCTGTCAGTGGTGAGAGCGCGCTCACCCTTGGCCGAGCGAGTTGTGATGGCTATTGTCTGTCCGGCCACCACCTTGGGGATTACCATAGAGATATTATCGTGGTAAAGACACAGGAATTTATTGGGGTTGAGCACTATGCGGTTGCCTGTGGGGCACTTGAAGAAAAGGCCTGCTGTCTCCTTCACGGTTGAGCCATTGTGTGTGAGTTCCTGGAGCTGGCGCAAGGGAGCGGTAAAGCGATAACCAAGGCTTTTGAATTCTTCCCATTTTTCATCAGCCTCGAGAGCTGCTGCCGTCTCTTCTGACCAGGCTGTGCCGAAATGCCATTGACGCTCGGCATCGACGTTGATGCTAAGATTGTCGGTGGGCGAGGCTACCTTAGGCTTTGCTGCCTCGATGGACTTGCCCTCGACAAGCTTCAGCTCCACGAGCTTGTTGTACATCAGCTTGCCTACATATTCTGTCCAAGGTCCATCGAAATGCAGATCGTCAGCGCGCAGGCCAGCATCGCTTAGGTCTATGGCATACACATTGGGCAACTCGGCAGCCACGCGCATCTGAGCCTCTTCCACGCCGGCGCTGTATTGCTTGGAACCATGGGGCACAGTGCCAAAAATAAAGGGGAGCGTCTTGTCGCTTTCATCGCCGGTCACTGCATATATCTGATCGCGCATGTAGGTGATCATGTCCTTGAAATTCTGATAATAATCACCAGCCTTGCGTCGGTCGCTCTCGCCCTGATGCCACAGGATTGCTTTCACATCATAGCCTCCGGGAAGGCCCGAAAGCGTGGTCTTGGCGCATTGGGCAAAGCCATCGGTAAGGGCCAAGGTCAGCGACTTGCCTTCGTCGATATTGCCGCGATATGCTTTGTTGGCAGCGATCCATGATGGCTCGGCATACCAGACGGGAAGATGGGCATGAGTGGCTCCGGGAGCTATGGCTGTGCCACCATAGGCGCATTTGATAAAATAAAAGTCCTTGCCTAAGGCCTGCTCTATATAATAATTGGTGATGTCAGAAAAAGCGAAACGCTTGCCAAATTTAAATTCCGAGAAAGTGCCGTCGCATTCCGATGTCACGTTGGCATATTTAAGATGCTTGTATCCTCCCTTAAGATATGAGGGAAGAAATTCGATGGTCTCGCGGCCATCTGCGTTGGACTGACCAGCGGTGATAAACACGCTTGCTGGATCAGCGGCCGTGGCCGTCAAGCCGGTGGCCAGGGCTATGCCGAGGAGGAAGTTCTTGAAATTTTTCATGATTAATAGGTTTTTACTTGTTGCAAAATTAATAATAAGCCTCCGAGGATGTCCTATGAAAAAATACATTTGTTTTGTAGAATTGTCCAAAGCACTAATAAATCAACTTAATACAAATTTTGTGAACGTAATTACTTTTTTTTGCAGGAAAATAGATGTAATTTTGTACCGTCAATAACAATAATCAGATTCGACCATGAAACGAAAACTAATCTTCCTTATTTCCTTAATGCTGTCCTGCGCTGGGCTCTCGGCCTGGGCCCAGGGTAGAGTGATTGAGTTCGACACTCCCAAAATGAGAGTTTTCCTGCCCCCGGCCAAAAATGGCCGCGCAGTGGTGGCGTGCCCTGGCGGAGGTTACACTCACCTGGCCCAAAACCATGAGGGTTACTATTGGGCTCCCTACTTTAATAATTTAGGCTATGCCTACGCTGTAGTCGAATACAATTTTCCCGAGGGCGACCGCAACATCCCCATGGACGACGTGAAGGCCACCTTCAAGATCCTCACTGACAGCGCTGAGGTCTGGGGCATTAATCCGGCCGAAATCGGAATCATGGGTTCTTCTGCTGGCGGCCATCTGGCTTCGGCGATTGCCACCCACCCCACCGAAGCTTGCGCGCCCGCATTCCAGATACTTTTCTATCCAGTGATTTCTCTTGACAAAGACATCACTCATGGTGGCACGCGACGCGGCTTCTTGGGAGAAAATCCATCGGAAGAGCTGGTCACCGAGTGGTCATCCGACAAGCAGGTCACCTCTACCACCTCTCCGGCCTTCCTGGCCCTCTGCAGCGACGACAAGGTGGTGAAGCCTATCAACAGCATCCTTTATTATAATGCGCTGGTGGATGCCGAAGTGCCTGTAGCCATGCACATCTATCCCGCTGGCGGTCATGGCTGGGGATACCGCACCAAATTCAAGCAGCGCGACCTCATGCTGGCCGAACTCACCGACTGGCTCAAAAATCTGAAATTCGAAAAAAAATAATATCATGACACGCTTCGCTTTCAAAATGTTCCTCAAGCCCGGCTTCGAGGATGAATACCAAAGGCGCCACGCTCAACTGTGGCCCGAACTGCGCCAACAGCTTGCCGACGCAGGCGTGAAAAACTACTCAATCTTTTGGGACAAAGACACCAACATCCTTTTCGGTTACCAAGAGGTAGTGGGCGATGCCAACTCTCAGGATGCTGATGCTGCCGACGAGATCACTCGCAAATGGTGGGATTTCATGGCCGACATCATGGAGGTAAATCCCGACAATTCCCCTGTCACAATTCCCGTAAAAGAAGTTTTCCATCTCGATTAAGACAGACCAATGAAAAAAACAGCCCTTCTTCTGACTCTGGCTCTCGTGGGCCTTGGCGGATTCGCTCAAGCAAAATATGATTTCTCCAAACTGAAGATGGAGAATCTCGGTCGCGGAGTGGTCGCTGTGCGCGACAATCCCGAGAAAGTGGTGGTGTCATGGCGCTACCTCACACAGGACCCCATGAATCAGGCTTTCGATGTATATCGCGATGGCAAAAAGATCAACAGCAAGCCTGTCAAGGATGTCACATACTTTGTCGACAATTATGCTGGCACCGACGCTGTCTCCTACGAAGTAAAGCCATCAGTTGGCGATCTTGCCGGATCGTACACTCTGCCCGCCAATGCTCCCCTGGGGTACATCAACATTCCGCTCAATACACCCGAGAGAATGGTGGATGAATTTGGCAAGGAATATACCTACAATGCCAACGATGCCTCGATCGGCGATGTCGACGGCGACGGCGAATATGAAATCATCCTGAAGTGGGATCCCAGCAATTCTCGCGACAATTCCCAGGACGGCCTCACCGGCACCACCCTTATCGACTGCTACAAACTCGACGGCACCCAGCTCTGGCGCATCGACCTGGGCCTTAACATCCGCTCGGGCGCCCATTACACCCAATTCATGGTCTATGACCTTGATGGTGACGGTTGCGCTGAAATCGTAGCGAAGACAGCCGACGGCACCATCGACGGCACCGGCCGCATGATCGGCGACCGCAAAGCCGACTACCGCAATATGAAGGGCCGCATCTTCTGGGGGCCGGAATACCTTACTATCTTCGATGGCAAGACAGGCAAGGCATTGAAAACCATCGACTATGTGCCTCCGCGCGGCGACATGGGTGCCTGGGGCGACAAATACGCCAATCGCTGCGACCGTTTCCTTGGAGCCATCGCTTATCTCGACGGTGAGCATCCCTCGGTGGTGATGTGCCGCGGATACTATACCCGATCGGTGCTTGCAGCATTCGATTGGGACGGAAAGAATCTTAAGCAACGCTGGGTGTTCGACTCAGACACTCCAGGGAATGAGGCCTATGCTGGTCAGGGCAATCATAATCTGCGTGTAGCAGATGTTGACGGCGACGGATGTGACGAAATAGTGTATGGTCAGATGACGATTGACCACGACGGCACAGGCCTCTATTCCACTGGCATGTACCATGGCGACGCCATTCATCTGCTCTCCGACATCAATGGCGAGAAATACTATGTATGGGGTTGCCACGAGAATAAGAAGGATGGCACCACTCTGCGCGAAGCCGCCACTGGCAAGGTCATTCTTCGCTATCCCAGCGACAAGGACATTGGCCGCTGCATGGCTGCCGACATCGATCCCACTCATCCCGGAGTCGAGCTCTGGTCGCCCAACACCGGCGGTCTGCTCTCTTTCGACGGTCAGCTGATCCTGCCTCAAAAGGAATTCATCAGCGAAATCGCCAGCGCGATCCCTGCCAACTTCTGCGTGCTTTGGGACGGCGATCTCAATTATGAGATCCTCGATGGCAACGTCATCAGCAAGTACAACTGGGAAAACAAGTCGCTCGACGAGGTTGTGACTTTCGACGAATGCATGTGGAACAATGGCACCAAGCGCAATCCCTCGCTCCAAGGCGACATCGTGGGCGACTGGCGCGAAGAAGTGCTGATGCGCACCAAAGACAATTCTACCCTGCGTCTCTATGTGACCACCATCCCTACTGATTACCGCTTCCACACATTCTTGCAGGACCCCGCCTATCGCGTAAGCATAGCCAACCAGCAAGTGGCATACAATCAGCCCGCCGAACCTGGCTTCTATTTTGGTTCTGACCTCAAAGGCAAAACGTTTCGTGGCACCAAAATCAAATAATCGATACCTAAATATTCCATATTCTCTATGATGGAAAAGACTTATCAATTATGAATCGCAATTTATATGTCATAGCTTTCCTGGCCTTATCGCTCTGCGCCTGCAACAAGAGCGCGGCACCCGAGACAGAGGCGGAAATCAATGACTCCACCACCCCGCTCCATCTGTTGCAACCCGACTATGTGACTCCTTACGGCCAATTGTCGGCTGACTCAGTGAAGGCAACCATCGACCGCGTATTTGCCTATGTCGACGATGTGACTCCGGCCCGGATGACCGATGGCAAGGTGAATCAAGGCACCTATCGACTCACCAGTTACGAGTGGGCCGTGATGTACGATGCCCTACTCGATGCCGCCAAGATTACTGGCGACTCTCGCTACTCCGATTATGTGAGCGATCGCATCCGCTTCTTGGCCAAGGAGGCCGACCAATACACTGGCGACCTCAAGGAGGATGGCCAGATGCGCCAAGTGAAGCAGCCTCTCACCCTCGACGATGCCGGGGCTATGGCCGGAGCCTGGATGCGCGCTGCTATGGCCGATTCATCGCTCAAGATCCAACCTTACATCGAGCAATACTGGAAAATCGTGGAAGAGACGCCTGTGCATCTGCCCGATGGCACCATCGCCCGCAATCGACCCCACTATAACGCTGTGTGGCTCGACGATATGTTCATGGCGCTGCCCTCGATGGCTGTGCGCAGCCAGTATGCCTCAGATCCCAAACAGCTCGATCAGGCCGCTGACATAGCTTCCGGCTTTATCAAGAGAATGTGGATGCCCGAAAAGAACATTTTCCGTCATGGATATGTGGAAGATGCCTCGCACCAGCCCTCTATGGCTTGGGGACGCGCCAACGGATGGGCGATCCTTACTCTTAGCCAGCTGCTTGATTATCTGCCTGAAAATCATCCGCGTCGCGCCCAGCTTCTTGACATTTACCGCAAGCATGCCGACGGCCTGGCCCAGCTACAAGGCATCGACGGATTCTGGCATCAGCTCCTCGACCGCTCAGAGACCTACGACGAAACATCGGCAACTGCCATCTTCGCATACGCCATAGCTCATGGCGTCAACGAGGGCTGGCTCGACCCGATCACATTTGGACCTGTGGCCCAGTTAGCCTGGGAAGCAGTAGCATCCAAGGTCAACGCCAAGGGCGAGGTGGAAGATGTGTGCGTGGGCACTGGCATGGGATTCGATCCCGCTTACTATGCCTATCGGCCCGTAAGCGTGAAGGCTGCTCATGGCTATGGCCCTGCCATCTGGGCCGGCGCTGAGATGATACGCCTGCTCAATACCTATTATCCCTATGTCAATGACAGCGCTGTGCATTACTACCAGGTTGACCCCGAGGCTACTATGCCTCTGTTCAGCCTCGATGCCAAGGGCAAGGCGCAAGAGATAATCCATTAAGCAATTGCCGGATATGAAACGCTGGGAAATTTTCCTCGCCTCGATTATGGCCGCTATTGGTGCCTTAGCCCAGACCGATGCCTATATCAAACTCTTTGACCATCATGGCATGCATCCCCGCATCCAATCGATCACTTATCCGGGCGATGCCAACACCATGGACATGTACAACAGCATCTATGGCCATGGAGCAGTGATCGAGAATCCCTGGGTGGCTTACCGAGTGTACATGGACAATCGACAGAGCCTGGATCTCTATGTAAAGCAGAAGCCTCAGCTCGAGCTCGATGTCACCGGGTTTTACACCACCCCTGAGCAATTGGCCCAGGGCTATGGTTGCGATGTGCTTTGGGCTGGGAAATCAATTGGAGCCGGCTCATTCCGAGGATGGCAAAATGGCGCTCCGGTCACCATCGACTCAGTGGCATCGCGCACCCAGACCGTCTTAGACTCAGCCACAATCGAGGTCGTGGACAAGGATTGGATTTTCAACGGCCATCCTCTGCAGATGAAGCAGCGCTACTCCATGGCTGCGGACTGCCGCGCCCTGTCAGTAGAGATTCTGCTCGATGGGTATTTGCCAACTGACACTTTCTGCACCGGCGTACAGAAACTCGAATGCGACAATCAGGGCTTTCTGTTGCCACAAGGCCGAGCAGCTTCATGGGGAAGCAATGTGCCTGACAAGAATCAACCTGACTGGATAGAGAGCGTAGGCCTTGGCATTTTGGTAAGCCCTGACAATTTGGTCAATGTGAAAGAGGATGATCTCAACTATCTAATTTTCGTGCGTCCTGACCAAGATGGCATCATTAGATACCGAGTGATCTCTTGCGGCTCTCGCGAAATCGGAGGTTTTGCCGATGCTCCGACATGGCTCTCCTACATGAAATCCTTAAAATAGATTTTCAAAACAATTTTATGAATTTCTAACAATTATCTCTCAAATTCATATAATTTTAAGCAAAAAATTTAGTTTATCTAAAATAAATAGTACTTTACGATATGGTTAATTTCTCTCTTGAAGGAAAAGTAGCCCTCGTCACTGGAGGTGTCTACGGAATTGGGTTTGCTATCGCAAAAGCCCTTTATGAAGCAGGTGCAAAAATAGTATACAACTGCAGCACGCAGAAGTCGATGGACCTTGGCATTGCCAATTATAAGGAGGCTGGAATTCCGGCCAAAGGCTACATATGCGATGTTACCGACGAAGAAGCCGTAAAGGCCATGGTGGCCGATATCGAAAAAACTGTTGGCACAATCGACATCTTGGTCAACAACGCCGGAATCATCAAGCGCATACCCATGGAGGACATGGATGTGGCTGATTTCCGCAAGGTGGTTGACATTGACCTGGTGGCTCCATTCATCTGCGCCAAGGCTGTCATCCCCGGCATGATCAAGAAAGGCCACGGCAAGATCATCAA
>CAYTXF010000129.1:0-7261 GCA_964440745.1 uncultured Bacteroides sp.
TTATAGGTATCTCAATGTATCTTCCCGAGAACTTTGTTGCAATCTCGTTAGAGAAAATATAGGCATTGCTTCCGGTGACAATAATCTGGCACCGGTCCTCAGCATAGAGACTTCTGAGCGCAACCTCGTAGTTTTCTATATCTTGTACTTCGTCAATAAGGAGATAGTTGTCACCACCTGCCGGCAAATTGTCAATAGCATAGGTATAAAGATCTTCCGAAGTCTTTATGAAGTTGAATTCGCCAAAATCCTTGTCGATGAACAGAACATTGCTATCTGGTTTGTTCTGATGTAGCCAGTCTGTGAGAGATTTGAGGATAAAACTTTTACCCACTCGTCTTTGACCGACCAACACCAACATCATATTGCGGTTGAGCTGTCGGGTGATTCTATTTATATAAATAGGTCTTTCTATAATCTTCATATTAAAAGTCGCTTTTGTTTCCGCAAAGTTACAACTTATACCCGAAAGAATCAAGAAACACCCATAAAGATTCGGTTATAACCGCAAACATTTCACTCTGCCAGAGCCTGGCGGAGTGCCTTTATGGCCTTATCGGGGTCGCCAAGCGAGTCGAGCAGCGTGACGAATTTGCTGCCGATAATTGCGCCGGCGGCATTGGCGGTGGCCGATTGGAGTGTCTGCTTGTTGCTGATGCCGAAGCCTATCATGCGCGGATTGCGCAGACGCATGTCGTTGATGTGTCGGAAGTAAGCCTGCTTGCGCTCGTCAAATTCGCGCTGAGCGCCCGTGGTGGCCGCTGACGACACCATATAGACAAAGCCGTCAGTATTCTCGTCAATCAGGCGGATGCGCTCGTCGGAGGTCTCAGGCGTAATGAGCATAATCACCTTGATGTCATAGCGGTCGGCTATGTCGCGATACTCCTCCATATAGTCCTTGAACGGCAAGTCGGGAATGATGACGCCATCGACACCCACCCGGCTGCACGATTCGCAAAAGCGTTCAAATCCGTACTGCATGATGGGGTTGAGGTAGCCCATAAGCACCAGGGGCATTTTCACGCCGGGGCGTATGCTCTCGAGCTGCTTGAAGAGATGACGCAGCGTCATGCCATTGCGCAGTGCCTTGGTGGCTGCGTCTTGTATCACGGGGCCGTCGGCCATAGGGTCGCTGAAGGGTATGCCCACCTCCACCATGTCCACGCCGTTGGCCTCAAGCGCCTTTATCACATCAGCAGTGCCCTCGAGCGTGGGATGTCCGGCGCAGAAATATATCGATAGTATGTCGGCCGGTTTGTCTGCAAAAAGTTTGTTGATTCTATTCATTTGATAATTAGTTTGTTGCATTCAATATCAGAGAGAAATCGTTGTAGCGTCGATGTGTCCTTCAATCCGGGCGACAGCTCGAATGCGCTATTGACATCTATGCCTGCCCAGCGGGGGTGAGAGAATTGGGCCAATTGGCTTGCTGAATCCGGGCCAATGCCGCCGCTGAGGAGAAATGGTGTGTCGCCATGATAGTCGCGGAGCGCATTCCAGTCGAACCGTCTTCCCGAACCACCGTGCTCCTTGCATGCGGTGTCAAATAGAAACAAATCACAGCAGCCATCATACTCGTCGAGCCGGCTTGGCAGACCCATGCCCACGCCAAATGCCTTGATTACTTTCAAGCCACTTGCGCGCAGCTGTCGGCACTCATCAGCGCTCTCAGAGCCGTGGAGCTGCGCGGCCCACAAGTCCCAACGGGCAGCGATGTCGACGACATCCTCAATATTCGCGTCGACGAATACCCCCACCCTGCGACAAGCCGGCAGATACTCAGGCATTTGTGCCGCATATCGTGGCGAGCGCGGATAGAATATGAATCCCATCAAGTCGACGCCTAAGGCCTCGACTGCGCGGATGTTGTCGGCCTGCCGCATGCCACACACCTTCACCATCATAGTAATTGCTGTATGAAATGAGCCAGGGCTTCTCCCGGCGACTCGTGTTTCATGAAGTTCTCCCCAATCAGAAATCCCCTGAAACCGGCTTGACGCAGCCGCTTCACCATATCCGGATTGGATATTCCGCTCTCGGATATCAGCAGTTTGTCGGAGGGGAGCTTGTCGGCAATTTTCAGCGAATTGTTGACATCGGTGTGGAACGTGCCCAAGTTGCGGTTGTTCACTCCCACCATCTTGATGCCGTCGGTCACATACCTGAGTTCATCATCGCTGTGAATCTCAAGTAGTGCTTCCAAGCCCAGTCCGGCGGCATAGTCGGCAAGCCTGCCGCATTCGTCAGTAGTGAGAGCAGCCGCGATGAGGAGTACGGCATTCGCGCCTGATGCGTAAGCCTTCGCTATCTGGTATGGGTCGATGATAAAGTCCTTGCGCAGCAAGGGCAGATCCACCGACTGGCGAGCCGCTTCAAGATCGGCAATGCTACCGCCGAAAAAATCCGTGTCGGTGAGCACCGACATAGCCGCGGCATCCCCCTGCTCATATAGCGGAGCCACGTCCTCGACACGCGCATCGGGGTGAATCCATCCTTTCGAAGGCGATTTCCTCTTAAATTCGGCAATGATTCCGCTCGGCGAAGCAGCCAAGGCATCGTGCATGCTCACTTCCTTGCGCGTCGTCACGTCCTCCAGCACAGCCTCGGTAGGAGTCGTCGCTTTAGCCTTTGCCACCTCTATGCGCTTGTTGGCAATGATGTCAGCCAATATATCTTTCATACTGGTCAACTGTTGAGTTCGACAAATTTCTTGAATTTCGAAAGTGCCTTGCCGCTATCGAGCGACTCGAATGCGAGCGCCAGGCACTGAGCGATATCGAGCGCGGGCTCAAGCACCTGTATGGCATACGCCGCGTTCACCACCACCGCATAGCGCTGGGCCTCAGTGGCTCTGCCCATAAGCACGTTGTCGAATATTTTTGAGGCTTCAGCCGCAGTGGCTCCGCCGTAGATATCTCTCTGCTTGGCTCGAGGCATGCCTATCTCTTCGGGCGAGCATATCTTCTGGTATCTATTGGTCACCACCTTGTATTTGTCGGTGAGCGATATCTCGTCGTACCCATCGAGGCTGGTGACTACGGCGAAATCCATGCCTATCTTCTGGAAGGCATTGACGTAGAGTCGCAGCTGCTTCAGATTGGCCACTCCGAGCAGCTGGCGCTTGGGCAGCGACGGGTTGACGAGCGGGCCCAGGAGATTGAACACCGTGCGCACATGCAGCTGCTTGCGCGCCGGCCCTACGTGCTTCATGCCCGGATTGAAAAGCTGCGCGTGCATGTACACCATATTGCTCTGGTCGAGGCTGCGGCGTAGCTTATCAATGTCGGCAGTGAATTTCACCCCGTGATTCTCTATCACGTTGCTGGCCCCACTCACCGACGATGCGCCATAGTTGCCGTGCTTGGCCACCCTGTAGCCTGCGCCGGCCACCACAAAGCATGCGCACGTGCTGATGTTGAACGTGTTTTTGTCATCTCCTCCGGTGCCTACAATATCGATTGGATTGTGTTCGGAGAAATCGATGGGCACACGGCGCTCGAGCAGCGCCTGGCGAAATCCTATCAGCTCGTCCACTGTGACTCCTCGCATCTGTATGAGGGCGAGCAGTGCAGCGATTTGCGCGTCGTTGCACTCTCCGGCTGTGATTTTCATCATCAAGCCGAATGCTTCCGCCTCAGTCAGTGTTTCATTATCAATGATTCTTGTCAGTATCTCTTTCATGTCTATTTGACTCTTAACGTGTCAGGAAATTTTTGATTATGGTCGCGCCCATGGGGGTGAGCACCGACTCGGGGTGAAACTGTATGCCGTGCACATCATATTCAGCGTGGCGCAGAGCCATCACCAATCCCTCGTCGCTCACCGCTGTGATGCGCAGGCATCCGGGCATGCTGTCTTTGTCCACAACCCACGAGTGGTAGCGCCCCACGTCGAATCGCTCGGGCATGCCGTCGAATATATAGTCGCGCTCCTGCGTAAGGGTCACAGGCGTGGCCACGCCGTGGTACACGTCGTTAAGATTAGTGAGCGTGCCGCCGAACACCTCGCCGATAGCCTGATGACCAAGGCACACACCCAAGATTGGCTTGGTTGGCGCATAGCGGCGTATCACATCGAGCAGCAGTCCGGCCTCCGACGGGATGCCCGGGCCGGGCGAAAGGATGATTTTGTCGTATCCTGCGATATCACCAAGGTCGAATCTGTCGTTTCTCAGCACATCCACCATATCTCCGGGCGTACCCAGCTCGCGCGCCAGATGCCTCAGATTGTAGGTGAAAGAGTCGTAATTGTCAATTATAATGGTTTTCATAATCGTGTCTGCTATTGGGGAGATTGCACATTACATCTTTTCGGCCAGTGCTATGGCCTGCTTCAGGGCGCCAAGCTTGTTGTTGACCTCTTGCAATTCGTTTTCGACATTGCTCTTTGCCACAATGCCGCCGCCAGCCTGGAACCATAGCTCATTGTCACGGCTCACGAACGTGCGTATCGTGATGGCCTGGTTGAGGTCGCCGTTAAGTCCGATGAATCCCACACAGCCTCCATATGCACCGCGGCTATGAGGCTCGTACTCACTGATCAGCTGCATGGCGCGCACCTTGGGCGCGCCGCTGAGCGTGCCGGCCGGGAATGTGTCGATGAATGCCTTAATCGGGTTAGCGCCGTCGTCGAGCTGTCCGCTGACACGGCTCACCAGGTGTATCACATGGCTATAGTACTGCGGATCTTTGTAGAAATCCACCTTCACGTCGTGGCAATTACGGCTTAGGTCGTTGCGAGCCAGGTCAACAAGCATCACATGCTCGGCATTCTCTTTGGGGTCGGCAAGCAGCGTGCGAGCCAGCTGCTCGTCAGCTGCGACATCGCCGGTGCGTCGGGTGGTGCCGGCTATAGGATCGATCGTGGCGCGCCCATTAGTGATCTTGCAGTGCGTCTCAGGCGATGACCCAAATATGCGGAATCCTCCAAAGTCGAAGTAGAAAAGGTAGGGCGACGGATTGATATGCCGCAATGCGCGATACAGCTTGAAATCGTCGCCGATGTAGCGCTGCACGAATCTGCGCGAAAGCACGATCTGGAACACGTCGCCGCGCTGGCAGTGGGCTATACCCTTGCGTATGTTTGCCCGATGCCCATCATCGCTGAGGGTGCTGTGCGTGTCGCCCACGGCGTGGAATTCGTACACGGCGGCCTCGTTGCTGTGTATGGCACGCTCCACCTTGGGTATGCCCGACTCCTGCCCCGAAGCCAAGAGCTCCACGATTACCATCTCGCTGTGATAGTCGTTGAATATGATGATATAGCGGTAGAGAATGTAGAGCATATCGGGCGCGTCATTGTTGGTGTCGCGGCTATCCTTTATATCAATATTCTCGAAATAGTGCATCGCATTGAATGTGGTGTAGCCGTAAAGGCCGCAATATTCGCTGAACTCTCCCTCGACGCTGAAGCAACCTAAGAACTCGCTCATAGCATCCTCCACGCGGTAGGTGTTGGTGATGGGCTTGCGCACCTCAGTATAGTCGGGAAATTGCATTATAGCCTCACCATGGCTTATAGCCACGGATGCGAGCGGCTCCAGGCCGATGAACGAACGATTATTCTCACTGCCATGGTAATCGCTGCTCTCCATCAAAGCACTCTGCGGAAATAGGTCTCTTAGCTTGAGGTAGGTTTCCACCGGTGTATCCAAGTCGCCCAGCATCAGCTTGTGTCCCACCTTATATGTATATTTATTCATTCTCAATTCTTAATTTTTAATTCTTTAATCTCAAATACGTCTCCATGTCCTTGTCGCCGCGGCCCGATATGGTGAGCACCACCACATCGTCGGGGCGGAACTGCATCTTGGAAAGTGCGCCCAGAGCGTGTGCCGACTCCAGGGCCGGGATGATGCCTTCGAGGCGCGTGAGCTCGTAGGCCGCGTGCAACGCCTCGTCATCGTTGATGGCTAATATTGTGGCGCGCTTGCTGCGGGCCAGATTGGCATGCATGGGGCCGATGCCAGGATAGTCAAGGCCTGCCGATATCGAGTATGGCTCTTGTATCTGGCCGTCCTCGTCCTGCATCACCAGCGTCTTGCTGCCATGTATTATGCCGGTGCGTCCCAGCTGTATCGTAGCAGCTGACATATCAGTGTCGATGCCCTTACCCCCCGCCTCGGCGAGCACTATGCGCACGCGGTCGTCATCGAGGTAGTCGTAGACGGTGCCTGCTGCGTTGCTGCCACCGCCCACGCATGCCATCAGCACGTCGGGATAGTCGCGGCCTTCGTGCTGCTGCAGTTGCCACTTTATCTCGTGGCTAATTACCGACTGCAGGCGCGCCACCATGTCGGGGTAAGGATGCGGACCCACGGTGGAGCCTATAATATAATATGTGTCGTCGGGGTGACAGCACCAGTCGCGTATGGCTTCGTTGGTGGCGTCCTTGAGCGTCATATTGCCCGATGTCACGGGGCGAACCTCAGCCCCGAGCATTCGCATGCGCTCCACGTTGAGATGCTGTCGCTCCACATCGGTTTTGCCCATGTACACCACGCAAGGCATATTGAGCAGGGCGCACACTGTGGCGGTGGCCACGCCGTGCTGTCCGGCCCCGGTCTCGGCTATGATGCGCTTCTTGCCCATGCGGCGAGCCAGCAGGGCCTGACCCAATGCGTTGTTGATTTTGTGCGCGCCAGTGTGGTTGAGGTCTTCGCGCTTCAGGTATATCTTCGCTCCGTACTTGTCGCTCAGTCGCTTGGCGTAATACAGCGGCGACGGACGGCCGGCATAGTCGTTGAGCAGAGCCTGAAATTCGCGCTGGAAGTCCTCGCTCTCGATGATGTCCAGATACTGGCGGCGCAGGTCCTCGACGCACTTGTACAATATTTCCGGCACATAGGCGCCTCCGAAGTCGCCATAGTACCCGAGTTGGTCCACTTGAAACGTTTTCATATATTTGACATTTTTTTATTGATTCGGCATTAAAAAAATTTGGGACCCATCGCAGATGCGCGGGTTCCAAATTTCATATCATTAACATATACACAATCCGTGTCACCTACAATTTGATATCTTGCAAGTGGCGCCACCAATATATAGCATTGAAAAGATTCATGACAATAAGTAATCGTTTTGTTGATTTCGATGCAAATTTATAGCACAATCATCATTCCACCAAATTTTTTATCATCTTTTTTTGAAAAAATCAAAAAAGCTTGTAGTAAAGCATTTCGAGTCCTACAAATATTCATGTTTTGCGAAAATTCTTCATAAAATCTACAAAATTATTACTATTACTTAAAATTCCGTTT
>CAYTXF010000130.1:0-1901 GCA_964440745.1 uncultured Bacteroides sp.
AACAATGCATCTTTTCATTATTATCCTGACAGTGATCATTTCGGTCCTCCTCATCCTCATCGTTCTCGTGCAGAAGTCTAAGGGCGGAGGCCTCTCATCTCAATTCGGCAACATGTCGGCCACGATGGGCGTGCGCCAGACCAACACCTTCCTCGAGAAGGGCACATGGTGGCTCGCAGGCCTCCTGGTAGTGCTCTCGATCGTGTCGGTGTACACAATCCCCGCCGCTACCGGCGACACAGTGCGCACTCAGCAAGAGCAGTCAGCTGCCATGCCCGGTGAAAACCAGTATGCCACCGACGCTCCCGCAATCCCCGTGCCCGACCAGCCTGTTGTGCCCGGAGAATAAGCCATGCACAATGGCCCAAGAGGGCGCAACATCAACCCCGGAGGGGTTGTTTCAAATAGATAGGCGCATATCCTAATATTTCAACCCCGTAGGGGTTGTTTCAAATAGATAGGGATATTTTCCTATAATTATCAAAATTGGCACCTAAGGTGCCAATTTTGATAATAGAGAGATAATCCTGTAGCTATTCGAAAGAATCCCTACGGGATTCGCTAAGAAAAGCCTATAATGTCTCATTCTCCTCCGTGTCTCCGTGGTGAATTACTATATGACATAGCATCTGGATGAACAAAGATTTTGAGATAATGGCCCCGGTGGGGTCGTACGAGTCGCTCCACGCCGCAATCGACGCTGGGGCGAATGCCGTATACTTTGGCGTGCAGGGCCTCAACATGCGCAGCAAGTCGAGCGCCAATTTCAACCTCGACGACCTGCGATCCATCGCCTCGCTCTGCCAAGAGAAGGGCGTAAAGACCTATCTGACAGTCAATACGGTGCTTTTCGACAACGACCTGGAGCGTTGCCACCAGATCATCGACGCTGCCCGCGAGGCCGGAATATCGGCCATCATCGCCAGCGACATCGCCGCCATCCTGTATGCACGCAGCCAGGGCGTGGAGGTGCACATCTCCACACAGTGCAACATCACCAACATCGAGGCCGTGCGCTTCTACGCGCAGTGGGCCGACGTGGTGGTGCTGGCCCGCGAACTCAATCTCGACCAGGTGCGCGCCATCCACGACGCCATCGTCAGCGAGGGCATTCGCGGCCCGCGGGGCGAACTGGTGCGCATCGAGATGTTCTGCCACGGCGCTCTATGCATGGCCACTTCGGGCAAGTGCTATCTCAGTCTCCACGAGATGAACAGCAGTGCCAACCGCGGCGCATGCACCCAGATTTGCCGCCGCAGTTACCGTCTCACCGACAAGGAAACGGGCGACGAACTGGAGGTGGACAATCAGTACATAATGTCGCCTAAGGACCTGAAAACGATCCACTTTCTCGACCGCATGGTCGATGCTGGGGTGTCGGTGTTCAAGATCGAGGGGCGCGCTCGCGGGCCGGAATATGTGTACATCACGGTGAAGGCGTACCGCGAGGCCCTGGAGGCCCTCTGCGACGGCTTATACTCTGCCGACAAGGTGAAGGCCTGGGAGGAGGAGTTGGGCAAGGTGTTCAACCGCGGGTTCTGGAACGGCTATTATCTGGGCCAGCGCCTGGGCGAATGGAGCGCCAAGTATGGTTCGAGCGCTACGCGCGTGAAGCAGTACATTGCCAAGGGCGTGAAGACGTACAGCAAACTGGGCGTGGCGGAGTTCTTGATGGAGGCGGGCGAACTGCATGTGGGCGACGAGGTGATCATCACGGGCCCGACCACGGGTGCTGTGATCCTCACAATCGAGGAGATCCAGGTCGACTGCAAGAGCGTGGACCGCGCCGTCAAGGGCGATGCCTTCTCCATCAAGGTGCCCGGCAAGATCCGTCCCAGCGACCGCATGTACCGCTGGGAAAAGGTAGTGACAAGTGACAAGTTATTAGTGACAAGTGACAA
>CAYTXF010000130.1:2001-7174 GCA_964440745.1 uncultured Bacteroides sp.
TGCCTAAATGGATGCTGTTTGTGATGCTGGCGGTACTGTTAGTGCCCTGGCTCGGCGAGACTCTCTTCAACACCAAGGGAGAGCCCCGCGAAGCCATTGTGGCCATCTCCATGCTGAAGAGCGGCAACTGGATCTTGCCCGTCAGTTATGGCGCCGACATCCCCTACAAACCTCCATTCCTGGCGTGGCTCATCGCCCTCTTCTCGAAATACCTCAATGGCGGGGTGGTCAACGAGTTCACCTCGCGCCTGCCAAGTGCCTTGGCAGCCATCGCCCTGGTGATGGGCGGCTATTCCTGGGCGCGTCGCTACATGAGCGTTGGCCTGGCCGCCATAATGGCCCTGGTCACAATCACTTCCTTTGAGGTCTACCGCGCGGCCATGGCTTGCCGCGTCGACATGCTGCTGACGGCCTGCATGGTGCTGGCCCTCTACCAGATGTACCAATGGCGCCAGGGAGGGCGCGACGGCCAGCGCTGGTGGCTGCGCCAGCGCATGCTCCATTTCGGCTGGGCCTTGCTCCTGCTCAGCGGCGCCGTGCTCACCAAGGGCCCCGTAGGAGCCCTGCTCCCCTGTCTGGTCATGGGCATATTCTGCCTGCTGCGCGGCGACAACTTCTTCAAGAGCCTGGGATGGCTGGGGCTGCTGTGCATTTGTTCATTCATAATCCCAGCCCTGTGGTATTGGCAGGCCTATCTCATTGGCGGCGACCACTTTGCGGCATTGGCTTGGGAGGAGAATATAGGCCGCCTCACCGGCAACATGGGTTATGACAGCCATGTCAACCCCTGGCATTACAATCTGGTGACCATCGTGGCCGGCATGCTGCCCTGGACCGTCCTGGCGCTGGCAGCCGGCATCTGGATATTCTTCACCCCCTGGGCGCGCAGCAGTTGCGCCTACTGGCTGGGCCATTTCGGCCGCGAATGCCGCAAGATGAGCGCCCCGGTGGTGTTTGCCTGGGTAGCAGCCATCGTGGTGCTGGCCTTCTACTGCATACCTTCGAGCAAACGCAGCGTGTACCTGCTGCCCATGTATCCCTTCATGGCCTTAGGCGTGGCCTGGATCATGAGCAAGGTGCGCGACACGGCCTGTCTGCGCGCTTACAGGTCGTTGATCGTGGCCATCGCCCTGATTCTGCCCGTGGCAGCCATCGCCGCGCAGTGGATACCCATGAAGCATCCCCTCGACCCCATGCCTTGGTGGCGCTATCCCCTGGCCTTGGCGCCGTGGATAGCAGTGTACATCATGCACAAAACCAAGGCCTCGGCCTTGGTGATGACCCTGGGCGCCACCCTGGCCATATACTTCGCCTACTCGGCCGCCTACCAGCCGATGATCCTCAATGGCAAGAGCGACATCAAGGCTGTGCCGCCCTGCCAGGAAGTGCTCGAGCGCAATGTGCCCATCTACACCTACATCGCCGAGGACTCTCTGATAAGATACTACACCCTGAATTTTTACCTGGGCGACCGCTTGCAGATCCTCGATCCCACCAACCTGCCCCCCCGTCCCTTTGCCCTGCTCTGCAACCCGGCCGATGTGCCGGCCCCTCTCCAATCCGCCCCCGCCGACACCATCACCCCCAAATCCTGCGACACCCGCAGGCCCATCATCCTGGTGAATTGGTGATTTGGTGATTTGGTGATTTGGTGCCGCCTCCCCAAATCCCGGACCCTCGATCCCCCGATTCCTCGATTCCTCGATCCCTCGATCCTCCTCGCCCTTTCATCCTTTAATCCTCTCATCCTTTCATCCTTAACCCCCAAAAACCCATGCGCATACTCTCCATCCTTTTCCTGCTCTGCTGCCTGACCGCAGGCGCCAAGACATTCTCACATGACGCTGACATTCGCACCGGCCGCCTCAGCAACGGTCTCACCTACTATGTCGTGCCAAGCCACCACACCAGCTACTATGTGCACATGTATCTGTGCACCAACATCGGTTCGGTCGTCGAGACCCCCGACGAGTGGGGCATGGCCCATTTCATCGAACACTGCGTGTTCGACGGCTCCAAGAACTTCCCCGACAAGTCGCTCAAAGCGAGTCTGGAGGCCACGGGCCTGAAATTTGGCCGCGACTTCAATGCCTCGACCAGTTACGACTTCACCCAATATTATACCATCGGCGTCAACGGCCTGAGCAAGGACTGCATCGAACTGGCCATGACCGCCCTGCACGACATGGGCAACTGCGCCGACCTCAGCGACGAAGCCATCGAGAGCGAACGCAAGATCATCCTCGAGGAGTGGCGCCAGGGCAATGGCGCCAGCGAACGCGTGTCGGAACAGATGCGCGAGCATCTGTTTGGCAAGGATAGTCCGTATGTGCACCCAATCATCGGCAACGAACAGACCATCTCCAATTTCACGCCCGAGGCGCTGCGCGCTTTCTACGACAAGTGGTATCAGCCTCATCATCAGGCTATTGTGGTGGTGGGGTTCTTCGAACCCGGCGAGATTGTCAATCTCATCAAGAAGGTGTGGAAGGATGTGCCGGCAGCCCAGGAGCCGTCGGTGCGCGAGTGGCCGGTTGTGCCCGACCTCGACGGCATGCGCGCCAAGGTGATCACTGACCCGGAGTTTCAGGGGTGCCAGATTGACATGTGGTTCCCGGCCCAGCCCTGGAGCCGCGACAAGCGCAACACCAGCGAATACCTGGCCGAACAGTTTGCCGCCCAGGCGGCAGCAAAGATTGCCAACAACCGATTGCAGGAGGTGATGTTTGCCCCGGGTGCGCCCTGGAGCGGCACCAAGGCCGAGTGGACGTCGTACTACAACGCTGAGAGCCGCGATGCTTTCCGCATGCTGGCGCTCTATGACCGCAACATCCGCGAAAAGGCCCTGGGCACCCTTATCGCGCAGGCCAAGAGTCTGGCGGAGTACGGCGTGAGCCAGGCAGAACTGGACCGCGTGGTGGATGAGTTGCGCGCGCATGCCAAGACCATGGCGCTCGACTATGAGGAAACGGCCGCTCTCGCGCGCGCCGCGCAGATCATATATGAGTTCAACACTGGGAATGTCTACCTCGATGGCAAGACCCAGAAGAAGGTGTACGAGTCGTTTTGCGACACGGTCACCGTGGAGGGCATCAACAGCTATCTGCGCCAGTGGATCAGGCCCGAGAATCTGGCCATCTCCATGACTGAGAGCTACAAGGAAAATATTGTCTATCCCACTGATGATGAACTGCATGCGCTGACGCTCAGACTCTGGGATGAGGCTGTGGCTGAGGCGCCCGCCAATGAGGAGGCGCTGAGCCGTCCGCTCCTTGCCACGGATCCAGTCCCGGGCAAGATTGTGGGCGAGAGCGAGGAAACGGAGTTCAACGCGCATCTCTACACGCTGAGCAATGGCGCCCGCGTGGCAATCGCCTCGCGCAACAACGAGCAGGATCATCTGATGGTGCGTGCCGTGCGTCGCGGGGGCAAGAGCAAAATGTTGCCACAAGGCTTTGCCGAGGGTTATTACGCTGATGACTTGGCGAATCTGTGCGGCATGGGCGATTTCTCGCGTCTGGATCTCAAGCGAAAGTTGGCGGGCACGAAGGTGGACATCGAGGTGTCGCAGTCGTTGTACGGCGAGATTGTGGATGGCGAGTGCCGTGTCGACGAATTGGAGACACTCCTTCAACTTTTCTATCTGAGATTCACCGAGATGCGCGAGGATTCGGCACTGGTCGATACTTGGCGCAAGACTGCCATTGGGCAGCTCAACGACCGGCGCAACGACCCGGACCGGGTGTTCAGCGACTCGATCATTTCGATAGTGTATGGGGCTGATAATCTTTACAAGAAAAAGCCTACCGCAATGGATGTGGCTGGGCTGAATGCGCATAAGGCATTGGAGATGATGCAGGCGACTTTCTCCAATGCTGCCGAGTGGGATTTCATCATCACGGGCAATGTGAAGCTTAAGGAGGCTGTGAAGCTAGTGCTTAAGTACATAGGGTCGTTGCCGGGCGACCCGCAGAGCGCGAAGCCGGACTTGGAGGCGGTGGATTATGTGGCCCGCGAGGGATCAAATTTCTCGCAGTTCGAGTTGGCGATGGAGAAGCCGTTCTCGCGCGTGTATCATCTGTATGAGTTGCACAGGCCGTTTGAGTTGGCCGACGAAATGGCCATGGAGGTGTTGGAGAATCTGTTGCAGCGCATTTTCATAGAGATCATCCGCGAACAGGCTGGCGCGGCCTATACGCCGCGCGTGGATGTGGCGTCGAGCGAAGTCAACGGGATGCACCGTCTGGAGGTGACGATTGACACGAACGCTGAGATGACGAATCAGATTTCGCAGGCTATCACGCTGACGCTCAAGGCGTTGTCGCAGTATGGAGTGGATGAGGAGCTTTACAATCAGGTGTACCGGCTGTTGACCGAGGAGGTGGGCATGAGCAAGTTCAATCAGCTTTATCCGATGCGGTTTTACACGCACCAGGCGCTGTATCATGACCGATGCATTGCGGAGCGCCCCGAGGCGCTGGCGCGCGTCACCCCGGACACCATCCAGCAGCTGGCCCACGACCTCCTCCGCGCCCCCGCCCGCTACACCATCATCATGACGGGCACACCGATGCGCCCGGAGGGAGACCTATGGTAGCCCCGCACCCAGAGGGCGCTCTACGGTAGCCCCCGGTGAAACCGGGGGATTCACCCGACAATAAATAATAATTAACTGGGCCCCTTGGGGCCCAATAACCCAAACTTTATGACTGGGAACTACTTACAACTCTACATCCATCTGGTTTTTGCGGTAAAATACCGCGACGCCTGCATCCACCCCTCCTGGGTGAAGGATTTATATTCCTATATCGGCGCCGTCATCAAAACCGACAAAGGCATGCCAAAAATGATTGGCGGGATGTTTGACCACATCCACATTCTGGCTGGCTTTGGCGCCGATGTGCCAATTTCAAAATTGGTAAAAGATATTAAAACCTCATCAACGAATTGGATCAATACCAACCGTTTGGTCCGTGGCCATTTCCATTGGCAGGAGGGATATGGCGGATTTACGGTTTCACGAAGCAAGGTGGAAACCGTGAGCAATTATATCGCCAACCAACCGGAACACCATAAAAAGATTTCATTCCGTGAAGAATATCGTCAATTGATATTATTGCATGGTTTGGAATATTTCGAAGACAAAGGTTTCGATGAATTGATATGAAGCCAC
>CAYTXF010000131.1:0-7062 GCA_964440745.1 uncultured Bacteroides sp.
GCAGGCTCTAACGCTACCGCCATCATCAACGACTGCTTGGACCTCGTAGAACAGATGAAGAAGGACCTGCCTGCAGGCTTGGCCATCGACATCCCTATGAACAACAACGACTTCCTCTATGCATCAATCGAGCACGTTATTAAGACTCTTATCGAGGCATTCATCCTGGTGTTTTTCGTGGTGTATGTGTTCCTGCAGGATCTCCGCTCTACAATTATCCCGGCAATCGCCATTCCTGTGGCATTGATCGGTACATTCTTCGTGCTCAAGCTAATCGGCTTCTCAGTCAACCTGATCACTCTGTCGGCACTTGTGCTTGCAATCGCTATTGTGGTCGACGATGCCATTGTGGTGGTTGAGGCCGTGCACGCCAAATTGGATGTCGGTTATAAGAGCGCTCGCCGTGCCTCAATCGACGCCATGGGCGAAATCGCCGGCGCTCTCGTCTCGATCACCCTGGTCATGATGCTCGTGTTCATCCCCGTGTCGTTCATGAGCGGTACTGCCGGCGTGTTCTATCGCCAATTCGGTCTTACCATCGCCATCGCCGTGGGCTTCTCAGCTGTCAATGCTCTTACCCTTTCGCCTGCCCTCTGCGCAGTGTTCCTGAAGCCGCATAAGGAGGAAGGCGAAGAAGAGAAGAGCCTTAAGGAGCGTATGGGCGAAGCCTATTCGGCAGCTGGCGAGGCTATGAAGAAGCGCTACAAGAAAGCCTTCCGCTTCCCGCCGATCATCACCGCAGTATTCCTGATTGCAACCATCGTGTTCATGGTGCTTGGCTGGTATCAGCTCGAATGCCTGTGGAAGCTGTTCCTGGCTTCAGGCTGCGCACTGATCACTGTGATCGGCATCTTCAACAAAGAATTCCATATTGCATTCAATAATGCTTACGATCATATCCTTAAGGGATACAACAAGTGCACTAAGTTCTTTGCTCGCCATAAGGTTACGACCTTCGGCGTGGTTTGCGCCTCAATCGCCGGTCTTGTGCTTCTGATGCGTAGCACCCCATCATCATTGGTTCCCAATGAAGATACTGGCGTGTTCTTCGTAATGCTTAACATGCCTCCTGGCACATCTCAGGAGCGCACCGGCGAAGAGCTGGAGAAGATCAACAACATCATCATGCAAGTGCCCGGCGTGCGCCTTACTCAGATGATCGACGGCTACAGCTTCGTGGCCGGCCAGGGTCCGACCTATGGTACATTCATCGTGAAGATGCAGGATTGGGCAGAGCGCGATATCGATGTTGACACTGCCATCGGCATGATATATGCCCTGACAAGCCAGCAAATCAAGGATGGTACAGTGGTGGCCTTCGCTCCGCCTATGATTACGGGTTATTCAGCCACCAATGGTTTTGAAATCAAGATGCAGGACAAGACTGGCGGCGATATCAACCAGTTCTTCTCAATAGTGCAGACCTTCCTGGCCCAGCTCAACCAGCAGCCTGAGATCCAAGTGGCCTACACCACATTCAACCCCACCTTCCCGATGTATCTGGTGGACATCGACATAGCCAAGGCAAAGCAAGCCGGAATCAGTCCCAGCACCATCCTTTCGACTCTGCAAGGATACTATGGCGGTATGTATGTCAGCAACTTCAACCGCTTCGGCAAGATCTATCGTGTGATGATGCAGGGCACGCCCGAAAGCCGCGCCAGCGAGGAGACTCTTAATAGCATCAAGATCCGCAATGGCAACGAAATGGCTCCTATCACCAACTTCGTGACTCTGCAGAAAGTGTACAAGCCTGACCTTCTCAACCGATTCAACATGTTCTCGTCGATCAAGGTCAATGGTCAGCCACAGACAGGCTACAGCTCAGGCGATGCTATTGCCGCAATCCAGCGCGTGGCTGCTGAGACATTGCCTTCGGGCTATGGTTACGAGTTCTCAGGTATGACCCGCGAGGAAGCCACACAGGACTCAAGCTCTACAGCCGTCATCTTCGGTCTCTGCTTGCTCTTCGTGTACCTGCTGCTTTCAGCCCAGTACGAGAGCTATGTGCTGCCTTGGGCTGTGATCCTTTCGATTCCGTTCGGTCTGATGGGTACTTTCGTATTTGCCAAGATTTTCGGTATCGACAACAACATCTATCTGCAGATTGCGTTGATCATGCTTATCGGTCTGTTGGCCAAGAATGCCATCCTTATCGTTGAGTTCGCTCTTGAGCGTCGACGCACTGGCATGTCGATCTTCAATGCCGCTATCGCTGGCGCATCGGCTCGTCTGCGTCCTATCCTCATGACATCTCTGGCTCTGATCATCGGTCTGTTGCCTCTGATGTTTGCTCATGGTGTAGGTGCCAATGGCAACCGCACCCTCGGCACTGGCTCAATCGGCGGTATGCTTATCGGCATGTTGCTGCAGATTTTCTTCGTGCCCGCACTCTTTGTTACCTTCCAGATTATCCATGAGAAGATTTCACCGCTGAAGTTCCAGGATGAAGAAGAAGGCGGCAACATCGAGAACGAGATCGAACAGTACGTACAATAAATCAGGATTTGGGATTTTGGATTTGGGATTTTGGGATAAATCCTAATCCAAATCCCGATTCATACAAACTTGAACTTATGAGAATACATAATAAAATACTGGTTGCCTTAGCCATTCCTGCCATGATGAGCATGGCCAGTTGCGGCATATATGGCAAATACCATACTCCCGATGACTCTGTCATCACCTACGAGTATAGCAAAGCTCGCGAGGCCGGTCCCGACTCTACGGCTTTCGGCAATCTGGCTTGGGAAGATGTGTTCACCGACCCGATGCTTGCTGACCTCATCAACCAAGCGTTGACCAACAATACCAATCTCCGCAATGCCCAGAGCAATGTGGAGATTGCCCAGTCTCGCCTTCTTGGCGCCAAGCTGGCTTATCTGCCCAGCCTGGCCCTCACTCCCAATGGCGCAGGCGCCAGCTACGCCGGAAGCGACATCAGTTGGACCTACGCTCTGCAAGGAGCCGCCAGTTGGGAAGTGGACATCTTTGGCAAACTTCTCAACAGCAAGCGCGGAGCCAAGTCAGCCTTGCTCCAAAGCCAAGCCTACGCTCAGGCTGTGCGCAGCCAGATCATTGCCGCCGTGGCAAAGACATACTACGGCATCGCTATCCTGGAGCGCCAGATCTCGCTTTACGAGAACACTGCCGAGCTCTGGAAAGAGTCAGTGCAGACTATGAAGGACTTGAAGGAGAGCGGTCGCCAAACCGAAGCAGCCGTTGTACAGAGCGAGGCCAACTATTACAGCATCCTGGGCGGCCTCACCGACCTGCAAGTATCGCTTACTGAACTCAACAGCACCATGAGTCTGCTGCTCAACATGCCCATCCAGGATTACAGCGTGCCCGTAGAGGCTACACTCAATCTTCCGGTCAAGCTGCAGGATGGCGTACCGATGAGCTGCTTGGCATTCCGCCCCGATGTGGAGGCAAGCGAAATGACACTGGCCAACGCATTCTATAGCACCAACAGCGCTCGCGCCGCCTTCTATCCCGGCGTGACAATTTCGGCACAGGGCGGATTCACCAACCTGCTTGGCTCGTTCATCAAAAACCCAGGCGAGTGGTTCTATCAGCTGGCCGGTTCGCTCACCGCTCCCCTATTCTCGCGCGGACAGAACATGGCCAACCTCAAGGCAGCCAAGGAGCAGCAACAGCAAGCTCTCAACAACTTTGAGTACACCCTGCTCTCAGCAGCAAGCGAAGTGCACAATGGCCTTGTGACTTATCAAAAGGCTGTGGAAAAGCAGACCTTCCTGGATCAGCAGGTAGAAAGCCTCGAAAAATCAGTAGAATACACCAACGATCTCCTTCTCTACTCAACCGGCACTTATCTCGAAGTGTTGACAGCTCAGCAAAGCCTGCTCAACGCTCAGATGTCGGCCTTGAGCACTGAGATGACTCGCATCAACACAATCGTGAATCTGTATCAAGCTATGGGCGGCGGCCGATAGTGCAAGTTTAATCCCAACTAACTAATTTACCATGATATCTCCTTTAGCATACGTAAACCCAGGTGCGAAATTGGGACAGAACGTCACTGTGCATCCCTTCGCTTACATTGACGACAATGTGGAGATCGGCGACAACTGCGTGATCTACCCCTACGCGTCGATCCTCAATGGCACCCGCATGGGCAAGAACAATAAGATCTATCAGGGCGCTGTGATCGGTGCAGATCCTCAGGACTTCCGCTGGAAAGGTCAGCAGAGCTATTGCTTTATCGGCGATGACAATGTGATTCGCGAGCAAGTGATCATCAACCGAGGCATCCGCTCGGAAGGCGGCACTCGCATTGGTGACAAGTGCTTCATCATGGCAGGCTGCCATATTGGCCACGATACCCACGTGGTAGGCCCCGATGTGCTTGGCAATGGCGTGACCATCGCTGGCGATGCTGTAATCGAAGGCTGCTCAGTGCTTTCTTCGAATGCTGTGGTGCACGAGAAATCGCGCATCGGTGAGTGGGTGCTCGTAAAAGGCGGCTGCCGCATTGGCGGCAATGTGCCTCCCTACATCATCGTGGCCCACAATCCCAGCACTTATTATGGCGTGAATTCCTTCATCATGCGTAAGAAAGGATTCAGCGAAGACCTCATCGAAGACGCTGCCAAGGCTTATCGCCATATCTATCAGACCCAGACATCAGTGTTCAACGCCCTCAAGCGCATTGAGGCTGACGTCGAGGACAACGAAGTGCGTCGCAACATCCTATCGTTCATACGAAACAATGACCTGCGCATCGTAGGCATAAAAGTAAAGACAGAGGAGTAAATTTTATTTTCTTGGACTCCATGGGCGAGGTTCCTGCAGAGATTGTAGCGGCCTCGCCTTTTTCTTCCTAGGCAAAACCAAAGTTTGCTCTCGCTTGTTTTCATAATAAACATAAATAACTGAAATTATGAAAACACGTTCACTATTAACCGCATTGCTGCTAATTAGCAGTTTCGTATTGGCTAAGGCAATATCTTTGCCCGAGACAAAATTAGAGTACAGCGTGCAGTACAAATGGGGCTTTATCGATGTGGCCATCGGCACCGCTGTGGCGAATATTTCTATCGAAAACAATTATCTCCAGGGCACCTTGGCGGGCCATAGCATCCCATGGGAGGGCCGTATTTTTAGCGTCGGCGACACTGTGAGAGCTACCATGTCGCCCACCACCCAGATCAATCACTACATCAACGGCTGGTACCGAAAACCTCACGTCAACGAACAAGTCAATGTAAATGCTCCCGCCAATTATCGCACCATCCTCGGACAAGGGTCGCTTAACTGCTCAGGAAACACCATCGAAGCCATCACCATTACTGCTCAGATGATTGGAATGTTCTATTATGCTCAAGAGATCGATTTTGACACGATGAGTCCTGGAGAATCCCGCACCATCCAGATCGAAAGCGACAAGCTCGCCCCGGAGAGGCTCGTCATTACCTACAAAGGCAAAGGCCAAGTGGCAGGCACTTCCCACTCTGAGGTTTACCGTATCACTTTTGAATACAGCTACGGAGGCGAGATGAGCAATTATCCTGTCGAATGCGAGATCGCCACCGATAATCGCATTCCCATCTATTTCGGAGCTGACATCAAGATCGGCCATGTAGACATGTTCCTCAACGAATAACCACTTCCTCCCCAAAAGATTTTTCACCGCAGGGACGCCGGCCCAAGCCAGCATCCCTGCGGTGCGTTTTAACCTTTATTCACATTTTAGACTCAGTATCAGAGCCTGTTTTTTTGTTATTATAATAAACGCGTTTCAATTATGAAAAAGTCGATAATGATGATAGCCACATTGTGTTTAGTTTTCTCATGCTGGGGGGCTGATGAGAAAACTGATACATCTCATGTCGACTCTTCCAAAACCAGCATCATAAGCCGCATCAAAGCCTATTTCGACGATAGCAATCAGCCGAAAACCAACAAGCCATTTGACTTCAGCGTGATCGGTGGTCCTCATTACTCTTCCGACAAGGGGTTTGGCATAGGCTTCGTGGCAGCAGGCACTTATAGGCTTTGCCCCTCCGACACTATGATTCAGCCATCGACCACCTCGATTTTCTTCAATGGCACCACCAACCTCTACTTCAATGTCGGGATCGAAGGCCTGATGATTTTTCCCGGCGATCGGCATAGGCTCAAATATTCGTGCACATTCCATGCCTACGATACCTTTTTCTGGGGCATAGGCTATGACATGGACCATAACAACGCCAACAAGAGCAAATACAAATACCTCAAAATCGAGCTGCCTGTAGATTTCACTTGGCGAGTCGGCACGCACATATACATGGGCCCCATGGTGTCGTTCAACTACGCCAATGCCTACCACATCACCAATCAGGAAATCTGGGAAGGGCTCCCCCTGCGCACATTCAATCTCGGAGCCGGATATGCTTTCCGGTTTGACTCGCGCGACTTCGCTCCAAATCCCTACAAGGGCCTCTATCTGGCATTCGAGCAGATGTTTTATCCTCGATTCATGTTCAACAAAAACGCTTTCTCCATGACCGAGCTTAAAGCTCAGCTTTACCATAAAGCATGGAAAGGAGCAGTGCTGGCTTATCAGGTGCACGGCCGGTTCACCTACGGCCACACACCCTGGAGCCTGCTTTCCACCTTCGGCGGCTCACAATCCATGCGCGGATACTACGAAGGCCGATATATGGACAAATGTCTGATCACTGCATGCCTCGAAGTGCGACAGCATATCTGGCATAGGAGCAGTGCAGTGGCATGGATCGGCGCAGGCACTGTATTTCCCGATTTCAAGCGGCTCGAAATGCGGCATGTGTTGCCCAATGCGGGCATAGGCTATCGATGGGAATTCAAAAAACGCATGAACGTGCGCCTCGACTACGGCATAGGCTCGCACTGCTCAGGCATTGTTTTTAGCATTAATGAAGCTTTCTGATATGAAACATAGGATCCACAACATACCCAACCTCATGCTTTGGCTCTTCCCCTTGATTCTGGTGGCGCCAAACATAATATTGGCCTTCACCGAGGACTGGCCACTGCTCTACAAGATTACCGACATAGCCCTGGCTTTTGGTCTAT
>CAYTXF010000132.1:0-3498 GCA_964440745.1 uncultured Bacteroides sp.
TCACAACCAGGACAAGAGACTTGATTTAAAATCCTATAACCTCTACAACAATGAAGAAATACAGATTTATGACAACGGTCATGGCAGCGATGCTCTTTGCGGCTTGCTCCTCTCACACAGAGGAGGGGCCCGTGCAAGAGCAGGAGGCCATTCTCGCCATCGACATCGCATTGCCCTCCGATCTCGGTTCGCGTGCGGTCAACGGCGACGGCTACAAGGCCAACGACCTCTATTACACCCTGTACGATGCTGACAACAAGGCTGTGCCGGCTTTCACCGGCGTGATGAAGGCTAACTTCTTCACCAATGGCAGCCTGGAGAACACTCTGACACTGCGCCTGGTGATGGGCAAGACCTATCACATCGCATTCTGGGCCCAGAATGCCAACGCGCCCTACACCTTCGACTGGGACAAGGCCGAAGTCAGCATGAACTATACCGATGGCACCCCCGCCAACTCTGAGGCTCGCGACGCTTTCTTCAACTGGGCAACCGTGACCATGAATGAGGCCAAGAACCTCTCGGTGGAGCTCTACCGCCCGTTTGCTCAGCTCAATATCGGCACCAACGACTACGTGGCTGCCCGCGCCGCTGGCACCACCGTGACCCAGACTGCCATCACCCTCTCTGCTGACACCTACACGACCCTCAACCTGCTCACAGGCAAGGCTTCAGGAGAAACGGCAGTGAAATTCGGCCTGGCCGACATGCCCAACGATGACAATGGCTTCCCCACCTCAGAGCCCGCCAATGCCGAAGCTCCCGACACCGGCTGGACTTGGCTGTCGATGAACTATCTGCTCATGGACAACGAAGATCCCACCAACAGCAACGGCAATGAGCTGATCAGCAAGGTGACAATGTCATCCGACCAGACCAACGACAAGGAGTATGCCAACATCCCCGTGAAGCGCAATTATCGCACCAACATCATGGGATCGCTCCTGACCACCACCGCTACTATCACCGTTGAGATCAAGCCCGGATTCCAAACCCCGGATTTCGACGAAAAACAGTAATACCGCAGAAAGGCCTCCGGCAATGCCGGGGGTCTTATTTTTTGAGATTTACTCGATTCCTCGATTCCTGGATTAGAAAATTCGGGAATCCTCGATAAATTAGAGGGGTTCGTCTTTTTTCCACAAAAATTTATTAAAATTTCAAAAAATTCCCTTAACTTTGCGCCACAAATCTAAACCAACCATGAATATCACAAGAATCAGGTTATTAGCAATTGCATTGTTAGCAACCCTATTTGGAGTACAAGCGCAAACCGATGGCCTCTTTCCTCACATGAATCTGGCTTTCGACACCCGAGCCGATTTCACCTATGAGAAATCCCCGGGAGAAGAGTCCAGTTCGGGCATCCACGGCCGTTATCTCAACGTAATGTTCAGCGGCGACATAACCGACCAGCTGTCGTTCAGCTGGCGCCAGCGCATGAACAAATACAAGGACGTGGAGAACGATGTGTTCACCGCCACTGACTGGATCTATCTCACCTACAAGCCCACTAAGAACTGGGCTCTGTCGGGTGGCAAGCAGGTGGTGCTTATCGGTGGCTACGAATACGACGCCGCTCCTATCGACATCTTCTTCGCCTCGGTATTCTGGAACAATGTGGCTTGCTACCAGTTTGGCGGATCCGTAAGCTACATCACTGACAATGGCAAGCATTCAATCACATTTCAAGCTTGCAACTCGCCCTATCAGGAAATAGGCAAATCATGCTATGCTTACAATCTCTATTGGGCCGGAAACATGGGCTGCTACCATACGCTGTGGAGCGCCAACGTGGTAGAGTATGCCCGCAACCATTACTGCACGTTCATCGCCCTGGGCAATAGATTGGAGCTGAATCCGTTTTATCTTGAGGTGGACATCATGAACCGCGCCACAAGCCATCACAAATACTGGTTTCATGACTACTCGATCATCGGCAAGGCCGAGTACAACCTTACCGACTGGATGACTCTGATGCTCAAGGGTGGCTACGACGACATTCATCCCATACCAGGGGGCAGTCCTATAGATGTGAAAAAGCCATTCTATGGCGGCGGTTTTGAATTCTACCCTTGGCACGGTAGCCGCAACCTGCGCATACATGCTCTCTATAGCCAAAGCCGACAGGCTGGCGAACGTCGCGTCAACGAGATCTCGATTGGTCTGAAATGGCGCGTCAATGTGTTCTCTAAATAAACAATTTACAATTCTATAAAAGATTTCTAACCTTATGCCAACTCTTACATTGATTCGCGACTTCCGACGCGCGAAAAAGGCAAAAAAAGCGGGGCACCGCAATCCCACGGCTGAGGCCATCACATTCTTAGTCTTGTTTATCGGACTAATGGCTTACCTCACCTGGGCATTCATCCCTGAGGGCGAACTTCCCGAGGGCATGAGCCCGGTGATTGCCGGTCTGCAGAACATGCTCAATACCATCATGCATACAAGCTACGACTTGCTGATCAGCACTGTCTTCTTCATCATGTCCATCACTGTGCTTATGGGCGCGCTTTCCAAACTGCTCACTGAATTTGGCGTGGTCAATGTGCTCGAGCGAGTGCTGCGTCCGCTGATGAAGCCCCTGTTCAATCTGCCGGGCATCGCCGCCCTGGGAGCTGTGGTGACTTTCCTTAGCGACAATCCCGCCATCATCGCATTGAGCCAGGACCGCAAGTTCGCATCTTTCTTCCGCACCTATCAGATCGTTTCGCTCACCAACTTCGGCACAGCCTTCGGCATGGGCATGATTGTGGTGGTGTTCATGATCGGCCAGGGATTCTTGGTGGCTCCCCTGGTGGGAGTGCTGGGAGCATGCGTGGGCTGTCTTATCTCCACGCGCCTGATGCAGCGCTTCACCCTGAAGGCTTATCCCGAATATGACCGTCCGGCCCTGGAGCAGGAGCAGGTCGACGAGTCGGAGACTGAGCAGTATCGCGAGGAACAGAAGGAAAGCACCTTCATGCGTTTTCTTAATGCCATCCTCGACGGCGGCAAGAATGGCGTAGGCCTGGGCATGGCTATCATCCCCGGTGTGCTTATCATATCTACAGTGGTGATGATCCTCACATTCAATACCCCCAAGGAGGAGCTTAGCGGCGCTGCCTACCAAGGCGTGGGCCTTCTGCCCTGGCTGGCCGACAAGGTAAGCTTCCTGTTCCACTGGCTCTGGGGCTTTACCAACATGGAGTTGATTGCCTTCCCCATCACCGCTCTTGGTGCCGTAGGCGCTGCCATCGGTCTGGTACCGGAATTTAAGGCTCAGGGCATCATCAACGACAATGCCATAGCTGTGTTCACCGCCATCGGCATGTGCTGGAGCGGATATCTCAGCACGCATGCCGCCATGCTCGACTCGCTGGGCTTCCGCAAACTGATCTCCAAGGCCATTGGCGCCCATACGATTGCCGGCATCTGCGCCGGTGTCTTCGCCCACTGGGCCTGGGTCCTGATCGACATGCTAATGAAATAAACCGAAACGCAAAAAGGCTCGCT
>CAYTXF010000132.1:3598-7048 GCA_964440745.1 uncultured Bacteroides sp.
TCGAAGTCGATGAGCTCGACATCGAAGATGAGGGCGCAGTTGGGACCAATGGGTCCGCCGGGAGTGCCCTTTTCGCCGTAGGCGAGTTCGCTGGGGATGTACAGGCGATACTTGCTGCCCTTAGGCATCAGCTGCAGACCTTCGGTCCAGCCAGGAATCACCTGCTGAAGCGGAAAACTGATGGGCTCGCCGCGCTGATAGCTCGAGTCGAACACTGTGCCGTTGATCAAGCGGCCTTCGTAATTTACGGTAACCTTGTTGGTAGCCTCTGGCTTGGGACCGTCGCCCTCCTGAAGCACTTCGTACTGCAAGCCCGAGGGAGTCACCTTCACCTCCGGACGCTTGGCATTCTCTGCCAGGAAATCCTGGCCTTCCTTTGCATTCTTCAAAGCCGGTGGGAGCTGGCTCTCAGTAACCTCAACGCCGGGGAGAGTCTCCACAGCCTTGTCTTTCTTGCCGCAAGCTGCGAGCCCAAGGGCTAATACAGCCACGGCCAATAATTCGATTTTTTTCATATCCAATGAAATTATGTTTTGCGAATGCAAAGTTACAAATTATTTTTGATTGCGGTAACAATTTGTCAGAATCGGCACATGATTTCCAGGACCAACTTGGAATGGCCCGAGATGGAGATCTCGGGAGAATGGGGATAGAAGTACTCCTCGTAGTTGAGGCGCAGGTCGGCATAGAATTTTCCAGAGCCCAGATGGAGCGTGGCGCCAAATGTGGCGCGATGCCGCTCATTGTCACTGACAGTCAATATGCCCTCAGCATTGCGCTTGCCGTCGCTGTGGTCCGACATGTAGTCATAGCGCGCTAAAGCAGATATGCCAGTCACTGACTGCGACTTCAGCGGGAACCGGTGAGCCACGAAAGCATCCACAGCATTGACTCCGGGAAATGAGCCATGAGCGTACACCTTGCGCAAATATTCACCCTCGATGTGCCAGCGGCTGTCCTGGTAATAGGCACCAGCATCCCACATCATGATGGATATGGCGTCGGGCCGTATGCGCTGGCAACTCATTTCCACGGTGAAATAGTCGGCCAGCGTAGCGTAGGTCTTAAGCGAGAAATTGTAACTGCCTGTCCAGTAATCCTTCTGGTCAGTAAGGCCAGAGCCGTTGAAGACGCCGCCCTCGATTGTCCACTGAGACATGGAGCTCCACGATGCGACCAAGCCCACGTCGCGCACATTGCCCACCTGCTTGGCGATGAACGATCGGTTGGCAAAATATTGCTGGTGAGGCGAGCGATGGGCATCAATCGTGAATGGCACGCGCATCTGGCCCGCGGTCACCGACCAGTTGCTTGGCTTGTAGCGCGCGTAGGCGTCGAGCATCTTGATCTTGCCCTCGTCGGAGAGGTCGATTTCTGCCTTGTAGGTGAGATGGGGGATAATGTCTCCGGTGACGCTCACTCGCGCATTGCGCACCTCAAAGCGCCCTTTCTCAATGTCAGGCTCATACTCATACTTGGCCCTTACGGTGCCGCTGATCGATGGGAGAGAAGGCTTGAATTCTTGCGCATTGGCTGCGATGGCCATTGCCATGGCTATGATGGCGAGGAATGTGCGTATTGGTTTCATCTTGGTCATACCTTTGTGTTTTCAGCGCAAAAGTACGGCCAAGATGTTTCATAAATGTTTCATAAAAATTAATTTATGATTGATGTGCGAGTCAGGGGCTCGCGTTTGAGGCTCGCAAGATTGAGAGTACCGCTAAATATAGCTTACGGTTTCCTCCAGGGGCTTGCGGTTGAAGTGGTTAGGCAGCGGTTCCCCACCCTCGGCAGCAGCGTACCCAAGATCAAGGATCATGAGGATCTCCTCATTGGCCGGAAGGCCAAGCAGGGCATGCAGCTTATCGGGATTGAAATTGTTGACCCAGCAGCTCTCCAGGCCCGCATCCTTGGCTGCCAGCACCATGTGTGTGGCCACGATCGTGGCATCCTCGCATCCGCTGGTGCGCTGGCTTCCGGGATAGGTGTACATGTTGTTAGTGTCCCAGGTCACCACCAGGCAAGTGGCTGCTCCATAGCGCGAATGGGTGACCTGGTCGATTTTGCTGAGGCCGTCCTCTGATTCCACCACATACACATGCTGCTCCTGCAGGTTCTTGGCTGTCGGAGCCAGACGCCCGGCCTCGAGCACTGCCATCAGCTGTTCGCGGTCGGCGCGCCGGCCGTCATATTTCTTGCAAGAATATCTCTTGGCTATTACTTCTTTAAATTCCATGATACACAGATTTTTTAAGTTATGCAAAGTTAAGCATTTTCTACGAACTTTTTCATCACTTTGATTGTAAATTTTATAGGAGCTTTCTTAAAAGCCGAGACACACACTTCAACCTTTATTCGTAATTTTTTTAAACACACGCCAACTATGAAAACTCGCATACACATCCGCAGCCTGATATGGCTCTTAGGGCTAATGTTATTTACCCCTCTTGGAATCTACGCGCAAAAGAGCGCCGACCATTATGCTGACCGTTTCCGATTGTGCATCGAGGGAGGCATGAATCCTGAGAAAAAGACTGTCAGCAAAGATTCTCTCCTCATAGCAAAGAGCATAATTGCCGAGGCCGTGAAGCTCTATCCCAACCGCATCGACCTGCACCACGCAAAAATATCCACTGCCATAGCTCTGGAGGATGCCAAGGCCACACAGGCTGCCGTGCTCGATTTCATAGAGCAGGCTCGCTCGAATGGATATAAGTGGCATGTTTACAATGATTATCTGACCACAGTGGCTGAGGGCAAGGAGGCCACGGTGAGCAGTTTCAATACCTTCGCCAATCTCTACCGGAATTTCCCTTATGGCGAGGGCGAGGTTTATCTCAAGGCTATTTCTGAGGGGTATCTGAGTCTCGATCCAGAGTGCGTGGATGCTCTCAACTATGCAGCCATCAGCTATATGGACAACAATCCCCACAAGGCTTTGCAGTTCTTGCTAAAGGCGCAGACATTGCAGCCCGACGACTGCGGCACCATCAGCAATCTGGTAACCACTTATTTCTTGGAGCGCAACAAGGAGCAGGCCAACTACTGGGCCACCATTCTGGAATGCTTGCCAGAGGTGCCCGACGCCTACAAGACATTGGCACGCTATCTGCAGGCTCAGCCCGATGTGTGCATCAATCAGCCTGAATGCAAGGTGGTGAGCGTCAAGGACAATGGCGATGGCACCAAGAGGGCCGTAATAGTGGTGTCGGTGAAGAATCCGAGCGCAGTGCCCGCTTTCTTGCAAGCCGACATCGACCTCTATGATGGCGACACGAGGATCGCTTCGGCCTCGCCTACCCAATTGGCGATACCTGATGGCGAACAGATGCAGCAGAGCAAGCTCATCAGTTTTTCACCGGATTTGAAATCGTTCCGCGTGGCGATTTCGCTGAAATCAGCCGATGGCGTGCCAATCGAGCACCTCATCTTTGATTATAATCAATAGGA
>CAYTXF010000133.1:0-7011 GCA_964440745.1 uncultured Bacteroides sp.
GTGGCTGGATTCGACCGCAAAAGGCTGTGGCGCAATTTCAAGGTGCTATGGAAACTATGGCGCTCGATGAGAATGGCCAAAAAGATAGTGCGCGACTTCAAGCCCGATGTGGCCATCGGAGTCGGAGGCTATGCCAGTGGCCCCATGCTCAAAGCCGCTCAGAAGCGTGGAATCCCAACCGTGCTGCAAGAGCAGAACTCCTACCCGGGCGTCACCAACAAACTGCTGGCCGAAAAAGCAGCGGCAATATGCGTAGCCTACGAAGGAACCGAACGCTTCTTCCCGGCCGACAAGATCACCCTTACCGGCAACCCAGTGCGCAAAGACCTAACATCATGCACCCTCTCTCAGCAAGAAGCCAAAAAGGTCCTTGGATTCGATCCAGAGCTGCCCATGGTGCTTGTAGTGGGAGGCAGTCTTGGCGCGCGCACCATCAACCAGAGCGTTGAAGCTGGTCTTGAGGACTTCAAAAAAGCCAATATCCAAGTGATGTGGCAGACTGGCAAACTCTACGCCGATGAATGCCTGAAGGCCGCTGAGCCTTACGCCAACGTGCATGCCAGCGCCTTCATCAAGGACATGGCCACCGCTTACCGCGCAGCCGATCTGGTAGTGTCGCGCGCCGGTGCCGGCACCATAAGCGAACTCGAAATCCTCGGCAAGCCGGCCCTGCTGGTGCCGTCGCCCAATGTGGCTGAAGACCATCAACGCAAAAATGCCCAAGCCTTGGTTGACAAGGGCGCTGCAGTGATGATTCTCGATGTAGATTCGCCAGTCCAAATGGCTAAAAAGGCCATCGAACTGGTCAAGGACCGCAAGGCCCTGACAGCCCTCAGCGATAACATTCTCAAACTCGCCCTCAACAATGCCGACGAGAAGATTGTTGATATCATCTCCAACATTCTGTCCTCAACCCCCACAGCCTAACCACCAAATCCCAAATCCCAAATCCCAAATCCCAAAGACAATGAAAACCATATACTTTGTAGGCATTGGCGGAATAGGCATGGCAGCCATTGCCAGATACTATCTCAGCAAAGGCTATCGCGTAGGCGGTTACGACCGCACGGAGAGCCACCTCACGCAAGCCTTGGAAAAAGAGGGCGCCCATATCACTTACACCGACGACCCCAAGGAGATTCCTGCCGAATTCCGCAACCCAGAGTCGACCTTAGTCGTGTACACACCCGCCGTCCACGACAGCGACCCCATGCTCAGTTATTTCAAACAAGGAGGGTTCCAGGTGCTGAAGCGTTCGCAGATCTTGGGCCTGATCACCCACGATAGCAAGGGAATATGCGTGGCTGGCACTCACGGCAAGACTACCACCTCGTCGATGGCAGCCCACATACTGCATAATTCTCCCGTGGGATGCAATGCATTCTTAGGCGGCATCCTGCGCAATTACAACAGCAATTTCCTGCTTTCGTCCACTTCGCCCTACACAGTGATCGAGGCCGACGAATACGACCGCAGTTTCCACACTCTGCGACCCTATATCGCTGTGGTCACAGCCACCGATCCCGACCATCTTGACATCTATGGCAACGAGGAAAATTACCTCGAGAGCTTTGCCCATTTCACCGAACTGATCCGACCCGACGGCTATCTTATCATCCATGAGGGCCTCAAGCTGCGTCCGCGTCCGCAGGCCGGAGTGAAGGTCTATACCTACAGCCGCGACCATGGCGACTTCCATACCGAAAATGTCAGATATGGCCAGGGCACCATCACCTTCGATTTCGTGAATCCCACCGGAGTGGTGAAGGACATCCCGCTTGGCGTGCCCGTGGAGATAAACATCGAAAACGCCATCGCCGCATTGGCGGCCTGCTATCTCACGAGCGAGGTCACGGAGGAGACGATGCGCCAGGCTATGGGATCATTCATGGGCGCTGAGCGTAGATTCCAATTCCTGCTCAAAGAGCCCCTGCCCGGCGGCCACGTGGTGATCGACGACTATGCGCACCATCCCGACGAACTCAAGCAGAGCATAGCATCGGTAAGAAAACTCTATCCCGATGCCAAACTCACCGTGGCCTTCCAGCCGCACCTCTACAGCCGCACCCGCGATTTCGCCCCGCAATTCGCTCAAGCCCTCGACATGGCCGACGAGGTAATCCTGGTCGACCTGTATCCTGCGCGCGAAGAGCCTATACCCGGAATATCCTCAAAAACAATTCTCGATTTGCTAAAAATCAAAGATAAAGAGCTGATTTTGAAAGAAGATTTTGTAAAGTCGCTGAAAAGTCGTAACTTTGAAGTCCTTTTAGCATTAGGGGCTGGAGACTTGAGCAATTACCTCCCGCCGCTGGTGGATGAATTATGCAATCACGACTAATCCTCACCAAATGACCAAGCGCAGCGTAATACGATGCATCCTCTCGATACTGATGATCGCTTATCTGGCAGTAGCCTTAAGTTTCACCAGCATCACATCGTCGGCCGACCATTACGATCGGCTGATAATCAACGTGGATGAGGAGGAAAAACTTGGCTTCCTCACCAGCGAGGAGATCAATGCCCGCCTCGATTACCTGCAGTCGAAAATCTCCACAATACGCAAATGCGACATCAACACTCTCCATATAGAAAATCGCATAATGCTCCTCGACAAGGTGGAGAGCGCAAATTGCGTGGAGCTCAACAACGGCGCGCTGCGGCTCGATGTGGTGCCTCTGGTGCCGGTGGCCCGAGTGTTCGACATTTCATCGGGGCGCAATTACTACATCAACCACGCCGGCAAGCGCATGATGGCCAATCCGCGCTTCCGCATGGATGTGCCCGTGGTAGTGGGGCGCTTTGATAGCGAAGTGCGGCCCACGCGAGTGCTCCCCGTGATCAGCTACATCGAGGACCATCCCAAGGTGGGATGCCTGGTCAGCAGCTACAAGGTGCAGCCCAATGGCGACATCCTGATCGTGCCTATCATCAAGGGCCATGTGATCAATCTGGGCGACAGCACCGGGATCGAGAACAAATTCAACCGCCTCATCACCTTCTACCGCGAGGTGATGCCAGTGAAAGGCTGGGAATTCTACGACACCCTCACGGTGAAATGGGACGGCCAGTTGGTGGCCCACAAGCATGCCTTCTCGGAGCCGGAGCACAAATGGCCAGAAGAGCAGGAAGTGTACATCGATGACGAAAGCACCATGGTTGTCACTCATCAAGAATAACATCAGATAATCGGAAACATACAGACATATGACCAACAAGCGATATATAGTAGCATTGGAGCTCTCAGGCTCGCAAATCAAGGGTGCGGCAGCCTCTGTGTCAGCCAACACTCACTCAAGCCTGGCGATTCCCGCCGTCGAGGCACTGGCCATCGAGGACAAGGTGAATTGCGTGCAGTACGGGAGGGTGCAAAACTTCATCGACGCGGCCGAACATGTGAATTACGTGCTTCAGAAACTGGAGAATGATTCGGCCTTGGCTAATGGCAAGATCACATCAGCCTATGTGGCCCTGGCTGGCCGTTCGCTTGGGTCGGTGCGGACTTCGGCAGAACTCTCGCTCCACAGCGAAATGGAGATTACCGACGACATCCTGAAGCGTCTGCGCCAAGAGGCCACTAAGAGCATACCCAACGACAAAAAGGTGCTCAAAGTGCTGCCCCGCAAATATTACATCGACAACCAGGCAAGCCAGAACCCGGTGGGCACCATGGGCAGCAAACTCAAGGGCGATTTCACGGTGGTAACTTGCAGCTCCAACAACCGCAAGATGCTCGAAAAGGTTTTCGTTGAGCGCGTGGATCTGCCCATCAAGGGCTATATCGTGACTCCCCTTGCGCTGGCCGAACTCGTGCTTGGAGGCGAGGAAATGCAACTGGGCTGCGCCCTGGTAGACATAGGCGCCCAGACCACCACCATAGCCATTTACAAGGACCGTGCGCTGCAATATATCGCTACCTTGCCCTTGGGCTCGCACAACATCACTCGCGACATCGCTGCCGGCATGAACATCACCGAGGAGCGGGCCGAACAAATAAAGATAAGCCAGGGCAATGCAGTGCCAGATACTCCCAGCACCAGCGACGAACAAAGCCGCATCAATCTCTACGTGCAGGCACGCGCCGGCGAACTTGTGGCCAACATAGGTGCGCAAATCGGCTATGCCGACTTCAAGCCCTCAGACCTGGGAGCGGGCATCATCCTCACAGGTCGAGGCTCAAAGCTGCGCAATCTTGACAAGCTCATCGAAAACCAGCTGAAAGTGCGCACTCGCCAAGCCTCTATCACAGCCACCGTGAATGTGGTGAAGCGCACATTTGACCCCACCGACTATCTGCCTCTGATCTCCATCATATCCCACAGCGCCAAAAGCGGAGATCAGGAGAGTTGCATGGAGTTTGAGGCAGCCCAAACCGAGGAAGCACCCGTGCAAGAGGTGGTCATGGCAGAGACCGCAGCAGCAACCGGCCACAGCTACGATGCCTATGACAGCGACGATCCTTATTGGAACCTCGACGACGACCAGGCCGCTAAGCGCCGCGACCAAGAACTGAGGGAGCGTCAGCGTCGGCAGCAGAAGGAAGAAGAGAAGCGCCAACGCGATCTGGCCGATCAGACTAAAAAGGAAGAGGACAAGGCCAAAAAAGAAGAAGAGCGCCAGCGCAAAAAGGAAGAAAAGGAGCGCCGCGACCAAGAGCGCGAAGAAAAGCGCCGCAATGCTCCAAGCCTGCTCAATCGCCTGCGCGACACTGTGACGCGCCTGGTCACCTACCAAGGCGAAGGCGATGCCGACCTCGACGACGAGTAGCAGCGCAGCGCCCGCTTACAACCAAATGCTTAAGTATAAAGAAAAAAGAGAATAATATATGACATCTGAAGATATTCGCAGCACCCACGAGTTTGACAACGCCCCTATGGCGAGCGAAAACTCATATTCGCCTAACAAGATCAAAGTGATAGGCGTGGGAGGTGGTGGCAACAATGCCATCAACTATATGTACAACCTGGGGGTGCGAAATGTTACCTTCATCGTTGCCAACACAGATAACCAGGCCCTGCGCAATTCGCCCGTGCCTACCAAGGTGCTGCTCGGCCCCAACACTCTGCGAGGCCGAGGCGCCGGCAATGTGCCCGAGCGAGCCAAGAAAGCCGCTGAGGAAAGCGCTCAGGAAATAGACCAACTCTTCGACGACGACACCGACATGGTGTTCATCACCGCTGGCATGGGAGGAGGCACCGGCACCGGCGCTTCGCCCGTGGTGGCTCGAATAGCGCGCGAAAGAGGGCTGCTCACCATCGGCATCGTGACAATCCCATTCCTCTTCGAGGGGCCCAAGAAGATTCTCAAGGCGCTTGACGGCGCCAAGGAACTGAGCGAATACGTCGACGCTCTGCTTATCATCAACAACGACCGCATCAGCGAGATCTACAAGGATTTCGAATTCATGAACGCTTTTGGCAAGGCCGATGATATTCTGGCTCAGGCTGCCATCAGCATCAGCGAGATCGTGACCTGCGACGGCTACATGAACCTTGACTTCAACGATGTGGACAATACCCTGCGCGATGGCCACACAGCCATCATATCCACCGGCTATGGCGAGGGCGAACATCGAGTGACCAAGGCCATCGAAGATGCCATAAATTCGCCTCTGCTGCGCAACACCGACATCATGACCAGCCGCAAACTCCTCTTCAACCTCTATTATTCGCGCAATGCCGACCAGAAGTTCCTGATGGAGGAGACCAACGAGATCACGAAGTTCATCTCCTCCATTGATCCCGAGGTGGATGTGATCTGGGGCGTGGCTTTTGACGACACTCTGGGCAACAAGGTGAAATTCACCATCCTGGCGGCAGGCTTCGACCTTACAATCTCGGAGGGCGAGAAGGGCACTATGGTGACCCCGCATAAGAACGGCGTAAAGGTGACCAGCGACAAGGATGCCACCGAAATCGCCAACCATGCGCGCCTCACTCAGGAGTACGGCACCAAGGTCGACGACATGCGCCGCATCAAGGAGGAGCAGCGCTACATCATATTGCAGCCCGATCAGCTCGACAACGACCAGATAATCGAGGTTTTGGCCACAACCCCGGCTTACAATCGCGACAAGAACATTGTGAACAATCTTCGCAAGGAGGCCACCACGCCGCCCCCCACGATCGTGCCCCAGGCCCAAGTCAAAGAAGACACCAACACCGTAGCCTTCAACGACCTTTAAGGCCGCATCAGCTGAAGACTGAGCGGAGGATCTCCAGTGAGGGGGGCGAGGAGATGGGCAGAAGATGCAGGCTGTAGTACTGGATGATGCCATCGAGGATGGCATTGCGCTGATCGCGATTTAGGCGCCACAAGGGGAGCGCACGCCGATTAAGGCGCGAAAGAAGCCATATGGCGCGCGATTCCTCCTGGCTGAGGTATTGAGTGTGGAGTGGGGGAGAAGCGCTGAATCGGGCCTCTTTGAGGTCAAAATAACTCCCTGGCGCATAGGTGCCCATATCGGGCTCTATGCCCAGGAAATGACCCAGCCGATACAGGAATGAAAGATGGAAATTGGCCAGGCTCGTGCCTGTGGCTTGGTTGAGCGCGTCGATTTCCTCAAGCAGGAAAGAACCGAGCCTGGGGTCAGGCATGCTCTCCTTAAGCACTACATAGAGGAATTCCGCCAAGAACATGGCCACTGCGCTGCGGGCTGGATTGCCCGTGGCCCCGGGGCTGGGCAGCACCTGGCGCACGTCGGAGATGCGCGACACCTCGCGCTGCGCGCGCTCGTGCAACACTGCCTCAAATACACCCAGCGGCATAAGCAGGGCCTTGCGGCGCCGCGCCTCGCGCGTGGAGCCGCTGGGAAGGCTTACAGATATCCTCCCACGCTCCAGGCTCCATATCGTGGCTATGGAGGCTGTGTCGCTGTATTTCACGCTCCTGAGAGCTATTCCTCGGATCTTTTCCATAACAACAAAAACTCCACCGCGATTGCGATGGAGTGGGAAAGGTAGCCCATAGCAGAATCGAACTGCTCTTTCAAGAATGAAAATCTTGCGTCCT
>CAYTXF010000134.1:0-6874 GCA_964440745.1 uncultured Bacteroides sp.
CCATTGCCTTCGCGCAGGATCACGCGGGCAACTGCGGCCTTGCGGCGGCCTACTGCGTTGTATGATTCCATTCTTCGATTATTTATACGGTTTTAAGATCGATTGCTTTGGGGTTCTGAGCTGCATGAGGATGCTCGGGACCGTTGTAGACATACATGTTGTTGATCAACTTGCGGCCCAGACGGTTCTTGGGGAGCATGCCCTTCATCACCTTCAGGAAGAGAGGGTGCTTGCCGGGCTTCATGTGCTTGTTGAAAGACTTTTGCATCAGGCGCTCGGGAGTGGTTTCGCGCTGGCCACCAGGATAGCCGGTGTAGCTGAGATAGATGCGATCTGTCCACTTCTTGCCGGTGAGGCGCACCTTGTCGGCATTGATGATGATTACGTTGTCGCCGCATTCCACAAAGGGAGAATAGCAGGGCTTGTTCTTGCCGCGCAGGATCTTGGCAACCTGTGAGCAGAGGCGGCCGAGCACCTGGTCGGTGGCATCGACGATCACCCACTCGCGGTTGCAATGCTCGGCATTGGGGGTTTGGGTTCTGTAGCTTAAAGTATCCACGATTAAATGTTTGTAAGATAGTTAAATAAGTTGACTGTCGCCGCACACGCACTCGGCCAAAAGCGCGCATTTGGCCCTAAGTCGAAGTCTTAAGGATATAATCGGACTGCAAAGGTACGAATTTAACTCCTTATTTCCAAACATTTTAGCCGATTTTGTGGCAAATTTCTCATTTTTCGAAAATTTGCCATTCCTGTAGAAAGCGAGCCGATAGGAAAATTAGCAATAAAATCGCGGCGAGGATTGGTGGCAATTGAGAGATTATTGCTAACTTTGTAACCCGAAACCAAAAATGACTTGTAACTTGTCACTTGTAACTTGTAACTTGTAACTTGTAACTTTCTATGGAGCCTTTTGTGCCTCTCCACGTACACTCGCAATACTCCCTGCTCGACGGCCAGGCCTCAATCGAGGCCTTGGTGAACAAAGCTGTGGCCGATGGCATGCCAGGAATGGCTATCACCGACCATGGCAACATGTTCGGAATCAAGGAGTTCTTCAATTACGTCAACAAAATCAACGGCAAGCGCAAGGACCAGGGCCTGGAGCCTTTCAAGCCCATCTTTGGTTGTGAGATGTATGTGAGCGAGGATCTCAGCGATAAGGAAGACCGAGGGCGCCACTTGATCGTGCTGGCAAAGAACAAGACTGGCTACAAGAATCTGATCAAGCTGGTGTCGAAGGCCTGGACCGAGGGTTTCTACTACCGCGCTCGCTCCACCAAGCAAGAGATCGCCAAGCACAAGGAGGGCCTCATCATTTGCTCGGCATGCATAGGCGGCGAGGTGCCCCGCAAACTGCTGCGCGGCTCCTATGCCGACGCTGACAAGGCCGTGAAATGGTGGAAAGAGCAGTTTGGAGAAGATTATTACCTGGAACTGCAGCGCCACAAGGCAACCGTGCAGCGCGCCAATCATGAGACCTACCAGCTGCAGATGAGCATTGAGCCCAAGATGCTGCAATTGGCAGCCGAGAATGGCGTGAAGATCATATGTTCCAACGACACCCATTTCGTCAATGAGGAAGACGCTGAGGCTCACGACCGACTGATATGCCTGAGCACCAACCATCTCATCAGCGATGAGAAGCGCATGCTCTACAGCAAGCAGGAATGGCTAAAGACTACCCAGGAGATGAACGACCTCTTCGCCGACCTGCCCGACGCCCTCGCCAACACCAAGGAGATTTTAGACAAGATCGAGTTCTACGACATCGATCATGGCCCGATCATGCCCTTCTTTGAGATTCCGAAGGAATTCGGCACCGAGGAGGAATATCGAAGCCGCATCACCGAGCAGGAGCTTTTCGACGAGTTCACGCGCGACGAGAAAGGCAATGTGGTGATGACCCCCGAGGCCGCTCAGAAAAAGGTGAACCAGCTTGGAGGCTACGACAAACTCTACCGGATAAAATTCGAGGCCGACTATCTGAAGAAACTTGCCTACGAGGGCGCCAAGAAGCGCTATGGCGACCCCTTGAGCCACGAGATCGACGAGCGCATCAATTTCGAGCTCCACATCATGAAGACCATGGGTTTCCCCGGCTACTTCCTGATCGTGCAAGACTTCATCAATGCCGCACGCACCAAATTGGGCGTCAGCGTGGGCCCGGGCCGAGGTTCGGCTGCCGGTTCCGCAGTCGCCTACTGCTTAGGCATCACCCAGATTGACCCCATCAAGTATGACCTCCTGTTCGAGCGCTTCCTGAATCCCGACCGCATCTCGCTCCCCGATATCGATGTCGACTTTGACGATGACGGTCGAGCCGACGTGCTGCGCTACGTGACCGAGAAATACGGCGAAGAAAAGGTTGCCCACATCATCACCTACGGCACTATGGCCGCCAAGTCGGCCCTGCGCGATGTGGCGCGCGTGGAGAACTTGCCCCTGCCAGAGAGCAACCGTCTGTGCAAGTTGGTGCCCCGGCGCATGCCCGAGGTCAACGGCAAGGAGCTCAAGCCTACGCTTAAGAACTGTTACGAGTACGTCGATGACTTCAAGAAAGAACTCAAGAATCCCAATCAGCTGGTGCAGGAGACCCTCAAGTATGCAAAGGCTCTCGAGGGCAATGTGCGCAACATCGGCGTGCATGCCTGCGGCGTGATCATCTGCCGCGACGACATCACCGACTGGGTGCCTGTCAGCACAGCCACCGACAAGGAAGAGGGCAAGCTCCTGGTGACCCAATACGAAGGACGAGTGATCGAGGAGACGGGCCTGATCAAGATGGACTTCTTGGGCCTCAAGACCCTCTCCATCATCAAGGAAGCGGTAGAAAACATCAAGCTTACCCGCGGTTTCGATCTCGATGTTGACAACATCCCGATCGATGACCCCAAGACATACAAATTGTACTGCGAAGGCAGGACCATAGGCACCTTCCAGTTTGAATCGCCAGGCATGCAGAAATACCTGCGCGAACTGCAGCCCTCGAATTTCGAGGACCTCATAGCCATGAACGCTCTCTATCGTCCGGGCCCCATGGATTACATCCCGGATTTCATTGCGCGCAAGCACGGGCAAAGCCCCATCGTGTATGACATCCCCGAGATGGAGAAATACCTCAAGGACACCTACGGAGTGACCGTGTACCAGGAACAGGTCATGCTCTTGAGCCGCCTGTTGGCCAACTTCACCCGAGGCGAGAGCGACACCCTGCGCAAGGCCATGGGCAAGAAGCTCATCGAAAAGATGAACCACCTCAAGGGCAAATTCATGGAAGGCGGCCAAAAGAACGGCCACAAAGCCGAGGTGCTGGAAAAGATCTGGGCCGACTGGGAGAAATTTGCCAGCTACGCCTTCAACAAGAGCCATGCCACATGCTATAGCTGGGTGGCTTTCCAGACCGCCTATCTTAAGGCCAACTATCCGTCGGAATACATGGCTGCAGTGCTGAGCCGCAACCTCAGCGATATCACCAAGCTTACCAACTTCATGGACGAATGCCGCTCCATGAAGATCAAGGTCAAGGGGCCTGATGTCAACGAGTCGTACAGCAAATTCGGCGTCAATGCCAAGGGAGACATCCGCTTCGGCCTCTCAGCCATCAAGGGCATCGGCGTGAATGTGGTCGACGCTATCATCGAGGCGCGCAACAAGGGCGGGAAATTCAAGGACATCTACGATTTTGTGGAGCGCGTGCCCTCGGGAGCCATTAATCGCAGGGTAGTGGAGAGCCTGGCTGTGGCTGGCGCATTCGACTGCTTCCCCGAGCTTCAGCGCCAGGATTATCTGGACCTCAATGCCAAGGGGGAGGCCCTTAGCGAACAGCTGCTGCGCTATGGCGCGCAATACCAGCAGGCCCAGGTGCGACAGGAGGCCTCGCTCTTCAGTTTTGAGGAGCTCAGCACCAACACTGCCTCCCGTCCACCCCTGCGCCACGCCGTGCCTTGGATTCCTGAGGTGAAATACGCCAAGGAACGCGAACTGGTGGGCATGTACCTGAGCGGCCATCCTCTTGATCCCTATTACATGGAGGTGAAACACGGCACAGCGCTGACCATACAGGATGTCAACGAGCTGGTATACCAGGACGGCATGCCTGTGGTGTTCAGCGGCATGGTTACCAGCTATGAAAGCCGCACTTCGAAGAATGGCATGCCATTCGGCATTATCCGCATTGAGGATTATACATCGTCGATCGAGATGCGCCTTTTTAGCAAGACTAAGCTGGAATGCGAGAAGTATGGCGTGCCGGGCACTCCGGTGATGGTATTCGCCAAATGCCAAAAGAGGTATGGCGGCGAGGAGATTTCCCTAAATGTGGAAAACATACGCTATCTTGAGGATTTCAAGGGCAAACTCATCAAGGGCATCACCATAAATCTGCGCCTCGATCAGGTGAGCCAGGAACTCAAGGACATCTTGCTTGAGCACAAGGATTCGAGCAACCAGAATCTTGGTTCGCTCAATCTTTGCCTGGCCGACCCCCTTATCCATCGCTCGGTGACTCTGGCCAGCGGAGTGCGCATACCGGTGAATCGCAAGCTCATCGAGCTGCTCGATTCCATGGATATAGATTACAAGGTAATGGCCGACAAGCCGGTGTGACCATTAGCAATGACACAGCAAAATCAACAATAATCAATAACATTGCCGCAGAAAGCCTGTCTTCTGCGGCCTCAAAACCAAAAAGATATGATATTCACAGATCAAAACGTTCACGAGATTATCGAATCGGGCAAGCCCGTGGTAATCGATTTCTGGGCTACCTGGTGCGGCCCCTGCATGGCTATGGCTCCCATCATTGAGAAGCTCGCCGAAGAATACGAGGGAAAAGTCGTTATCGGAAAATACAACATTGATGAGCAGAACGATCTCACCACTGCTTATCGCATCATGTCGATCCCTACCATCCTCTTCTTCAAGGATGGCAAGAAGACCAATATCCGCCTCGTGGGCGCTCAGAGCCGCGAGACTCTCGTAGAGAAAATCAACGAGCTGCTGGCTCTCTGATGAGACCACCGACTCAAGAGACCGGCAAGTGGGGCGAGGAGGCGGCTGCGCAGCTGCTGGCAAGCCAGGGCTATGCCATCGTGGAGCGCAACTGGCGACTCGGCCACTTGGAAGTGGACATCATTGCCTCGAAGGACGACATGCTGGTGTTTGTGGAGGTGAAAACCCGAGCAAGCGCCGAAATCGATCCTGTGCTGGCTGTAAACCGTGGCAAGCGGCAGCGCATCATAAGCGCTGCCGATGCCTACCTGCGCATGAATCAGATACCATTGGAATATCGCTTTGACATCATCACCGTAACTGGCACGCGCGAAAATTATACCTTAGAACATATACCAGAAGCATACCATCCCTCTCTGAAGAGGATAAATTTTTCGTTTAGATTGTAATGATAAATTCTGCCGAACGACAATCCATCATCTCGCTGATCCGCAGCGAGGTGGTGCCTGCCATTGGTTGCACCGAACCCATTGCCGTGGCTTTATGCACGGCTCGTGCTACCGAGCTCTTAGGCACTGTGCCTGAGCACATAGAAGTCTTGCTGAGCGCCAACATATTGAAAAATGCCATGGGCGTGGGAATCCCGGGCACGGGCATGATCGGCCTGCCCATTGCCATCGCCCTGGGTGCCTTGATTGGGAAATCTGATCTTGAGCTTGAGGTGCTCAGGGACGTGACACCCGAGGCTGTGGAGCGTGGCAAGCAGATGATTGAGGAAAAACGCATCTCCATCGGCCTTAAGCCTGACATCACGGAAAAGCTTTACGTTGAGGTTGTTGTCTCGGCCGAGGGCCATTGCGCCAAGGCCATAATAGCTGGCGGCCATACCACTTTTGTCTACCTTGAGCATGATGCCGAGGTGCTACTCGACAACACCAAGGCGCTATCTTCGGGCGAGGCTGCGGAGGCTGAGTGCAACCTGAATCTTGCCAAGGTGTGGGAGTTTGCTATGACCACTCCGCTTGATGAAATTCGTTTCATGCTGGAGACTCGGCGTCTCAACAAGGCAGCAGCTGAGCAGTCGTTCACCGGGCGCTATGGCCATTCGGTGGGTCGCACGCTGCATTGCGAGCGTCAGCGCGCCGTGATGGGCGACAGCATCTTCTCGCGCATTCTGAGTTATACGGGCGCCGCCTGCGATGCGCGCATGGCGGGGGCTTGCATCCCGGTGATGAGCAATAGCGGCAGCGGCAACCAGGGCATCGCAGCCACTCTTCCGGTGGTTATTTATGCCGAGGAAACTTTTGCCAGCGAGGAGCAGACAATCCGTGCGCTGACCTTAAGCCATCTTACCGCCATCTATATGAAGCAGAATCTCGGCCGCCTGTCGGCTCTGTGCGGATGCGTGGTGGCTGCTACGGGCTCAAGCTGCGGCATCGCTTATCTGATGGGTGGGGAGTATCACCATATCGCGGCCACTGTCAAGAACATGATTGCCAATCTTACGGGCATGATTTGCGATGGCGCTAAGCCCAGCTGCGCCATGAAGCTGACCAGCGGCGTGAGCACTGCCATCATTTCGGCCATCATGGCTCTTGAGGGCCATCAGGTCACCTCAGTCGAGGGCATCATCGACGACGATGTGGATGCCACGATCCGCAATTTCGCCCGCATCGGCCGCTATGGCATGGACCAGACCGACCGCATCGTGCTCCAGATCATGACAGAGAAATAAGAAGGCGGCTCCATCGAGCCGCCAATCTTTTCTTTTATTAGATTTTGGAAATAGGGGAAAAATCACTAACTTTGCACCGCAAATGCGGGCAGCGCCCATCCAATGCCACAATGGTATGTAGCCTGCTCCCAGCATTTCCAATCCGGCCTTGTAGTTCAACGGATAGAATAGAGGTTTCCTAAACCT
>CAYTXF010000135.1:0-3038 GCA_964440745.1 uncultured Bacteroides sp.
GTTGTGTTTTATAAGGACGAAAATTTACGAATAGACGAAAATCTACGAATTTAATTTCTTGATTTCTAACCAAAGAAGATATGGATCGTTGATTCTCGTAAATTCGTTGATTCTCGTCAAAACACATAAAATTTGTCTTGAATTGGTTAGTCGAAGATTTGGTCCCAGTCTTTCCAGACTACGTCGTAGCCGTCGGAACGGATGGCATCCGTGACTGCCTTGGGGCTGCGGCTGTCGCTCACATGGAACTGCTCCAGGGCCTCGGGGCAGGTGGCGTAGCCGCCCGGTTCGGTCTGCGATCCCGCGCTCATCGATGTCACGCCCAGGCGCATCATGTTGCGGCGGAACTCCGGGTTCTCGCGGGTAGAGTATGAGATGTCCACATCGTGGTCAAAGATGCGGAAAGCCATTGTGAGTTGGGCCAATTCCTTGTCGGTCATCACCACATTGGGCTGAAAGCCGCTCTCCGAGGGGCACATGCGCGGAAAATTCACACTGTAGCGCGTGCGCCAGTAATGGCGCTGCAGATAGCGCAGATGTCGAGCCATCATGGTCACATCAGCGCGCCAGTCCTCCAGACCTATCAGCACGCCCATGCCAATCTTATGCACTCCTGCTTGACCCATGCGGTCGTAACCATTGAGGCGCCAGGCATAATAGCTCTTCATGCCCTTGGGGTGATAGCAGCGGTAGCGGTCGCGATTGTAGGTCTCCTGGAAGCACACCACGCCGTTGAGGCCGGCATGGGTAAGACGCTCGTATTCCTCCATCTTCATAGGCTGCACCTCGATGGTGAGATTGTGGAAATATGGGCGACAGGTGTTAAGCACCTGTTCGAAATAGTCGACACCGCAGAAATGCGGAGCCTCGCCACTGACAATCAGCAGGTTCTCAAACGGGCCCAGCTTCTTGATAGCCTTGCACTCGGCCTCGACCTGTTCCATGGTGAGGGTTGTGCGCAGCATGGGATTATTGTGGTTGAAACCGCAGTAGACGCAGAAATTGGTGCAGCGGTTGCTCACGTACATGGGGATGTACATGGAGATCGTTTTGCCAAAGCGCTCCATGGTGAAGCGATTGGCCAGTTGGGCCATCTGCTCGAGATATGGCTCAGCAGCCGGTGAGATCAGGGCCATGAAGTCATGATCGTCGAGTTGTTTGACATTGCGCGCAGCCTTGGCCAGCACGCGCAGCACGTCGGCCTCGGTGACAGCGGCGATCTGATCTATGGTGTCCTGCCACGACCATTGCTCGATCTCGTCGGCAAAGCCGTGGCCCCAGAAAGGTTTGATATTTTGATTTTCACTCATAATCAAGATTTTTTGAACCCGGAGCGGAACTCCGGGTAACGGTGACGTGATGGCAACTTATTTTAAGGCCTCGTTGCAGCTTTGCGAGATGCGCATGGCACAGAAGTTGGGGCCGCACATCGTGCAGAAGCGGTCGTCGGCGTCGGGAGCGTCGCGACGGCTCTCCAGATAGAATCGGCGCGCTTTTTCTGGGTCGAGCGAGAGGTTGAACTGATCTTTCCAGCGGAACTCGTAGCGCGCTTTGCTGAGAGCGTCGTCGCGCACGTTGGCGCCGGGGAAACCCTTGGCCAGGTCAGCGGCGTGAGCGGCAATCTTGTAGGTGATCACCCCCTCGCGCACATCGGCCAGGGTAGGCAGGGAAAGATGCTCCTTAGGTGTCACGTAGCAAATCATGGCAGTGCCCAGAGCGCTGATTATCGCAGCGCCGATAGCGCTGGTGATATGGTCATAGGCCGGTGCGATGTCTGTGGTAAGCGGGCCTAAGGTGTAGAAAGGCGCATCGTGGCACACCTTGCGCTGGCGCTCCATGTTTTCCGGAATCTTATGCATAGGCACATGGCCGGGACCCTCGATCAGCACTTGCACGCCATGAGCCCAGGCGCGCTCGGTAAGCTGGCCCAGCACATCGAGTTCCAGGAACTGGCTGCGGTCGTTGGCATCGTGGGTCGAACCTGGACGCATGCCATCGCCCAGCGAGATGGCCACATCATAGCGGGCCAGAATCTCGCAAATCTCATCGAAATGTTCGTAAAGGAAACTTTGCTGATTGTGGATAGTGGCCCACTGCACCATGATTGAGCCGCCGCGCGACACGCAGCCCGTGGTGCGCTCAGGTATCAGCTGCGCATGCTCTTTGAGAGCGCCGGCATGGATGGTGAAGTAGTCGACGCCTTGCTCAGCCTGCTCAATCAGTGTGTCGCGGTAGATCTCCCAAGTCAGATCGGCCACCTTGCCGTTGACCTTCTCCAAGGCCTGGTAGATAGGCACTGTGCCCACTGGCACTGGGCAATTGCGGATGATCCATTCGCGAGTCTCGTGGATGTTATCGCCGGTAGAGAGGTCCATCAGAGTGTCGCCGCCCCAATAGCAACTCCATACGGCCTTGGCCACTTCCTCCTCGATGCCCGACGACAGGGCCGAGTTTCCGATGTTCGTGTTTAGCTTCACAGCGAAGGCCTTGCCAATGATCATAGGCTCGGCTTCTGGATGGTTGGGATTGCCTGGGAGCACGGCCCTGCCGGCTGCAATCTCCTGGCGCACAAACTCCGGAGTGATGTAGCTGTCGATGCCGCGAGCCTTGTTGTCAAGATTTTCGCGTATGGCCACATATTCCATCTCGGCAGTGATTACGCCGGCGCGGGCATAGTCGAGCTGGGTGATGTGCTTGCCCTCCTTTGCCACGCGGGGCTTGTAGGTATTGGGGAAGCGGATGGCATCCAGGCTCTTGTCGGCTTTACGCATGCGGCCGTATTGGCTGGTGATGTCGTCAAGCACCACAGTGTCGCCGCGCTCCTCAATCCAGGGCTCGCGCAGGCGCGGGATGCCGCGATTCACATCGTACTTGTATTCGGGATCCGTGTATACGCCGCTGGTGTCGTAGACCGTGATGTCCTCGTTGGGATATTCCACACGCTTGCCATCCTCGATCTTCACGGTAGGTAACTGGTGGATGCGGCGCATGGCCACCTTGATGGGGTGCAGAGTCCCCGGCACATATATCTTCTCGCT
>CAYTXF010000135.1:3138-6867 GCA_964440745.1 uncultured Bacteroides sp.
GCAGCCAAGGGCATCACAGCGGCTGCGCCCACCTCTTCGAGGCGCTTGCACAGCACCGGGTCGGCTTGGATGTAAGGGAGCACCACGAATCCGTCGCGTGCCAGTTCTTCCGTAGCAGTTAGGGTCTCAATAGGATCGGGCATCAGATATTTGGGGTCGGGATGGATCTCAAGCTTTATGAAATTGGTCTCGAAGACATCGCGGCTCAGTTGAGCAGCCAGCACTGCCTCCTTGGCATTGCGCACGCCCGAGGTGTTGGGCAGCAACTGCACATGTTCGCGGTTGATGTGGGTTAGCATCTCGTCGGTGGCTTCGTTCATCATGTTCACTCGCTTGAGAGCCACGGTGATCATTTCAGAGCCAGAGGCCTTGATGGCCTCAAGCATTTTTTCGGGCGACTGGAACTTGCCAGTGCCCACAAAGAGGCGGCTGTTGAAATCGCGGCCTCCGATTTTCAATATGTCGTTCATAACAATGATAATTTTTGTACAAAGTTGACAGTAGCCCTCTTGGGATCGGGAGCGTTGCCTATGGCCCCGCTTACGGCTATGCCGCTGACCCCGAGCCGGAGCAGGCTCTCTGCATCATCTGGCACTATCCCCCCGATAGCCACAATGGGCAGGTCGCGGTCGGTCTGGCGCAGATAGTCCATTATTCTTTCATAGCCCTCAAGCCCTAAGACCGGGGCTAAATTCTTCTTGGTAGATGTGAAGCGAAGGGGTCCCACTCCGGCATAGTCAATGTTGTCAAAATCGAGGTCCTTCACCTGATCGAGATTGTTGGCCGTGGACCCAATGATGGCTTGTCGGCCGAGCACGCGGCGAGCCTCAGCCGGGGCCATGTCTTTTTGGCCCAGATGCACGCCATCGATGCTTAGGCGGTTGACCAGGTTCACTCGGTCGTCGACCAGCAGGATGGCTCCCAAGAGATCGCAGATAGGCTTCACTCGACGCAGGGCATCGGCTACAGTGTCGTCGGAGGCATCCTTCATGCGCACCTGCACCCATCGGCATCCGCCGGCCAGGACGCGCTGCACCTCAGCCTCCACTTCGTAGGGAGTGCGGCCATTGGTGATGTATTGCAGGGCGAAGCGATCGTCGCGCATCATCTTTATGCGCCGCAGGGTGCGCTCGGTGTCGGGGGCATCCCATATGTAGCCTAAGAGGGCGGCTCCAGCAAAGCCGGCCTTTTTGAGCACGCGAAACTTATCGGGCGAAACTCCTCCTAAGGCAATCACCGGCTTGCCCTCGATATGGGCTGATAGAGTGTCGAGTTTGAAACTGCCCCGATAGCCTGGCTTAGAGATCGACGGATAGATGGGCGAAAGGGTCACATATTCGTAGTCGCCGATGTCGGTCAGTTCTTCGATCTTATGGCACGATTTCGATATTGTGGGCACCCATTTTCCGCGGCCCGATTCCACGCGCTGGTTCCATTGCGGGCAGCGGCTGTTGAGGTGAGGCCCGGCCAGGTTGAACTCGTTGAGGAGCACGAAATGGCCGTGAAGCCTCAGGCGCGAATGCCATTTCTGGGGGATTGCCTCGATCAGATTGCGCATTTCGCGGTACGAGGCATCGGGATGGCGAAGATGCACCATGTCGACAGCGCCCATCTCAAGCATATGCCAGATGCGCAGAGCCTCGTCGGGGCGCATATGGGGAGGTGTGATGGCGATTATTTTGAATTTATCCGCCATATGCTGCAGAAATTATCAGTACGTTGTCGCCGGGCATGAGCGTGCGCTCAGCCCAGGTGTCCTTTTTAGCGATTTTGTCGTTGATAGCTACAGCGGTGCCCTTCTCTGGCACTTTCAGGTCGGCAAGCAACTGAGCGAGCGCGATATTGTCGGCTACCTGCATCTTTTTGTCGTTGACTGTGATTTCCATTTTGGATCAAAGTATGAGGATCAAAGTATGAGGATCAAAAGAAAAACAAGGGACCATGGCCATGGCCCAGGCTGTAATCCTTGCCTGCTTTTAGGGCGCCTTGGAGCCAGTCGACGGCTCTCTCTACGGCTTGGCGCAGGTCCATGCCCTCGGCCAAGCCGCAAGCGATGGCGCTTGAAAGCGAGCAGCCGGTGCCATGGGTATTTTGGGTGTCTATTTTCGCATGGGTAAAGGAGAGGGTTTCGCCCCGGTCCACGAGGATGTCGGTGAGTTGCTGGCCCTGCTGGTGACCGCCCTTGACCAGCACGGCCTGGCAATGGTATTTCTCAGCAAGCCAGAGGCCCCAGGAGGCTTGGGGCACATCGGGGGCGATGTCTCCCATCAGTATGCGCGCTTCTTCGAGATTGGGGGTGATGACAGCGGCTTTCGGGAACACCCTTTCTGCCAGCACGCTGATGGCTGAGCCGTCGCTAAGGGCATGGCCCGAGGTGGCCACCATCACCGGATCCACCACCACATTGCTTAGGTCGAAGTGGTCGATGGTGTCGGCTATGGCCTGGGCGCTTTCTGCATCAGGCACCATGCCAATCTTCACGGCATCGGGCATCACATCGGTGCACACGGCCTCGATTTGGGCCTTCAGCATGTGAGGGCCTACGGCGCGGTAGGAGTTGACGCCCAAGGTGTTTTGGGCTGTGATGGCGGTGATTGCCGTCATGGCATATGCGCGCAGGGAGCAACACGTCTTGATGTCGGCTTGGATGCCGGCACCACCGATCGAGTCGCTCCCTGCGATGGCAAGTACAGTATGGTAATGCATCATCTCACGCTAATTGTTGCGGAGATGCCGAGCACAGTGCGTGGTCGTCAGTCCTTTCCCTACGGCAGCATTATCTGCATCAGGTAATAAGGGTATGATCTCAGCCGGAACGCGCCCGACACCCCTAAGTGATTTTGAGAGTTTATTTCTTTTCGATGTCCTTGTAATAGCGATAAGTGCTGACCTTGAGGTCGTCGCATGCAGCCTCGTCGGCCACAATGATTGCGTCGGGATGGAATTGGAGAGCGGAAATTGTCCACATTTGGGTGATTCCAGCCTCTACGCCGTGGTGCAGGGCGCGGCTCTTGGCATGGCCGTTGACAAGCAGCATCACAGTCTTGGCATCCATCACTGTGCCTACGCCCACAGTCAGGGCTATCTTGGGCACTGCGTTGAGGTCGCCGCCGAAGAAGCGCGAATTGGCGATGATGGTGTCAGTGGTAAGGGCCATCATGCGAGTGCGGCTCTTAAGGCTTGAGCCCGGCTCGTTGAAAGCAATGTGGCCGTCCTGGCCCACACCGCCCATGAACAGGTCGACACCGCCGTAGCTCTTGATCTTGTCTTCATAGCGCTGGCACTCAGCCGCTACGTCCTTGGCGTTGCCGTCGAGGAAGTTGACATTTTCGCGAGGGATGTCGATATGGCTGAAGAAATTATTCCACATGAACGAGTGGTAACTTTCGGGATGCTCCTCGGGCAGGCCGACATATTCGTCCATATTGAAAGTGACCACGTGGTTGAATGATACTTTCCCCTGCTTGTAAAGCTCAATTAGTGCGCGGTACATGCCCAGCGGACTGCTGCCAGTGGGACATCCGAGCACGAAAGGATGCTCAGCGGTGGGTTTTGCCTCGTTGATACGCGCTGCCACATATTGAGCAGCCCATTGCGACATTGCGTCGTAATCTTTCTCGATAATTAATCTCATCGGGTATTAAATTTTATGTGGTTATGGCGGCTTTTTCAAACCTGTCGCAAAATTAGTAAATTATGCTCACATTACAAAATCTTTTTGTTTTTGTG
>CAYTXF010000136.1:0-6793 GCA_964440745.1 uncultured Bacteroides sp.
TATTTGTCACATTTTTTGTAATTTTGCATAGAAATTACAAAATGCCATGAATATCCGTCAACTTTCTTTAGCCATTATGGCTGCCGCCTCGGCCCTGTGCGCCTCAGCGCAAATGCCCGAGGAAAACATCCGCGTTTACGCCAGCAATTACTATGCTTACCCGCCAGAGAGATTGGGCACTCCTGATCTCACCCCGGCTCCCGAGGGATACGAGCCTTTCCATATCGAGCACTACGGCCGCCATGGCAGCCGCTGGCACATCGGCAAGAAAGCCTATTGGCGACCTGTGGAAATTCTGGAGATAGCCGAACGCAACGATCAGCTGACCCCCCGAGGCATAGAACTGCTGAACCAATTGCGCGAAATCAAGGAGGCATCGCGCGGCCGCGATGGCGAACTCACTCCACTGGGAGCAATCCAGCATCGCGGCATCGGACGGCGCATGACGCAGAACTTTCCGGAGGTTTTCTCTGATTCTTCGTTCGTCAATGCTCATTCCAGCACAGTGGTGCGGTGCATATTGTCGATGGACAATGAGCTGCAGGAAATAGCCAAGGCCAACCCGCGCCTGCGCATTGTAAGCGATGCCAGCGAGAGCGAAATGTGGTACACTGCCGGCTACGGACAAGATGAGAAATTCGACTCAGTGCTGCTCGACAGCATGCGACAGAATGCCAAGCGCGCCCTCAAGGATTTCTCTGTCAAGCATCCGCGCGGCAAGGATTATCTCACACATATCATTAAAGATCAGCAGTTTGCTGAGGACAGCATCGACAGTAACAGTCTCTTTTTCTACCTATTCAACATTCTGGCAAATTCGCAAAGCCTCGAGCACAGTGCCTTCCCGGCTTATGCGCCCGCTGACCTGTTCACTGAAAAGGAGTTGGTCGACTTTTGGACCTACAAGAATGCTGACTGGTTTTTGCGGTATGGCAATTCCAAGATTACCGGCAACATGATGCCTCACCTGCAGGATCACCTGGTGCTCAACATCATTGAGAGCGCCGATACAGCCATGGTCTCCCCGGTGAATAGCGCCAATCTGCGTTTTGGACATGAGGTGATACTGATGCCCCTCGCAATCTGTCTCGAACTCGATGATTTTGCACAAGAAATCAACGATCTCGATTCCATAGCAGATCGCTGGCGCGATTACGAAATCTTCCCGATGGGGAGCAACATCCAGCTGGTGTTCTATCGGCCGATTGACCACGACCCCAACAAGCCCATTCTTGTAAAGGCTCTGCTAAATGAAAAGGAGCGCCGCATGCCCGGCACTCCCGTAAGCGGTCCGTATTATGATTGGAATCAACTGCGCCAGTATTACCTTTCCAAGAATATCGTGGCGCCTAAAGAATAGGTGCTGTGAATAGGTGCTGTGAATAAGCGCTGTGATTAGTCCTTGACTTGATAGGAATTGATGATCTTGGCTATTTCATGGGCATCCTCCTCGGAGGTGCACGATGAAATAGGCAGGCTCACGCATTGTGCTGCCACTATCTCAGCATTAGGGCATTTCGCCTCAGCAGCATAATCGGCATAGCAAGGCTGATCGAATGGCGCTACCGGATAATGGATGGCCGTCTCTACCCCATTGTCCGACAGATAATTGCGAAAATCTTCTCGATTCTTTACCCTTACCACATACTGATGCCATATGCAATCCTCAGCGCCCATCTTTGGCTTTGACACTGCGGGGTTGTTTATCTCTTGCTCATAAATGCGAGCCAACGCCTGACGGTGCTTGTTTTCTCGACCAAGATATGGAATCTTCACTCTAAGCATAGCAGCCTGAATAGGGTCGAGGCGACAGTTAAGGCCCGCGTATTGATTATGATACTGCTGCTCGCTGCCGTAATTCCTCAGCGCCTTTACTGCTTGGGCCAAGTCAGGATCGTGAGTTGTGATAATGCCAGCATCGCCAAGCGCTCCTATATTCTTTGTGGGATAGAAGCTTGTGCCTGCAGCATGGCCAAGCCCTCCGGCTTCATTAGTGCCAAAAAGGCCCGGGACAAGGCTCTTGGCTCCCATCGATTGGGCATTGTCTTCGATTACGAGCCAACCCTTTTTCTGAACAAGATTGGCAAGCTGGGCATCCCAGCTTACGCGGCCATAAAGGTGCACCGGCATTATCGCTCGGGTGCGCTTGGTGGCAACAGCCCGCACCGAATCTGCTGTAAAGTTGCTTGTGGCAAGATCCACATCGGCAAAGACTGGCTTGAGCCCATTGTCAGTTACAGCCAAGACGGTGGCTATGTAAGTGTCGCCCGGCACTATCACTTCATCGCCCGGCTTGAGTTTGCCCAACTCAATGTATGCGCGCAGGATCAGGCGCAGTGCATCCAAGCCGTTGCTCACGCCTATGGCGTAGGGCACTTGGCACATTGTCGCTATATCCTTTTCAAGATTCTCCACTTCCTGGCCTCCTATATATCGTCCGCTGTCAATCACCCGGCAAGCAGCATCTTTCATGGCCTGCTTGTAAGGCTCGTTAAGTTTTCCTAAGTCAAGAAATGGGTAATGCGCCTTCACAGTCTCGGCTTTGATTTTTGTCTCAGCGAGAGCTCGGAATTCGTAATAGTCGCGCACATATTCAGCCTCATCATAAAGATCCGAGGCAAGCACAAGACACACTGCCCCAGAGGTGAAATTTGATAGCGTGCGCCAAAGGCCGCAGGGAAGATAAAGGCCTTGATACGGACGATTCAGGGTAAATGTCTTGACTTGTGTGCCATCATCTACATTTACATCAAAAGAGCCCGTAACAGCGATCAACAATTGTTGCAGATGGCGATGGCTATGGCCACCACGCTCAGAATCGCAGGGCGTGTCATAAAGGTAATACACCCTTCTCACATCAAATGGCAGGCATCCTGGCCTTTGCAAAAAAGAGAGATTTCCTCGAGGATCACACACTCGGGGTATGTCGATTATGCGTGGTACTGAAGCTTTTGAATCCATTGCCTATGATTTAAAGTACAAATTTACATTAAAAACGTCGATTTATAATCATTATTTTGTAATTTTGCAGTGAAATTGCAATTGACAATGATCGACAACACCACATTTGGCACGCGCACAGCGCTTTACCATACTTTTGGATGCAAGCTCAACTTTGCAGAGACCTCCGCGGTGGCCCAGCTAATGGCCGACCGTGGGATTCGCCGCGTTGTGGCTGGCGAGGTGCCTGACATCATTGTGATCAACACTTGTTCGGTCACTGAGATTGCCGACAAAAAATGCCGACAAGCTATCCGGCGATTCCATCGCCTCTACCCCAACGCTCCAATTTTGGTCACTGGCTGCTATGCTCAGCTCAAGAGCGAGGAGGTGGCTGCTCTTGAGGGCGTGGCCGTTGTGGCCGGCAGCAATCAGAAATTGCGCCTTTCTGAGTATCTCGATCAATGGATCGCTACCCATCAGCCTGTCACGCATGTGAATGCGCTCAAGGACCTTAACAATTTCGAGCCTTCGTGCAGCCGTGGCGATCGCACCCGCTATTTCCTGAAGGTGCAGGATGGTTGCGATTACTGGTGCACATATTGCACTATACCTCGTGCGCGAGGTCGCAGTCGCAGTGGCTCCATCGATCAGCTTGTGGAGCAGGCACAGAAAGTGGCAGCCGAGGGTGGCAAGGAAATCGTGCTCACCGGCGTCAACATCGGCGATTTCGGCAAGGGTCGACCCGACAACTTTTTGGACCTGATCAAGGCCCTTGACCAAGTAGATGGCATAGAGCGCTATCGCATCTCATCGATTGAGCCTAACCTGCTTAGCGACGATATCATAGCCTGGTGTGCTACAGAGGCCAAACGCTTCATGCCGCATTTCCATATCCCTCTGCAGAGCGGCAGCGACGAGGTGCTTCGTCTCATGCATAGGCACTACGATACTGCGCTATTCCAGCAGCGCATCGAACTGATCAAGACAGCCATGCCCAACGCATTCATTGGAGTAGACCTGATCGTGGGCGCTCGCGGCGAGACTCCCGAGCTTTTTGCCGAATCAAAGGCCTTCATTGAGTCGCTCCCCATCTCGCGCCTGCATGTGTTTCCTTATAGCGAAAGACCCGGCACTAAGGCTCTGGAAATCGACTATGCCGTCGACGTTCGCCAAAAGCGCCTGCGCGAACGCCTGATGCTGCGCCTCAGCGATGCCAAACATCTGGATTTCTTGCAAAAATACGTTGGCAAAGTGCGTCCAGTGCTCCTTGAGCATCCCAAGCCGGGATTGCCAATGGCCGGATTTACTGACAATTACATACGCGTGAATGTGGAGGCTCCCATGGAACTCGACAACAAGATCGCCATGGTGCGGCTCGACTCACTGGATCATGATTCCTTAGAATTCTCAGGCACATTGGTATGAAAGTTCTGCATTGGATAGCCACTCAATTGATCCATGGCGTGGCACGCTTGCCATTTTGGATGCTTTATGGGATTAGCGACGTTCTGTTCGTATTCCTCTTCTATGTGTGCCGCTATCGCCGCAAAGTGGTGTTGAAGAATCTTACTGATTCTTTCCCAGAGAAAAGCCGCAAGGAAATCCGGCAAATCGAAAGACAATTTTATCGCAATTTCACCGACTACATTGTGGAAACGTTCAAACTCCTTCACATCAGTGATGAGGAGATGCGTCGTCGTCTGACATTCTCGGGTGTGGAAATCATTGACCGATTCTTGGGCGAAGGCACCTCGATTGCCTGTTATTTTTCTCATTGTTTCAATTGGGAATGGGCCCCATCGATCTTGCTATGGACTAAACCTGAAGTCAATGCAAAGTCGACATTCTGCCAAGTGTACCGTCCGCTCAAGGATAAATGGTTTGATGGGATCATGCTGAAGATACGCAGCCGGTTCGGATCGGTTTCCCTTCCCAAAAAGGAAACATTGCGTGCCCTGCTTACATATCGGAGAGATGGCGTGCCCACCATTACTGGCTTCATGTCTGACCAGAAGCCCAGCCATGGCGACACTGTCTACATAATGGAATTTCTCAATCACCCCACCGCCTTCATCACCGGTACCGAGACTCTTGCTCGCCGCTTAGGCATGGCAGCAATTTACTGGGAGATGCAAAAGCCCCGACGCGGTCATTATCACATTGTGACTCATCTGATCGCTGAAAATGTCGCCAACACCGAGTCCATGTCGGTGACTCGTGATTATGGTCTCTTGCTGGAGAAAACCATAGAGGCGAATCCCAGCATATGGCTGTGGTCGCACAAGCGATGGAAGCATCCTGTAACATTGCCCCAACAATGAAGAAAGTTGCCGTAATCATATTGAATTGGAATGGCGAGAAGCTCTTGCGCGAGTTCCTCCCTAAGGTCATTGAGAACACCAATAGCGAGTGGGCACAAGTCATTGTGGCTGACAATGGCAGCACCGATCATTCTGTGGAAATTCTCAAGAAGGAGTTCCCCGAGGTTGAACTCTTGATTTTTGACAAGAATTATGGCTTTGCCGAGGGCTACAACCGTGCGTTGGTCGCAACTGGATATCCTTACACGGTGCTTCTCAATAGCGACGTGGCTCCTGCCCCAGGATGGATTGAGCCTTTGCTTGAATACATGGAAGCGAATCCGCAAGTGGCTGCGTGCCAGCCGAAAATCCTGAGTTATCGCGAGCCGGAATATTTCGAGTATGCGGGGGCGTGCGGCGGTTTTCTCGACAAGCATGGCTATCCTTTTTGCCGAGGCCGATTTTTTGCCAATTGTGAAAGGGACGAGGGTCAATATGAGAGGCCTCTCGAGGTGTTTTGGGCATCTGGCGCGGCTTTGATGGTGCGCACCGATCTGTATCTCCAAACGGGGGGATTGGATGCATCGTTTTTCGCCCATATGGAGGAAATCGACTTGTGCTGGCGTTTGCAATTGGCTGGGCATAAGATAGCAGCGGTGCCTCAAAGTGCCGTTTATCACCTTGGAGGTGGCAGTTTGCCAGCCGACAATCCTCGCAAGACTTATCTGAATTTTCGCAACAATCTGCTGATGATGCAAAAAAATCTGCCACGTTCTTCACGCGGCAGAAAGCTCTTCTTGCGTCGCCTTTTAGACACTGCCGCTTGGGCTATGTACATCGTCACTGGCAAGTTCGCTCACGCTTCGGCCATCCTGAAAGCGCATCGCGACTTCGCCAAAATGCGTAAGAATTATGACACTGATCCCCGTGAGGATTTGCTCACCGGGAAAGTCGACATTCTGATTTCCTATTATTTGCGTGGGATCAAAAAGTTTTCTCAGCTCTGATTGGATCTCTATTATAAAGTTTTCTCAGCTCTGATTGGATCTCTATTCATATAGATAGAACATGCGCTCCATCATTTGCCATTTCTGGTCGGAGGTAGCATGCTCCTTGCAATCCTGGAACATGGCCACATAGTCTTCCCATTCCTGTTGGCGCGGCAGAGAAGCTAATTTTTCCATGGCAGCATCCCAGTCAAAGTCAAGCGGTGTATCCACAATCATGAAGAGATGGTTGCCAAGGATGTAGATTTCCATCTCCAAGATGCCCACTTTTCGAATTCCCTCAAGAATCTCTGGCCACACCTTGGCGCGGCTATGGCATTCGCGATACTTCGCGATCAGTTCAGGATCATTTACCAGCTCCAGCATGCGGCAATAGCGCTTCACTGGCCCCTGGTATTCTTTTGTAGGATATCCCTTTGTTTCCATATTTTTTATTGTTAAAAATTTGTGATTTATAGACTGTTACATCACATAGAATTTGTTTGCGATGGCAAATATACAAAATTTCATCAATACATCAAAAATGTTACAAAAGGGGACAGG
>CAYTXF010000137.1:0-6749 GCA_964440745.1 uncultured Bacteroides sp.
AAGTCAATCCTTCAGCAGTGAGCAAACACTTAAAAAATTTAGTTGATCATCAATATATCCAACGCAAGCTCGACGGCTCCTGGCATGTGATTATCCGTCCTTCAATATGAAATCCTTTTTGTTGGACCTATTTAAATACTATTTATAATCTCAAATTGACTTTTTTTCTGTAAATTTGCATAAGAAATAGGTAAAGGATTATACATTTTAAGAATCTTCTTGAGATTCAATCTTCAAGAGAAGCCATAAGAGATGAAAAGTAGATTTACAGCGATGCATTGGCTGGTGGTCGGGGCCCTGGGCCTTGGCGTGGCAGGATGCGCCAGCATAGGACGCCCCCAGGGCGGAGCAAAAGATCAGACTCCGCCTGAATTCGTGTCCTCAAATCCAAGCCCCGAGGCTAAGAATGTGGATCGCAACAAGATTGAATTGTTCTTCAACGAGAATGTGCAGCTCGAGGATGCCTTCAACAAGGTCATCGTGTCGCCTGTGCAGAAGAACAATCCCTCGGTCTCTTCCAATGGAAAGCGCGTGAGCGTTGAACTGAAAGACACTCTTCTCCCCAACACCACCTACACCATCGACTTCGGCGATGCAATAAAGGACCTCAACGAGGGCAATATCCTCGACGGTTTCACCACATCGTTCTCTACCGGCGACACAATCGACACTCTCAGGATTTCAGGCATGGTGCTGGAAGCTCGCTCTTTGGAACCGGCTCAAGGCATGCTCGTGGGCGTGTATCGCTGTTTGCCTGACTCTCTAATGGGGCCCTGGGCTCAGAGAGAGGAGGAACGCATAGCATGGATGCATCGCGATTCCCTCTCTACTGACACCTTAGCTCCGTGGTCGCTCCCCTACGATTCGCTGCGATACCTGGCCAGCACCGACTCTGCCATCTACAAAATGCCTCTGGAGCGCGTGGCTCGCACCAATCAATTGGGCCAATTCACAATATTCAACCTCAAGCCCGGCAATTACCGCATTTACGCCCTCAACGACATCAACCGCGACTACAAATGGGATCGCACCGAGGACGTGGCCTTCTATGACCTCACCATCTCGCCATTTACCGAGCCAATCGAGGTGGTAGACACCCTGCGCTCTTGGTCGGACACCGACTCACTGACCACACGTCAAGGCATAGCCTATCTGCCCAACGACATCCTGCTGACATGGTTCAACGAGAACTACCAGAGCCAATACCTCAAAGACTACAAGCGCGAAGACAAGCGCCGCTTCACCATACAGATGGCAGCCCCGGCCGACTCGCTCCCCGAAATAACCATAGCCAAGGGTCCCCTAATGGGCGAGAAACTCGACTCCTGGGGCCTGCTAAAGGCCAATCCTACTCGCGACTCCCTGGAATACTGGATTCGCGACACCTTGGTGCTCAACTACGATTCTCTGATGCTGTCAGTAAAATATCAGCGCACCGACACCAACGAATTGCTGACTTGGAAAACTGACACCTTGAAATTCTTCTTCAAAGAGCCCGTTGACAAGAACAAAGAGAAGAAAAAGAAAAAGAAGAAAGATGAAGAAGAGGCCGACACAGTGCCCGAACCCGTGAAGATCAACTTCATGACCTTCTCAGCAGTCACCGGCAGCAGCCAAGAGCTCAATCTCCCTCTCATTTTCAAGGCCGATCAGCCCATCGACACTTTTTATGAGGATACTTACAAGCTTGAAATCTTAGATGATACGCTATGGTACCCCATCGATGGGGTAAAATTCGTAGTCGACAGCCTCCTGCCACTGACGCAGCGGCGCATGGCTGTGGAGTGGGAGGAAGGCGAAAAATACCGGCTTACAATCGACTCAGCCGCTGTGGTGGGCATTTACGGCGAATGGAACAATACAGTGAAGCATGAATTCACTGTGAAAAAATCCGATGATTACAGCACGCTTAGCTTCAATGTGGCCGGCCTGGATTCCCTGCCCGCCATAGTGGAACTCCTTGACAAGAGCGAAAAGATCCTGGCCAAAGCCAATGTAGTGGAGGGTGTGGCAAGGCTGCCTTATCTCAAGCCTGGCACTGTCTACGCGCGCCTTTTCATCGATGCCAATGGTAATGGAGAGTGGGACACTGGCAACCTTAAAGAGGCGATACAGCCAGAAGAAGTGTATTACTATCCCAAAAAGATCAATCTCAAGCAGAATTGGGACATCGCGCAGGATTGGAACATCTACGATGTGGCCATCGACATGCAGAAGCCTAACGATATCAAGAAGAATAAGCCCAAACTCAAGAAGGGCGAGCGCCAGCAGCAGTACGACGACGAAGAAGAAGAGGAAGAAGACTACTGGGGCAATGGCTATTATGGCAGCGGAAATAACAATGCCAATTATGGCCGCACCAACAACACATCAGGATTTAACCGAAATACTTACTAATCGCAATGAAACGCTATATCATCATCCTATTCATGGCTCTGGGCCTGACCATGAGCGCGGCCCAGCCTCTGCCCTGTGATTCCGCCCTGCGACGCATGGCTGCCAAAATGCTCATGGTTGGATTCCGAGGCGACTCGGTGACAGAGGGCTGCGACGCCTATCGATATGTCAATGATTTGGGAGTGGGCGCCATCGTGCTTTTCGATGTGGATCTTACCGGCGACGCTACAATAGGATCGCGCAACATCACTTCAAAGCCTCGCCTTAAGGCCATGACCGAGCAACTGCAGCAATGGAGCTCCGACTCGCTGCTCATAGCTTTGGATCAGGAGGGCGGCCGCGTGGCGCGCCTAAAGCCCCAATACGGTTTCTATCCCACCGTCTCGGCTGAATATTTAGGCCAATGCGACAATGAGGATACCACGCGTTTCTATGCGGCCAGAATGGCTCAAGAGATGGCAGAATGCGGCATCAATGTCAATCTCGCACCCGTGCTCGACATTTACAACGATTCTTGCCCTGCCATCGGCAAGCTCCATCGTGCCTTTAGCGACAAGCCCGAAGTGGTAGCAAAGCATGGCCGGTGGTTTGCTGATGAGATGCAAAAGCAAGGAATCATGTGCGTGTTCAAGCATTTCCCGGGTCATGGCAACTCGCGCTCCGACACTCATTACGGTCTGGTGGACGTTACTGAAACCTGGACTCCCTATGAATTGCTGCCCTTCAAGGCTCTCATCGACTGCGGACAGGCCCAGATGATAATGACAGCCCATATCTACAACCGCAACATCGATCGCAAGCTTCCAGCCACCCTATCAGAAACTACACTGACTGAGCTTCTCCGCCAAGGCATGGGTTACGACGGTGTTATCGTCACTGACGACCTCTACATGGAGGGCATAATCAGCCAATTTGGCATCGCTGAGGCCCTGAGGCTTGCCATTAACGCCGGGGCCGACCTTATATGCGTGGGCAACAACATCAGCACCGGATTTGAAGCTGACCGACCTTATCGCCTTGTCGACATAATCGTAAAATGCGTAAAGGAGGGCAGCATCCCTCTGACGCGCCTCGAGGAGTCCAATGCGCGCATAGCGCGCCTGCTGCAACGGCCTGACTGATCCTATTACCAAAAACTTAAATGATTTTGCCATGAAAACCACCTGGGGTATTATTATCCTATTCATCACATGCGCCCTTTCTATGCATGGCGCGGCAGTGGAAGCAGGCGTTTCATCAGCGCTCGCTCAAGAGCGAGCCGCCGCCATAGACAATGTGCGTTATGATCTGAAAATGATTCTGAGCGATGATATCAAAGAGCCAATCCGAGGCGAAGTGACTATTTCTTTTGATTATCGGGGAGGGATTGACCAATGGCTCCAGATTGATTTCAAGGGAGATTCGGTGATGCGCTGCCACATCCAAGACGTGGGCATCACCCCTAAATATGTTGATGAGCACATACTGGTGCCCGCTTCGATGTTGAAGATCGGGCTCAACAGAATCGTTATCGATTTCATTAGCGATCCGATGTCTCTCAACCGCAATCCTGATTATCTCTATTCGCTGTTCGTGCCTGCCAACGCGCACAGGGCGTTCCCCTGCTTTGATCAGCCTGACTTGAAAGCGTCGCTTAAGCTATCTCTACAGATTCCGAAAGATTGGGAGGCTCTCTCCACGGGAGCGATTGCTTCCACAATCGACTATCCGGAATACAAAGTAGTGGAGTTCGCAGAGACATCGCCCCTGCCCACTTATCTGATGTCATGGGTCGCGGGCGATTTTGAGACAAGCCAAGCGACCGACAGTCTGCGCCCCATGACCGCCTTATACCGATCTACTGATTTTCTTAAGGAGGCTCAGTTGCCTGAGATTTTTGAAATATCCAATGAGGCTATCTCTTGGCTTGAAGATTACACCGGGGTTAAGTGTCCTTTTGAGGATTATAGGTTTGTCATGCTCCCAGGTTATCAGTTTGGAGGCATGGAGCATCCAGGCGCAATTCAGTACAAGGCTGAATCAATGCTGCTTGAGCCTAACGCCACCTCGGAAAATATTTTCAATCGCTATCAGCTGATAGCGCATGAGACGGCCCATCTGTGGTTTGGCGACTTGGTGACGATGCGATGGTTCGACGATGTCTGGACCAAAGAGGTTTTCGCCAATTTCATGGCGGCAAAGATGTGCCAGCAGGCTTTCCCCGAGATTGATCACGATCTTAATTTCCTGCATGCCCATTATCCCTATTCGGTGTACACTGACCGCACAGATGGTACGCACCCCATATCGCAGTGCCTGGAAAACCTCTGCAATGCGGGATTGGTATATGGCAACAACATTTACTACAAGGCACCCATAATGATGCGCATGCTCGAACGACGGATGGGCGAAGAGCGCCTTCGTGAAGGGCTCCACAGCTATCTCACAAAATATGCGTGGGGCAATTCATCGTGGGACCAACTGATCGAAATCCTTGATAGCGTGGCGCCAGATGTTGATGTCAAGGGTTTCAGCCAGGCATGGGTAAAGGAAGCAGGGATGCCAGTAATTTATACGCAATTTGACAAGGCTGCGCGTAGGCTGCACGTGCGCCAGGAGGATCCTACAGGAAAAGGCACGATTTGGCCACAAAGTTTCAAGGTGGGACTCTTAGGCGAAGATGAATTATGCGAGGTAGATGTTGATCTGTATGATGCGGCTGCGGTGGTGGATGTGCCACGCATCAGATCCACCGATTCAATACATGCCATCATACCCAACAGCGACGGCATGGGTTACGGCTATTTTTCTTTAGCGGGTAATAAGGATTATCTCAAGGATTGGAACCATATCTCAAGCAATAGCGGACGCTATGGCGCTGTGCTGAATCTCACTGAAGCGTGGATTCGCGGCGATTTGGAGGCTAAGGAAATGGCCAATACCCTCTTGACGAACATGGCAAAAGAAGAAAATGAGTTGGTAGCCTTGGCTTGCGTCGACGCTTTGCGTCAGTCCATCATTCATGGCAATGTTGATGAGAGTGTCATGGCCGAGGCTTATGGATTGGCAAAGACTCCGGCAGTGAGATATAAATGTCTGAAAAATTTCTACAACCTCTGCAAGGAGCCTCAGCATGTAGAGCAGATATACAATATTTGGGAGAATCAGGATAATCCTTTGCTTAGTCAGCGTGATTATATGACAATAGCATATCGATTGGCGATACTCCTCCCGGATATGGGCGATGCAATCTTAGAAAAGCAATCTGAGCGCCTATCGAACAATGCAGATTTAATGCGCGAATTTGAGTTTGTAAGTCGAGCATGCAATCGTAACCCTGCAGTAAGGGAAAAGCTCTTCAAATCGCTTGAAAAGGCCGAAAATCGGCGACCTGAGCCTTGGGTTGTAGCGATGATTGGATTGCTGTGCGATCGTGCGCGGGATCCGCAGTGCATAGGATATGTTAAGGGCTCGCTTGATATGCTTCCGGAAGTCCAGCGCACTGGCGACATATTCTTCCCATCTCAATGGCTGAGAGCCATGCTCGGCAATCTGGGCAGCCCGGAAGTGAGGGAGTTGCTAATAGAATTTTGCCGTGACATAGAAAGCACGCCCCTCAACAACAAGCTCCTTGAGCACAGCTACCTCCTCCGCAAAATTAAATGAGGCCCGGTGCTAATCGAAAGAATCCCTACGGGATTCGGTGACGCCTGGCTTCAAATTTGCATATACGCAAAAATCCCTCACAAATCTTGCGATCTGTGAGGGATTCTCTTAAGGGGGGCGATGACCTACTCTCCCGATTTCTCAGTACCATCGGCCCTGCAATGCTTAACTTCTCTGTTCGGAATGGGAAGAGGTGGAGCCATTGCGGCATCGTCGCCTTAGTCTCTTTTTCAGGATTGGGGATTGGGGATTGGGGACAATACCCTCGCTTTTCCCAAGCCTGTGTAAGGTGGAAGCGCATCTTGGAAAGCTTCTAACCAAACCGGCTCTCTTGTCCGAGCCTCGCATTTCGTACTTCGTACTTCGTATTCCGTACTTCTTGGAGCTTCAGCTCCAGGAAAGGGGTCGGGCTATTAGTACCGCTCGGCTGACAACGTTGCCGTTGGTGCACCTGCGGCCTATCGACGTGGTAGTCTTCCACGGCCCTGCTTGAGGGAGATCTTATCTTGGGGAGGGCTTCGCGCTTAGATGCTTTCAGCGCTTATCCTTGCCAGACTCGGCTACCCGGCGGTGCCCCTGGCGGGACAACCGGCGCACCGGAGGTCTGTCCAACACGGTCCTCTCGTACTAGTGTCGGGACCCCTCAAATCTCCAACGCCCACAACAGATAGAGACCGAACTGTCTCACGACGTTCTGAACCCAGCTC
>CAYTXF010000138.1:0-6670 GCA_964440745.1 uncultured Bacteroides sp.
AGATAAAAATAAAAACTATATAAATGACAAGTAGATGGAACTACGTACCCTCATCTACCGACAGTCAAAACTTAGAAAATGAACTGGCCAAGCGATTTGCCAAATGCCCGCCTGTGCTCGAGCTGCTGTCGCAGCGTGGGATACATACCGTCGAGGATGCCGAGAGGTTCTTTCACCCCTCGCTCCGCGATCTGCATGACCCATTCCTCATGCCCGGGATGGAGGCTGCGGTCGATCGCCTCAACCAGGCCATGGGCTCCAAGCAGCGCATCATGGTTTACGGCGATTACGATGTGGATGGCACCACCGCGGTCGCCCTCGTATACCGCTACCTGCAGAGCTTCTATTCTGAGATTGACTACTATATCCCCACCCGATACGATGAAGGGTACGGAATCACCACTAAGGTGATCGACGAGGCCGCAGCGGCCGGAGTCAAACTCATCATCATCCTTGATTGCGGCATCAAAGCGATCGAGGAGATAAAGTATGCCAAAACACTGGGCATAGATTTTATCATCTGCGACCATCATGTGCCAGATGACGAACTGCCACCGGCAGTGGCCATCCTCAACCCCAAGCTTGAAGGATGCACTTACCCGTGCACCCACCTCTCGGGGTGCGGCGTCGGCTATAAATTCATGCAAGCCTTCTCGATCAGCAACGGCATAGGCACTGCCGAGCTCGAGGGCATGCTCGATTTGGTGGCCGTAAGCATCGCGGCCGACATCGTGCCGATGGTCGACGAGAACCGCGTGATGGCCTACCACGGCCTGAAGCGCATCAACAGCAATCCCAACATGGGGCTGCGCGCCATCATCCGCACATGCGGCCTCAGCGGCAAGGAAATCTCAATCACCGACGTGATCTTCAAGATCGGCCCACGCATAAATGCCAGCGGACGCATGCAGAGCGGCCGCGAGGCTGTGGAGCTGCTCACCTCGCGCGACATCAAGGATGCCGCCAAGCTGAGCCTGGCCATCGACCAGTACAATCAGGACCGCAAGGAGCTCGACAAGCGCATCACCGAGGAAGCCAACGCCATCATCGAGGCGCGCGGCGAGAGCGAGAACGACAAGAAATCAATCGTCATATACAATAAGGACTGGCATAAAGGCATCATCGGCATCGTGGCAAGCCGTCTTACCGAGCTTTACTATAAGCCCTCGGTGGTGCTTACGCTCAGCAACGGGCTGGCTACCGGTTCCAGCCGATCTGTGCAGGGCTTTGACATCTACAGCGCCGTGGACAGCACTCGCGACCTGCTGGAAAACTTTGGAGGCCACACCTATGCCGTAGGCCTATCGATGAAGGAGGAGAACATACCCGAGTTCACGCGCCGATTCGAGGAATATGTGGCCAAAAACATACTGCCCGAGCAGCAGATGCCCCAGATCGATATCGATTCCGTGATCGCCTTTGCCGACATCACCCCCGAGTTTGTGTCGACACTGCGCCTATTCAACCCCTTTGGCCCCGGCAACCAGAAGCCTGTGTTCTGCACCCAGGGCGTGAAAGATTTCGGAAGCAGCCGCTTGGTAGGGCGCCAAGGCGAGCATATCAAGCTTGAACTTGTCGACGATACCTCAGGCAAGGTGTTCAATGCCATCGCCTTTAACATGGCAGAGTATTTCGATTACATCCACAAGGGCGGAAAGTTTGACATCTGCTACACGATCGAGGAAAACAAGCATCGCAACAACGCTGGGAGTTTGCAACTGATGGTGAAGCAGATCCATATACCCTCGGAGTAGGGCTTTGGTCTTCGGGGTCTTCATGGTCTTCGGGGTCTTCAGGGTCTTCGGGGTCTTCTTGGTCTTCGGGGTCTTCATGGTCTTCGGGGTCTTCTTGGTCTTCGGGGTCTTCATGGTCTTCGGGGTCTTCATGGTCTTCGGGGTCTTTCGGGATCGGGAATCTAATATTAAATTGAGAGAGCTATTGAACTGTTAGAGATATTGCGGCGGACCTGGGGGTATTCTGACTTCAGGCCGCTGCAGCGCGACATCATAGAGAGCGTGCTCGAGGGGCACGACACTTTGGGACTGCTGCCCACTGGCGGCGGCAAGTCAATCACATTCCAAGTGCCGGCTTTGGCCCTGGAGGGCCTTACCTTGGTGGTGACTCCCCTGATCTCGCTTATGAAGGATCAGGTCGACAATCTGCGCAAGATTGGCGTAAGGGCCTATTGCTTGCATTCGGGCCTTAGCCGCAGCGAATCGCGCTTGGCTATGGATCGCTGCCGCTTAGGGAAGGTCAAGCTGCTATATGTGAGCCCTGAGAAGTTGCAGAGTGAAACTTTCCTGGAAGAATTGCGCACCTGGAAGATCAGCCTCATCGTAGTGGACGAGGCCCATTGCATATCGCAGTGGGGCTACGATTTCCGTCCCTCCTATCTCAAACTGCAAGGACTAAGAAAACTTTTCCCCGATGCCCCGGTGCTTGCTCTTACCGCCTCAGCCACGCCTGAGGTGGCCAGCGACATCATGAAGCAACTGAGGTTCCGTCCCGGATGCCGACAATTTGCCAAAAGTTTCCATCGCGACAACCTCAGTTACATCGTAAGATACGACGACTACAAGGAACGCACCCTGGTGAGAGTGCTCCAGGGGGTGCCGGGCACGGCCATTGTGTATGTGCGCAGCCGTAGGCGCTGCCGCGAAATCGCCGAGGCCCTGACAAAGCAGGGCATCAGCGCGGCTTTTTACCATGCCGGGCTCGCTCCCGAAGAGAAAGAAGAGCGGCAGAATGCTTGGAAAAATGACCGCGTGAGGGTAATGGTGGCCACCAACGCCTTCGGCATGGGCATCGACAAGGCTGATGTGCGCGCAGTGGTGCACATGGATCTGCCTGCTTCGCTTGAGGAATATTATCAGGAGGCAGGTCGCGCGGGCCGCGACGGCAAGCCGGCCTTTGCCGTGGTGATAGCCGCCAACATCGACAAATCAATGCTCTCGCGGCGACTGAGCGACTCTTTTCCGCCCAAGGACTACATAGCCCACGTCTACGAAATGGCAGGCAACTTCCTGGATGTGGCTGTTGGCAGCGGCTACGAGCAGGTGTATGAATTCAATTTCCCGCTATTCTGCCAGCGCTTCCATCTGCAGCCTGTGATGACCGACTCGGCCTTGAAGTTGCTCACCCGCGCGGGCTATATCGACTATATCGACGAACTGCATTCGCGTTCGCGCATCATGATTATAGCGCAGAAAACCGAACTTTACGGCTTGGAGCTCGACGATGCCACCGACAGGGTGTTCTGCGAACTTCAGCGCATGTACACCGGTCTGTTTTCCGATTACACCTATATCCGCGAGACTGCAGTGGCGCTGCAGTCAGAGGTGACCGAGGAGCAGGTATATCAGTCGCTGCTTCTGCTTGCGAGGATGCATGTGGTGTCGTATGTGCCAAAAAAAGACACTCCATACCTGATATACACCACTTCGCGAGAAGAGCCCAAATATCTGCAACTGCCACGCGCCGTGTATGAGGACCGGCGTGATCGCATGGCCACGCGCATCGAGGCCATGCGGCAGTTTGTGTTTGACCAGGACGGATGCCGGGTGCAGCGCATGCTTTCGTATTTTGGCGAAAAGGATGCCAAGGAATGCGGCAAGTGCGATTGGTGCCGCGCCCAGAAGCAGAGGCTGCAGACAAACAAAGAAGAGAACCTGCTGAGAGATTCTCTTCTTTCGCTGGCCTCACGACCGGGCGGATGTTCAATCTCGGAAGCGCTTGCCGCCGGGATAGGCACCCGCGGTCAGGTCATCGAGGCTATTCGCCTGTTGGCCGATGAGGGGGAAATTACCCTAAATAACCAACGACTTTGTATTCGCGACCGCCATTAGTCCAGATCGGGCGGTAGACCACATGATGGCTCAGATAGGCGGGATAACCGGCCCAACTGATCTGTATGGCACTGCTGATCGATGGCACTATCAATCCGATAGGCGGTGTGGAGGAACTCACATAACCATTGCCCGAGGAAGCCAAGTGGTAGAATAGTCCATTGGCCACCCAGTAGGTGATTCCATTGAGCATGCACTGCACGGCATTGACTGGGGGCGCAGGTGCTGGCTCAGGCATAGGAGCGGGCACCGGATTGGGCAGGGGTGCCGGACCGGGGTTCACTACCGGATTTGGTGCCGGAGTGCCCAAAGAGCCGCTTATCGCTCCGCTCAGGGCTCCGCTGATGGCGCTGCCTATAACGCCAGCGATGGCATTGCCTACGTTGCCGCCTCCGCCGCCAGGACCGCCGGGACCTCCGCCAGGACCGCCAGGACCATTCTGTATAGGAGGATTACCGGGACCTCCGCCGGGACCTCCGGGACCTCCGCCGGGTCCGCCCGGGCCACCAGGCTGGGCGAATATCATTGGCACGGCCGCTAAGGCGCATGCCAGAATCATCATTATGCGTTTCATAGCTAAAATGTATAAAGGTCAATATTCCTGTTTATAATATAACAACCGTAGGCTCCCTTTTTCTCACAAGGCGACGAGAATCTACGAAATTACAGGGATGTGTCAGAATGTGCCCTGGTCAACGAACTCCGTAGGAGTTCTTTCGATTAGATAGGGAAATTCCTAAAATAATCAAAAATTGGCACCGCAGGTGCCAATTTTTGATTAAAAAGAGATAATCTTGTATCTAATCGAAAGAATCCCTCCGGGATTCCTTGACGAAAGCCTATTATGACACATCCTATTTTTAGATGGGGCGAGTCACTTCGGCGAGCCATGCTTGGTGCTCTGGATCGAGCATGGGCGATAGGCGACGGCACACGTCGGCCTGATAGCGGTTGAACCAATCCTTTTCCTCCTGGTTGAGCATCTCTGTCAGGATGGGAGAGGTCAGCACCGGGCAGAGCGTAAGGTGCTCAAATGTGTAATACGGGCCAAATGTCAGGCCTTCGGCCTCGCCCTTTTCTTGGGAATTGGCGCCAGGCTCGATGGCGCGAGCGTGATCGGCGGAGAAGTCGGCATTGACCACAAGCATCGTATTCTCGTGTCGCACGCCATGGCTGCCAGCGATGTAGATGCCCGGCTCGTCAGTAACTGTCATGCCGGGGAGCAGAGGAGTGGGGCGCCATTGCATGCGGATCTGATGCAGGTCGATGCCCTCGTGGACCGACATGTATTGGCCCACGCCATGGCCTGTGCCATGGAGGTAATTGATGCCATATCGCCACATGTCCATGCGGGCCAGGGCATCGAGCTGGGTGCCGCAGGTGCCTTTGGGGAACACAGCGCGGCCAAGGTTGATCCAGCCTTTGAGCACCAGGGTGTAATCGCGCTTCATCTCCCAGGTGAGAGGGCCTAAGGGGATGGTGCGGGTGATGTCGGTGGTGCCATCGAGGTATTGGCCGCCGGAGTCGATCAGCAGCAGACCCTCGGCTTTCACGGGGATGTCAGTCTCGGGGGTGGGGTCGTAATGCACGATTGCGCCATGGTGAGCATAGCCCATGATGCTTTCGAAACTGAGGCCCATGTTGAGCGGCTGCTCTTTGCGGAATTCTTCCAGCTTTTTGCTGAGCGAGAGTTCGGTCTGGCCTCCCTTGGGTATTTCCTCAAGGGCCCATTTGATCCAGTGCACCATGGCCACGCCGTCCTTCTCCATGGCTCGGCGCATGGCCTTGATCTCGGTAGGATTCTTGAAGATGAGCATCTTGCCGATGGGAGAGGCTTCCCTTACAGGATGCTTGATGGCCGAGAAGGCGCCATAGTTGGTCTTGTCGGGGTAGGCTGCCATGGGCAGGTCGATTTCCTGGATGCCTGCTGTGATCTCATCGTAGGGGCGCCAATCGACTCCCTCGCCCTTGAGGTAGGCTTCCACCTCGGGGGTCATCTTCTCGGGATTGATGTAGAGAGTGGCCTTGTCGGGGGTGATAATCAGATAGCTGACCAGGAAGGGGGTGTATTCCACATCCTGGCCTCGCAAGTTGAGGGCCCACGCTATTTCTTCGAGCATCGATACGAGCAGGGCTTTGCCCCCAAGCGCTTGCCGTATGCGAGCGAGTTTGCTTGCGGCTGATTCGCCGGCATATTCGAGGCTGTGGATGGTGGCTGGCGAGTCGGGCACCGCCGGGCGGTCTTTCCAGAGGTCCTTGAAGGGGTCGAAGTCGGTGACGAGTTTGAGGCCGTATTGCGAGAGCTCCTTCTGGAGCTCTTCGGTCTCGCTGACGGTGTTGACCCAGCCGTCGATGGCCACTGTCTGGCCGGGCTGCAGTTGGGAACCGAGCCACTGGGCGATGGTGGGAGTGCCCTCCACGCATTCTTTCATTAGCTCGATGCCGGTGCCGGCAAGCTGGTCGGCGGCTTGCAAGAAGTAGCGCGAGTCGGTCCAGAGGGCCGCTGAGTGGTCGGTAATGACGGCAGTGCCGGCGCTGCCGGTGAATCCGCTGATCCAGCGGCGCGATTTCCAATGCTCGGGCACATATTCCCCGCTGTGGGGGTCGGTGCTGGGCACGATGAAGGCGTTGATTCCGTTCTCCGCCATCAGTCGGCGCAGTTCTTGTATTCGTTCGGTTACTTTTTCCATGGTAGGCTTGTTTTTCGCAAAGATACGAAAAATCCACCAATTTCAGCATCATATTCTCGACACTTCGCCTATTTTCGCCCTTTCTCAGGCTTCAGTATTGCACTTTGTCAGCTTTTGCAGCCCATTTTTCGAAAG
>CAYTXF010000139.1:0-6667 GCA_964440745.1 uncultured Bacteroides sp.
ACTGTGCAATAGTTCGTTAGTTAAAAAATCCTAAACAAACTGCGAAAGTCCCGTTTTGAAATATTTTGAACTTAATATGAAATGCACAAAAATCCTTCATACTCTTAACTTTGCACCGAACAAAAATCAAAATACCCATAATTTATGAAACATTTTACTCTTGCCTTGGCTCTTGCTTTTTGTTGCATGGCCTTCGCTTCTTCTCCGAGACAACTGAATTCGGCTTCAGTTTGCCAAGAAGCGCGTGAATCTGCGGGCTTGATCCCCAATCTTGGGATTCTTACTCCCAAGCAGGCCTCGAGCCACTTCTCAGGCGTAAAGGATGCCGCACTTGACTACCAGCAATCTTTGCTTGGTTTGAAATCTGCCAGTTCTGACAACGACTCTCAAGATGAGACTGAACTCATCTTTGATGAAGACTTTGATATGATGGAGGATGGCTCCATAGATAATATAGACACCAGCCTCGACCTCTCGGGGTATGTCATTGACTTCGAAAACGGTGTTATTGACCCTAACACTGATTATTTGATCAGCGATGCTTTCACTCAAGAGCCTGGTTGGACAGGCGCGTGTGTCTATCAGGCCGGTGGTGCTGTAGCCCTATATTATCCCAATGTAGGCGGCATATTGAACACACCCAATAATCTTAATTTAAATGGCGTTATACGCGTTTCTTTCCGTGGCCGATCGGCAAGCGAATATCCATGCACTATGGTGGTGACCCCTTGTTGTCATGATTGGGCCAACATAGAGATGGCTACTGAACACAAGTGTTTTATCCAGACTTTTTATCCTGAGGACGGATGGACCGATGTAGAGTTCGATATTGACGTACCCTATGATGGCGATGACGCTTTTATCCAATTCAATGCAATGACCTACAGCGATGGCGTGATCATAGATGATCTTAAGATTGAGCGCGTGCTAAATAAGATTATGGAGCCATACAGCATTTCTGTTTCAAATTTCACTGATGATGGCTTCAAACTCTCTTGGCTCGGAGATGTGAAGTCGGATGGATACATACTGAATCTTTGGGAAACCGCCTTTGATGAGAATGGTACAAATGAAACCTTGATTGATTTCAACGATCTCGAATGGGATGAGAACTTGATGATCACTGAATTCAACCTTCCTGAAGGCTGGTCAATCGAACTCAATGAAAATATGCCGCAAGTAGGTACAAATCCTCTCGACGAAACCCCAGGCATCTTATTTTATGAAGATTACGAGCGTTATTATGATGATCGATGGCTGCCATTCATTGCCACACCTCAGGGAGGTCGGGTATCAGAATTCAAGTGTCAAATGACAGTTGTGGCTGAAAACACAGTCGAACCTCCTTATGGCGGAGAGCCTTATGCCACGGAATGGCGCCTTTATGGAATTAATGACACGGGCAACTCAAAACTTCTCAACTTGGGCGAGGTGGCCAATGTGTTGGGCACGACTATTGAATTCGATATTGCAAATGCTGTCGATTATTATGGCATTAGCAATGACTATACCGATCAATATTATGGCTTTGAGTTGGAAATATGGCCCAGCAACGATGGTTGCGTTCTGGTGGACAATATTAGTTTTTCTTCGGTTGGTTCAAGTTCTGATGAGCAGGTGGTCAAGGATCTCTACACTATTGACACTCAGCATATCTTTACAGGATTAAACATGGATGGAGAACATTATTTCACTCTTCAGGCTTTCAAGGGGGATTATGTAACTACCTTGTATGAACGTGAGCGTGTGTTCGGAGTGCGTCCTCCTGTTGCCTTGGAAGCATCTGATGTGGATACTGACAATGGCTCTTTCGTGGCTAATTGGGAGACAGTGAAGGGCGCTTCGGGTTATAATATCTCTGTCACTCAGCGCTATGAGGCTACCGAGTATACTCCTGACTATGCCATAATTTCTGAAGACTTTTCAAAACTCGACGATATGCCCTACACTATCGATAACCCCTATGTGTTCTCTGGGGCTTATCTCGATGATTTGAGCCAATATACTTATGTGCCGGGTTGGACAGTCTATGGCGGCACTATAGCAGCCGGCATGGTTGGCTGTCAAGAAAATTATGATGAGATTTTCTTTGTATGCACCCCTTATTTGGATTTATCACATGGCAATGGCGTCGCCACCATCTACGCAAAAGCTTATGGAACTCCCGGAGATCGCTTGCGCATGCAATACATGGATGAGGTGGCTGATATTTACTTCGATGAAGAGGGCGTGGCCGATGGCACAGCTACATTGTCCAATGTAAGTTCTGGCTACATTTATTTCTACACAGTCTCAGGCGATGCATTCTTCCTCGACGAGGTGAAAATAATGCAGGATCTAAGTGCCGGTGATGTAGTAGTGACAAGATTGAATGAAGTGGAAATCGATGGAGCCGACATCGATTCTTACAATTTTGAAAATCTCTATGTAATTCCTGGAATGCAGTACCTCTATACAATATGCAGTTGGGCTTACAACTTCGATACAGCCGAAACCTACGTAAGCGAACCTTCTAATGAAATCGTGGTACAGTTCAATAATTCTGGCATCCAATCGGTTATAGTTCCTGCGGATGGGTATATCCAAATCAATGGTCTTACCATCACATCCCAGACTCCTTATGATATCTTCGATCTGCAAGGTCGCATTTTGGCAAAGCAGCAGACTCAGTTCACAGTTAAAATGCCTGGCCTTTATATCGTAAAGACAAAGGATTGTGCAAGAAAAGTTTTAGTTAAGTAGCGAGATTTATCAACAAGAATCCTTTAGAAAGATGTCATGTGGAGTATGACTTTTGCCGCATGACATCTTTATTTTATTTACTTTTCACAAGTGCCAGAAATTGGAAAAAAATTAGGAGGAGGATTGAGGCTATGCCATAGAGAATCCATGAAATGACGTTTTCTTGGGGGCATAAGTCGAATCCCCACTCCAACCCAAATGTCAATGCTACCACAAGCGGCAGCATAAGCCAAAAGCGCCGAGCCGGGATGCGGGTCTTCTCCGTGCAATTCTTAATCTTGCAAAAGATGGCCAGAGATATAGCACCCACAACCAGACAGAAAACAATAGCGAAGATAATCTGGAGCCACACTGATTTGGGCAATTGGAATACAGGCTGCATCAGTGCTATTGATGCAAGGCTCACAGCATTAGACAGCACATAGGGCGAGCCATCCCCTTTCCACTCGCTCTTCCAAAAATTCTTTACTCGGTAAAAAATAGATTTCACACTCATTTTCCTCAACATTAAATTTTTCAATACATTATTTTCTATAAGCTTGGGTTTGGAATGATGCTATCAGGGCGCCGTCCTGATTGAGTACATGCGCCTCGCAATAAGGCACCTTGTGATGGTTGACTATCTCAATGGCCTCGGCTGTCAGAAGATCGCCTTCGAGAGCGCTCCTATGGAAAGTGATGCTCCCGTTGAGCGACAAGGTAAGCGGGCCATGGCTGTTCAATGCAGCAGCGCAAGCCAGATCGCAGAGCGTAAAAATAGCCCCGCCTTGGCACACATTGCCAGCATTGAGGTGTCGGGCTTCAACCCTCATCTTTATCACAGCACGGCCAAGGGCCAATTCAGCAATCTCGCAACCATTTGAGGCTGCGAACCGGTCATTCAACAAAAATTCCTTCAATTCCATACCGCAAAGCAGTTATTAGGCTTACCCTCCCGTCTCATATAATGAAATCCACCACGGAGACACGGAGACTCCATGCCTCCGTGTCTCCGTGGTGAATTTCCTCCATGCTTAACTAACAGTCAGATAACTTATCCTTTTGCCATAAATTCCTCTACATCGGCAGCACGATAGGGTATTCTCTCCTCGCCCAGGAAGCGGCAGCCGTCCTTTGTGATGAGAATATCGTCCTCGATGCGGATGCCTCCGAAATCCTTGTAGGTCTCGATGAGGTCGAAGTTGAGGAACTGCGCGTTGTGGCCTCTGCGGCGCCAATCATCTATGAGATCAGGTATGAAGTATATGCCCGGCTCATCGGTCATTACGAAGCCCTCCTCCATGCGGCGCCCGCAACGCAGGCAGTTAGTGCCGAATTGCTCGAGATTGGGCTGTGTTTCCTCATCAAAGCCAACATATATTTGGCCCAGGCCCTCCATGTCGTGCACATCCATGCCCATCATGTGGCCCAAGCCGTGAGGCATGAACATGGCATGAGCGCCCGCTGCCAATGCCTCCTCGGTATCGCCCTTCATCAGACCCACTTCCTTCAGTCGGTCGATCATCAGGCGGCAAACATCCATGTGCACATCCCACCAGCGCACTCCAGGAGCGGCCTTCTCCAAAGCCAAGTCATGGCAGTCAGCCACGATGTCGTGGAGTTCGCGCTGACGCGTGGTAAACTTGCCGCTGATAGGCATAGTGCGTGTATTGTCAGAGCAATAGTGGCTCAGAGTCTCAGCTCCGCAGTCACATAGGAGCAGACGGCCAGCCTCAAGCTGTCGAGGCGAGGGATTGCCGTGCATGATCTCGCCATGCATTGTCACGATGGGAAGGAAAGAAACCTGCGCTCCGTATTGCTGAGCGATTCCGGTGATGGCTCCTCCTATGAATTGCTCAGTCACCTCAGGCGAGCACAGACGCATTGCAGCGGTATGCATCAGGTATCCGATGTGGCAGGCTTTTTCTATTTCTCTAATTTCCTCGGCGGATTTCTTGTCGCGCTGATGCACCACAGCCAGAATCAGCTCCTTGCTGGCTGCTTCCTTCTGCTTGTCGGGATGAATGCCCAGCAGATCCATCAGCTGTATTTTGGTCTCTCCGCGGTAAGGGGGCAGGAAGTGCACCTGGCGCCCTTTCTTCAAGGCATCATCCACCAATTCCTTGAGCGCTTTCATAGGCGCGCTGTTGGCTACCCCTGTCTGCTCGGCCATATCGGCTACTGTGTCGACTTTTCCAAACCATACGATATCGTCAATGTCAATGTCATTGCCGAACAGGTACTCCTTGCCTTCGTCGATGTCAATCACTCCCACCAGGTCCTCGCGACCGAGGCCATAATAGTAGAGGAAGGTGCTATCCTGACGATAGAGGTAGGTGTTGCCAGGGTAATTGCAGGCTGCGTTCTGATTGCCCGGGAGCAGGATGAGGCCGCTCTTTACATTGCGGCGAAGCTCCTCACGACGCTTCTGGTAAGTCTCTTTGCTGAATGTCATATTTTTCTGGTTTTAGAATTTACGCAAAGTTACACATTTTTTATTAATAGTCATATTTATTCTCAATCTTTTTTGGGTTTGGAAAATGGTGAAATTTGTGCTAAATTTGCGAAAAAACTTAAGGAAAACGACTCATGAGAATTTTATGCCTGATATTTTCTTGCCTGGTATGCCTGCTCGGACGCAGCGTGGATGTCAATGTTATGGATTTTGGCGCTCAGAGTGACACTCTGAGGCTTTCCTCCGATGCTTTTCAGCAAGCCATTGATTATTGCTCGGAGCATGGCGGAGGCACAGTTACTGTCCCCGCTGGCGCTTACCTTTGCGCCAGCATTCTCATGAAAGACAAAGTTAAGCTCGTGCTTCAGGAGGACGCTACGGTGTATGCCAGCCGCCGATGCGAGGATTACAAGGGCACTTTCCAGCGCGGAGCCCTCGACATGCCCGACGCCCATTTTCTGATTGGCGCCATCGGCATCAAGGACTTTGCAATCGAGGGACCTGGCCAATTGCATTGCCGAGCCCAACGGTATTCATATCAGCGCGAGCCATTCACTGCACTTAATGACTCCATCACCGGACGCGAAGTGCAGAATGCTGCCCTTTCGGGTGCGGATTATCGCACTAAATGGCGCAAAGTGGCGCCTAATACAAGCGCCCTGTATCTCATTGACTGTAAGGATTTTTATTTAAAAGACTTTACAATCACAGAGGCCAATGGATGGTCGGCTCATCTGCAGTGGTGCCAGAATGTGGAGGTTGCGGGCATGAATATCTACAGCGATCCTCATAATGGCGTGAATGCTGATGGCTTGGATATTGACGGATGCGCCAATGTGAAGATTCATGACTGCGTGATCAACACAGGCGATGATGCCCTATGCCTTAAGACCACCCGTGTTGACGGTCGCACTCAGCCTTGCCAGAACATCGAGATCTGGGACTGCTGGCTTTGCAGCAGCAGTGCAGCCCTGAAATTGGGCACAGAAAGCCATGCCGATTTCGTGGATATTCGAGCACACGATTGCATAATCGAGGGTGCCAACCGAGGGCTCAACATGATAATTCGCGATGGCGGCAACGTGAAGGATGTGGTATTCAAAGACATGACGGTGCGATGCCAGCGCAAGGAAACTTTCTGGTGGGGCAATGGCGATCCGGTGTGGCTGATAGTGTATCGACGCCCCGGAGCCGAGACGGCCGGATCGATTGATGGGGTCACTTTTGAGAACATCGCATGTACTGGCATGAGCGGCATTCGAGGCGAAGCCTTCGACGGACCTATAGCCAATGTCACTTTCAAGAATGTGAGCATGACCATGGTGCCCGAGCCCCAGATCGACAAGCGAGCATGCCACGGCTGGCACTTCGAGGGTCTCGACCATCTTACCCTCGACCAAGTGTCAATGATCTGGGACGCTCCCGAGCGCCCCTCCCACTGGCAGCTCCCCTACTCCTTCAAAAACATTAAAAACCTCACCATAAAATAGA
>CAYTXF010000140.1:0-6465 GCA_964440745.1 uncultured Bacteroides sp.
TTGTGCTGCAGTTTAAGCAATCCAAGGATACAATATGCATCGATTGGTGCCAAGTTTATGTTTTGATGAGGGATCAATGATCAACCCCAATAACACCTAAATTTTACATGGATGAAACCAGGGTTAATGTTGCTGACGATATGAAACAGGGCTCTTCAAATTAAATTCGTAATTTTGCTCTTGTTTGTTGAGAATTTTGAGGTATCGGATGTGGGGAATTAATTGGGATTCTAAACAAAATTTCGTAAATTTGCCAATTGATGAGCATAGAGCTAAGTTTTTTTGTTAACTTTGCAGGCGACTTTGCTTCGCTAAGTAACATAACTACACCTAAAAACACCTATATATGGCAAAGAAGAAGACAGAGGCTGCGCCCAGCGCTCAGCCCGAAGAGAAGGCCAAGACCGCCAATGCCGAACCTAAGGCTAAGAAAAGCCGCAAAGCACAGCAATCCAATGTGCTGCCCATTATAAAGAACGATCCCTGGCTGGAGCCATTCGCCGCAGCCATCGAGGGGCGTCATCATGATTTCTTGCGCAAGGAATACGAACTCACTCAGGGCAAGCAAAGCCTCGTGGACTTTGCCAATGCCTACAAATATTTCGGCCTGCACCGCGACAAGGACGGGTGGGTCTTCCGCGAATGGGCTCCTAACGCTACCGCCATCACTCTCATCGGCGATTTCTCCAACTGGAAGGAAGAACTCAAATATTCCCTCAAGCGCCTCGACAACGGCGTATGGGAGATCCATCTCAAACCCAATGACCTCAAAGAGGGCCAGCTCTTCAAGATGATGGTGCATTGGCCCGGCGGCGAAGGCGAACGCATACCTGCCTACGCCCGCCGCGTGGTACAAGATGAAAAGACCCACATCTTCTCGGCCGAGGTTTATTGCCCCGAAGAGCCTTACAAGTGGGAAATCGAGGAATTCGTGCCGGATACCAAGCCCCTGCTTATCTACGAATGCCATATTGGCATGGCCCAGGAGAAGGAGGGTGTCGGCACTTATGATGAGTTCCGCGAAAATATCCTTCCGCGCATCTCAGCCGACGGTTACAATGCGATCCAGATCATGGCCATCCAGGAGCATCCTTACTACGGATCCTTCGGATACCATGTCAGCAATTTCTATGCACCTTCAAGCCGATTCGGCACTCCCGAGCAACTGAAGGCCCTTATTGACAAGGCCCACGAGCTTGGCATTGCCGTGATCATGGATATTGTGCACAGCCACGCTGTGAAAAATGAGAATGAAGGCCTGGGACGTCTCGACGGCAGTTATGACCTCTACATGTACGGCGACGGGCGCCGCGAACATCCGGCATGGGACTCCCTGTGCTTTGACTATGGTAAAAATCAAGTGCTTCACTTCCTGTTGAGTAATTGCAAGTACTGGTTAGAGGAATTCAAATTCGACGGCTTCCGTTTCGACGGAGTCACCTCGATGCTGTATTATAACCATGGCCTTGGACAAGCTTTCGGAGGGTATGAGGATTACTACAATGGCAACCAAGATGTGAATGCCATTACTTATCTGACATTGGCCAACAAGCTTATCCATGAGGTCAATCCCCACGCCATCACTATTGCTGAAGAAATGAGCGGCATGCCGGGTCTGGCTCTTCCGGTGGCTGATGGAGGCATCGGATTTGACTACCGCATGGCAATGGGCATCCCCGACTATTGGATCAAGATGCTCAAAGAGAAGAAGGATGAGGATTGGCACGCCACATCGATCTTCTGGGAGCTCACCAACCGTCGCGCCGATGAGAAGACCATCTCTTATGTAGAGAGCCACGACCAGGCCCTGGTCGGCGATAAGACGGTAATTTTCCGCCTCATCGATAAGGAGATGTACTGGCATATGATGAAGGACGACGACAATATGGTCGTGGCCCGAGGCATCGCCTTGCACAAGATGATCCGCCTGGTTACGCTTGCCACTATCAATGGCGGTTACCTCAATTTCATGGGCAATGAATTCGGCCATCCCGAATGGATCGACTTCCCGCGCGAAGGCAATGGCTGGAGCTACAAGTATGCTCGCCGTCAGTGGGATCTGGTTGACCGCAAAGAACTCAAATACATCTATCTGCAGAACTTCGACAATGCCATGATCGAGCTTGTCAGCGACATCTACAACTTCCAGGCGCTGCCTATCCGCAAACTGTGGGAGAAGGACGATGACCAGGTGCTGGCATTCATGCGCGGCGACTATGTGTTTGTATTCAACTTCAACCCGTTCAAGTCATTCGACGGCTATGGCATCCTTGCACCTGCCGGCAAGTACCGCACGGTGCTGTCGACCGACAATCCCGATTTCGGCGGTTATGGAAATGTCGATGAGAAGGTAGAGCACCTCACCCAGCACGACGAGCTTTACGCTCCCGCCGGCGTGGAATGGCTGCGCCTCTATCTGCCTGCCCGCAGCGCCATGGTTCTCAAAAAGGCTCGCCCCTACAATCGCAAGAAATAAATCCAATTAGGATAATAAAAAGCGAAGGGCGCGTCCGTGTGGACGCGCCCTTCGCTTTTATGTGATGTTAGGCTTTTGCTGCTTTTGTCTCTTTCTCGGGTTTCGTTTGGGTCTCGGCTTCTTTCCTTTCCTTGCGCTTTTCCTTGATGGTGGTCAGGAAGTTTTGGCCATACAGTATCCATCCGGCACCAATCACAAATGCCATGAATGTGAACCCAATCAGAATCATAACCTTAGATGGCTTTGATGGCTTCACGGGCACAGAGGCAGGCTGGATGGTGGTGTACACGGGAGCCATTTCCTGAACCTTTGCCTTAGCCATTTGCAGCTTCTGGGCTGTCTGGTTGTAAAGATTGAATGCGAGCGCTGCTTCATTCTGCAAGCGTTCCATCTCCACTTGTCCCGATTTTAGCGAGAGGCTCTGGTTACGATCAACATAGTTGGCGTATTTGCTCTGAGCGGCATGGTATTCGCCCTTGGCCTCGTCGTTGAGAAGCTGAGCGTACTCCATATCTATGCGAGCTTTGTTGGTGCGATATTCAGTCACCACCTCCTGCAGGCGCTCCACTACTGTGTCGGCCAGCATGGCTGATACCAGGGGGTCCTGCATGGTTACATTCACGGTGATGATGCCTGTCTTGGTGTCCACGTCGGTCGAGATGCGTTTGTTGATAGCCTCAACTGTCAGCATCTGCTCCTTATTGAGGTTGTAATAGTTGACGGGGGCGTTGGGGTCAATCTCTTCCTCGTCGCGGAATATCGACATTATGCCGCCAATGGCCATGCCGGGAAGTTTCATGATAGCTCCCCACCAAGGACCGCTGGTCTCATCCTCGATATATTGGCGCACCGTGAATTCTTGGCTGTCCTTCCCCTGAGTCTTCACCTCTACGTCAAAGAGGTCGACAGTGAAGGGCACAGAACTTACGATGTCGGGGTAAACTATGGGGCTGATAGCCTCAGTGGGGTTGTCAAGGTTTACTCCTGCCAATGAGGCAAGCGATGAGAGACCGCTACTGGCTGACTTGCTATCCTTTATCTCAGGGGCGAGCACCACAGTGGTGGTGTATTCCCTGGGGATTGAGAATGCCACAATTAGACCCACCACTATGCCTGCTACCACCCATTTGATCAGTAGCTTGCGAGCGTCCCATAGTTTAAGACCAAGTTCCGTGAGATCAATTTCCTGCTCGTCTTGGTCGGGGGCCGTTGTCAGTTCGTTATTGTCTTGCATTTGGTATTCTTCTTTGTGTCGTAGCGTTAGTGACTTAGTATCATTTAAATATGTTGTAGATTGTAGCAGCCATAGTGGTAACCGAAGCGAATCCTGATGTGATAGCTAAGATTTGCGCCCAGTCGGTACCGCTGCTGTCGGGCTTGGCAGGCACTATGATTTCTGCTCCAGGCTCGATGGGCGTGTTGCCCTTGAGCTTGGTCACCTGGCCGTTCATGTACACGATGAATGCCCTTCTCTTGCGGGCTTTCTCGCCAAAGCCGCCAGCCATATCCACATAATATTTGTACTTTTTGCCAGGGATATAAGTGGTAACGGTGGGCGACATCACCTCGCCAGTAATCTTCACCGTGGTCTGTGTCTCGGGGATATGGATGCGGTCGCCGTCGCGTAGCACCATGTCGTAGGTTGATCCGGGGTTGGCAAGAGCAGCCTCAAGATCGATGCCCACTGTGTAGGTGTCATCGAGAAGGAGTTTTTCGGTAGCGATCGAGTCTTCTTTACTTCCTAAGGCAAATCTCAGACTCTGATCGCGGGCGAGTTTTTCATCAGTGGTAAGGCGACGAATAAGGCTCGCTCCCTTTACATAGGCTTCGGGAGTCAGACCGCCGCTGCGCCGTATCATATCGCTAAGGCGCTCGCCTGTCTGCTGCAGGGCATATTGGCCAGTGAAGGTCACTTCGCCGGTAATGCTGACTAACTTCTGAGGCACATAACCGGGCGATGTGCGGATCTGCACGATGTCGTAAGGCATCAGCAGGAAGTTTTTCTCGCCATCGATTACATATCCATCCTTGATAGAGAATGAGTAGAGATGAGCGATCACGCTGCTTGCCTCGGTGGCATAGGGGTTGTTGACGCGGCGTGCCACATCGGCTCTTACATATGAAGCGCCTTCTCTGAGACCGCCAGCCATCAGGATGATGTCCTCGAGGGTGGTGTTGGCTGCATATGGGTAAACGCCGGGGAGATTTACCATGCCGTTCACGGTGATGGGGCCGCGCTCGATCAGATCTAGCACGCTCTGCACGACGATCATGTCATTGCGGCGCAGAGCCACATCAGCCACTGTGCCTTCCAGAATGCCGGTGAGGTTGACGGGGATTATTTCCAGTGACAGGTCGTCGGCCTGGCGATAGATGAGCACTCGATCGGTGAATGCGTCTTCAAGCAAGCCTTCTGAATTATTGATGAGCTGTCCGATAGTGCTGATTTGCTTGTCGATGGCGTAGAATCCCGGCCTCATCACTGCTCCGCGCAGATCTACGCGGTTTTGGTAGCGGTCGTTGACCTGGCCCACGGCCACCTGGTCGCCATCTTGCATTACGAAGGTGGCATAGTTGTCGTTGGGCACATTGAGGATGACATTATCCTGGGAGTCATTGCGAGCTACAGTGACCATGTCGACATAAGCGTTGCCGGAGAATCCGCCCGCATATTCGATCAGTTTCGACACCGACTCGGTGGGCAGCATCTCATATAGCATCGGGCGCTTCACATTTCCTGTGATTTCTACCAGCGTACTGCTTGGGGGCACCACTATCACATCGCCTTCCTGCAAGCGGATGTCAATTGACTTTTTGCCTCGGAATATATAATCGTAAAGGTCGATGTTGGCGATGTTGCGGCCATCGCGCATTACCTGGATGTTGCGGATCGAACCGAGATTGTTGATGCCGCCGGCCTGGTAGAGAGCGGTAAACACTGTGGCGAAGGGTGAGATGGTAAGCGTGCCGGGTGTCTTGACCTCTCCCATGATGTCTACTGTAATCGATCGGATGTCGCCTAAGGTAAGGTTTACCTGGGTTTCCTCGTTGTTGACGCCTGCGTACTTGCTCGCGAAGAGTTGCTTCAGGTATTCGTTGGCAGCGTCAATGGTAAGGCCATTGAGATAGACCGGACCGATCTGGGATATCATTATGGAGCCTTCGGGCGAGATGGTGCGGTTGAGATGGTCTTCGCTTTCTCCCCAGATGTCGATGTACACTTCATCGCCAGGCCCAAGCTTGTAGTCCTGCGGGGTGGCCATGTTGGGGCTCGGGGCAAAGGTCAGGTTGCTGCTCTTGAAGAGATTGTGACCGAAAACCCCCTTTTCGGTAATATCCTCGAATCCATAGGGCACATAGGTGGTCTCTTCACCTGGATACACTTGATCATCACGCAGACGATCGCCCTGAGTGCCCTGGTTGCTATCATATCCTTGAACCTCGGCGGTGAGTTGGCCGCTTTGGTATTTTCCCATCAATCGCTGAACCTGTGTTTCGCTTACGCCCTTGGCCCTAAGATCAAGGTAGATCTGCTGGCGCGGCTTTCCCGCAGCCATCTGTTGCTTCACGTAATCGATCACTTGCTGATCGGTCATGGCTGCCATGTCGAAAGCAAGGCTGCAGAATAACGCGATAGTGAAAATTTTCAGTAATCTGCTATCCATAGTTATATTAATGTTGTTTTTGTCGTGTTAAGTGGTACTGGGATTATCTAAACAGAGAAAATGGGGCAAATATTGTCGGATTGTCAGTTGTAAAGAATGATACTTCATAAATTACATGCAAAATTACAAAAAAAAATCATATTAGAGGTAATATGCGCTTAAATTTGTCCTTATAATATTCAAATTTCTTCCAGAGATCTGAGCAATCACCTGACATAAAGTGATGTAACACTTTTTAACATACGGATCATGAAAATAATCGCCGAAAAATTTGGCGGATTCGCGGAAAATTCCGAACTTTGCACTCGCTTTTCGGAGGAAGGG
>CAYTXF010000141.1:0-6260 GCA_964440745.1 uncultured Bacteroides sp.
GCCTCTTTAAGGTCGCGCTCGTAGACCATCAGCCTGACGCGGTCAAACGATGCTGCGGGCAGGGCAAAGACCGAGGCAATCAGTTCGTTTTCAAGTATGCAAGGTATGCCGTTGGTGCGGAGCATGCCCAGGGCGATATTTGCTGCTCCGATAGTTTCGAATGAGCGGGCCAGCACCAGGCGGGTGCCGTCGCTGTCAGTTTTTCCCATAGTCGATAATGTAGGATATGATTTTGCGAATTCCACGCTTGTTCAATGCCTGCTGATAGCGCTTGGCGTTGGCCTGATGTTCGCTATACGATGAGGCAAAATTGTGATAGCCATTGAATGTCTCCTTGGCGCACATGTAGATGTAGTCGTGCTCTGGCGCATCGAGCACGGCATCGATGGTCTCGGCAGTCGGGATCCTGATGGGACCCGGCGGCAGCCCTACATTGCGGTAGGTATTGTAGGGGGAGTCTTTGCGCAAATGGGTGTTGAGGATGCGGCGCAGCGAGAAGTCGCCCACGGCGAACTTCACCGTAGGATCGGCCTGCAGTTTCATGCCCTTTTGCAAGCGGTTGATGTAAAGGCGAGCCACGACGGGGCGCTCGTCCTTCTTGTTGGTTTCCTCTTCCACAATCGAGGCGAGGGTGGTCACTTCTTCGGGGGTTAGGCCCAGGGCTGCGGCTTTCTCCAGGCGGTCAGCGTTCCAGAATTGGTCACGATGTGCTACCAAGCGCTCCACCACATATTCTGGTGAAGCGTTCCAATAGAATTCATATGTGTCGGGCAGGAAGGCAGCGGCATAGGTCTCGCGGGTGTAGCCGTTTTCACCCAAGATGCTGTCGCAGGCTGCCTTGAAGACGTCGGAACTGAACATCATCTGCTTGCCAATGCGGTTGGCAAGTTGGTCGAAGGTGCGTATGTTGTTGTAGGTGACCTTTACGGGACTCTGGCGATTGTAGAGAAGCATGCGGCTCACCATGAAGGCCATGTCGCCGGGCTGTACCAAATAAGAGCCTACGGCGCGCGCCGGACTACCGCTTTGCCATGACCACAGCCGAGCCACCTTGCTGCCGAAGTTGTCACCCAGCGAGGTGCGCAGGGAGTCGCCAATGGCCTCAGTGCCAGCGCCCTCAGGTATGTAGATGCGAGTGGGCTCATTGACAGGAGCCTTCGCTCCCACTATGCTCCACACCCACAAGGCCGCCATAATCAACACCAAGGCTATTCCTCCGGTGATGATGGGCCATTTCTTTATGCGTCGTGTACTCATTCTGATTATTTTGCTTCGCTCTTGTTAGTATCACTCTACAAAGGTAGCAAAATAATTTCAATTATCACCGTCTTTTTGTTCTTCCTCCTCCAATTTGCGTTCTTTGCGCTCTGTCTCATGGCGCTTGATCTTAAGCACCAGGCAGGCGAACCATATGGCGATAATGGCGCACAAGGCGGCTATGGCCAAGAACCAGAACTGCGTAGCGGCAATCACCAAGCCGTAAATGAGGACAAGCACTATGGCAGCGATGCCAAATGCCCATGCCAGCCATGTTAATATTTTCTTTCCCATAATAGTTGTGTGTTTCTTTTACAATTCGATTATACGATTTACAATTCGATTATACGATTCTAAATCCTAAATACTTATGCTTTTCTCATATAACACCCTCTTTCCCCCAAAAGTTTTAGAAATGCAGGACTTCGCGGTCGAGCTTCTTTTTGGGCATGATGTTGATGCGGTATTGGACATGGAGGAGCACGTAGCGCGGAAGAGTGTTGGTGAAAGTCTCCACCCGGGCATCCGGCGATATGGCATAGGTGACATTCTTGAGTTGGTGCAGCAGGTCGAAGGCATCGACCGCTACTATCCAGCGTCCCTTGCCAAAACTCTTGGTAATGCGCGCATTCCACACCCATTCGCTGGTGTCAAACAGCGGATCGCCATAGCCCCTGTGCGTAAACAATGTGAGACGCGTGGTGATGCCCCAGTCCCACGGCAGCCGAAACACCCCTTTCAGGCTATACTCCCCCTCGCGGACCGATAGCGACTGAGCGCTCTCCAAGCTGCTCCGGCTCCATTGCCATGAAGGATGAGCCTTAAACTCCAGTTTCACAGCAGAAACAGGCGAATAATCAAATTCCACTCTCGGGCCAAAATACCGGGTTTTCATGTTTGAGGGTGACACCACCATTGAATTCTCACTTATGAAATTCCGATTGTGCTCCTGCATATAGCTGACCACAAATGTGCCACGCATCTTTGAGAACAGCTGCATATTGACATACGATGAGGCCGAAATAAACCAATTGCCATTGACATTGTAAGTGCGATAATAGCGCGTGCCAGTGGCAGTGTCGTAGACATATCCCATGGCAAAATCATTTGTTTTTATGGTGCTGTATACGTTGACGTTATAATAATTCCCATTATGGCTGCGATTGAAGTAGCCCGCCAGCGTATGGGAATACCCTACCTTCAGGTCAGGATTGCCCAAATACACATTCAGGGGATCAGTAGTATTGGGCCTATCGATCATATTTATCAACTGAGGCGCCTGCGCGCTTACGCTGTACGACAGCGAAGCATAATGACTTTTACCCTTTCTATTAGAACGATAGTATTGCAAAAAGGCCTGCCCTCCATTGAAAGATGCCTTGCTGACCGACGCGCGGTAATCCTTGTCCTCCTGCCGGTAATTGAGCGTATTGTGGATGAAATCCACTGGAAGCCCCACCGACATAGTCCAGTCCTTCACGTTCCATTTCCATTCCAGAGTCACCGCATTGGAAGTCTGCTTCTCAGTGCTGTTGTAACTGTTGGATGGATCGAAGACTTGGGTGGTCTTCAGCAAATGCTGCAAGGTATAATCGCCAGTGTATCCCGACTCCAACTGGCCCAGATAGAAGGCTGAATTCATGCTGGCATGCTGCATATTGAATCGGTAACTCAGCATCAGCTTCATCTTATTGACCGCCACATAAGTGTAGCTGGCACGCGCCTCCAACCGATTGGTATGATTGGGGCGCATGCTCTGATGCTGATTGCGCGCTGTGGGATCAATCTCGGGGTCGCCATAACGAATCAGATACAGCGCATCGCTAAAACTATGACTATTGACATGGCTCGCATTCAGCTCAAGGTCAATGTAATCCGAGGTTTTGGGTATTTTTATGGTTGATGTCACGCGTCCCTGCAAATTGAGATTGTAGTTGCTCTGATAAGCCTGATTGAATGCTGTGTTGATCAGTGATTCGCGATTCTTTACGGCCACATTCCCCTCGGCAACATCGCGGAGCATGGTGGCAAGGCTATCTGCCAAGGTCTCAGAGGTGGACACCGCAGAACTCGATTCCGAGTTTGACCGGTCGTAACTGTAGCGCAACGACGGGGCGACCTTAAGATTCCATAGTTTTTTCTCAAAATACAGCTCATGCTTGGTGCCGAATGATGCCTGACGATTAAGGCTTCCGCTCTGGCCGCGCTCATAGGTGTTTTGGTTAGGCAAGAAATTGACGGTGTTAGTGGTGGTGAGCACATTGTTGCGGTCAATGGTGCCGAAGACTCTTCCATTGAGTTTGCGCGTGCCTTCTTCATTCTGAGTGCTGTAGTTGAATCCCGCGTTTTTAAACTGCTTTAATCCTTGGCCCATCACATTGGGATTCCAACTGCTTTCCTCGCTGATTTCCTCCGAATCATTGAGATTGTTGACATTGGCATATAATGTGAATTGAGAAAGAGCATTGAAATGAAGGCCGAACAGCCGCATCATATATCGGTCATCGGTGCCTCCGCCGCCCTCCACATTTATGCTCCAGCCTCCCACATATTCCTTCTTGAGCTTGACATCCATCACCAACTCCTTGTCCGAACGGTCCTGAAGATTCAGAAACTTAGCCCGCTCACCCTGCCGGCGATACACCTCTACGTTCTGCACGGTGTAAGCCCCCAAGTTGTCAAGCAAGATTTTGTTGTCGCCCCGAAAAAGATCCTTGCCATTGAGCAGAAGACTCTCCACAAACTCGCCATTGACATAGATCTGGCCGCCATCCTTGAGTTCCACGCCGGGGAGTTGCTTGATCAGGGCGTCGAGCATCGAGCCCTCGGCCATCTGGAAAGCATCAGCGTTGTACACAATGGTATCGCCTCGATAATAGAATTTCACCTTCGATGCGGTCACGGTAACCTCGTTGAGCTCTATTGATCGATGGCGCTTGATGTAGAAAGTGCCCAATTCGCGGTTGAATTCTCGCGACCCCATATCGCGCAGGTCCACAAGCTGACGCAGTGTGTCATAGCCCTCATTGATTATCTCCATGGTATAGAGGGCTTTTCTCTTGGGCAGATTCACCCTGAACACTGACTGATACTCCATTTCCTGGGTATTTTGGTTCCATGTCAGATCCTTGGAGTGCCCCTTGCCTGCTATAGAATCCTGTCCATCAATGAATCGCACCTGGGCCCCCAGCACCTGGCCGCTGGTGTCACGATCGCGCACAGTGCCACGCACCTGGAATTCACCGCCATTCTCCCCGCCGCTTATCACCACCACGTGCTGAGCCGCAACGCCAATTGCCATCAGCATTGCCACTACCATTGTCATTATTCGCAGTTGCATTCGCATTTCAGTCTTTGAGTGCGTTGAAACATTATTCTTTCCCTATGCAAATATAGGCATTATTTCTGATTTTTTCTGTTTAAAAAGGAAAAAGAAATTTTTAAATTCTTAAAATCAACAACTTAAGTAAGGCATATAGTGTTTTAAATCTATAGTCGAACCCATAAATCTGAATATTATGGAACTCAATGAAATCATAACACAGCTCAAGGACAAATTTGGTGACAAACTCGACATTTCTAAGGTGACCGAACTGCTCAAGGGCACTGACCACTCGAAGATGTCGTTCACCGACATAGTAGCGAAAATCAAAGAAGGCGGCCTCCTGGGCGACCTCGATGGCGATGGCGTGGAGGAGGGCCTTATGGATGAGATCAAAGGCAAAGCCAGCCAAATGCTTGGCGGCTTAGGCCACATGTTTGGCAAATAAAGGATCTCTCCACGATTTCAATTTATGATGAAAGGCGCCTCGCAAGGCGCCTTTATTGTTTCTCAAATGTCTTGTTCAGCAACGGTCGATGGATATTTTTTCTCCAAGCGCTCGATGTCGGCGATGGGAGCCGCAATGATGGCCCCATGCTTGGGCGAACTGAAATTGGTAGTCTTCATCACACCCTCGTTGAAGCGCCCTATGGGCTTGAAGGTCTTAAAGTCGGTAGTCTCCACAAAGCCGAAATTGTGAGGCTCGATGCTGAAAATATCGTACATCACCACCCACTTGTCTTCTCCTATTCTCTTCCAAGCGGTCGGAGCCTCGCAGGCGCCCGGTTCGCTGTCTATCATCTCATCGGTGTACTGATAGTCGCGATTGATCTTGTCGCTGAAGGCCACCTTGATGCCGCCCGTGCCATCCTGAGCGCAATAACTGAGCATGTAGCGGCCGTCGGGCATCGGACAGATGTCGGCATCGAGGATCTGCTTGGTGGAGTCGGGATAGTTGAATAGGATCTGGGGCTCGGTCACCAGGGTGGTGAAGTCATCGTCGGCATAGGAATAGTAGAGGCGTGTCTTGCGCTCGATATCAGTGCCCTTGTCGAGATTCTCGCCCACCTTGCGGATTGTGAAATACACCATCATCTTGCCTGCCTCGGGATCAAAGATGGTCTCGGGAGCCCACACGCAGCCCACATCGCCATATTCCTCGGGGAAGATTTCATTGAGGCGCACGTTGTGGCGAGTCCAATTCACCAAATCGGTCGATTTCATGAAGATAAGACCCTTGTTGTTGCCCCAGCCGTACTCGTCGGGACGCTCCCACTGGGTATCGCGATAGCCAGCCTCCTTGCCGCTGATGTGGAGGTCAGTCATGGTCATGTAGTAAGCGCCGTCGGGACCGCGATAGATATGCGGATCGCGTATGCCGTGCTGATCTGCGATGGTATCGCCTGAAATGACAGGCTTGTTGTCATTGACAGCCGTGAATGTGTAGCCGTCGCGACTGGTGGCCATATGCAGACTATGGTCAGCGTCCTGGTGATAAACAAAGAGATAGGCCTCTTCGGGAGTAGATTCTTCTGTTTGGGCCTTGCTCTGGCACCCTGTGGCCAGAAGGCAACCGCCACTCATGGCAATAGCTAAGGCAAAGATAGTAGTTGTCTTCATTTTCATGTGTAGTTATTAGATGTGTAGTGTTGCAAAGTTACAATCTTTATTCCACAAAAAC
>CAYTXF010000142.1:0-6251 GCA_964440745.1 uncultured Bacteroides sp.
ACGACGGCGGGGTCGCAGTGGGCAGGATGGACATTGGTGGACTCGGCTACGGGCCAGCGATATCAGATGAACACCACCGTGACGCTCTCCAATGTGAGCAGCGGCAGCGACCGCTTCTATCTCGAAAAGTAAGCCGCAAGGCTATCCTTTAGACTTTAAGGAAGATGTCTTTCTATATTTTACTATGCCTATTCATGACGGGCGCCGGGTGTCTGCTATCGGGCAAACTGATACAGTGGATACTCAAGATTGCCTTTCAGCTCAGGCTTTTCGACAAGCCTGACAGCCGCAAAATCCATGCCGAGCTGATACCTCGGCTGGGTGGCGTGGCCTTCATGCCGGTGATTATAATGCTGCTGGCGCTTTGCGCAAGCTTCGATCTGGGACCGGTGCTGAATGTGGAACCTTACGGCGGCCTCGATCTTAGGCAATTTTCTCTCTTCTTCTGCTGCTTGATAGTGCTGTGGCTTGTGGGCATAGCCGATGATTTGGTAGGGGTTAGTTACCGCATAAAATTTGCGGCACAAATAGTTTGCGCCATCCTGCTCATTGCGGCAGGCTTGGCTATAACCCGCGGCCACGGCCTATTGGGCATGCATGACATCCCGCTATGGATTGGGATGCCGCTGACAGGACTGGTGATTGTGTTTGTGGTCAACGCCATAAACCTTATCGATGGCATCGACGGTCTGGCCTCGGGCCTCTGCCTGTGGACCCTCGTGGTGTACGGCACGCATTTCATCCTCCATGCCAACTATGCGCTGAGCCTGTTGGCCTGGACCACCTGCGGCGTGCTTTTCTCATACCTCTATTATAATGTGTGGGGACAGCCCGAAAAGCATACCAAAATCTTCATGGGCGATACGGGCACGCTTACCCTGTCGGTGATCATCGTGTATCTCAGTCTGCATATCCTCAACAACGAAGCGAGCGCCGAAGCCACCGAACCCAATGTGGCAGTGGTGGCCTTTGCTCCGCTGGTGGTGCCATGCTTCGATGTGATACGCGTGTATTTTGCTCGCATACTGCGCGGTGACAATCCCTTCATGCCTGACCGCACCCACATCCACCACAAGTTGCTGCTGCGCGGATGGAGCCATCACCGCGCCGCATGGGTGCTGGTGGCAATTTCCATGGCGCTGTCTGTGGCAAGCATCCTGCTCTCGATTGTGCTGGATCCGACCATAGTGCTTCTGATAGATGTGGCGGTCTGGGTAGCCTTCATGTGCTGGGTGGAATATCGCAAACCGGTGCTCGAAGTGGGGGCCGTCACCCCTGTACGCTCAGCCACAAGATGATGAATCTATCCGAAACAGAACTCTTGCGACATGTTGGCGAGCTGCTCAGGGCTGGCCACCGTGTCGAATTCAAGGTCTCGGGCCACAGCATGCGGCCATTCCTTATCCCTGACAGGGATCAGGTGATATTGGAGCGGCCCGGGGCTCTGCGCAAGGGCCATATTGTGCTGGCCAAACCTGCCGACCATGGGTATGTGATGCACCGCATCATCGGCATAGCCGATGGAAAGATTACCCTTAAAGGCGACGCCAATTGGTATCAGCATGAGCACTGCACGATGGCCGATGTCTTGGGGATGGTCACTGAGGTTCATCATTCTAACCGCATACTCAATCCTTATTCTTTCACACAGATGCTGAAGCTGCGGGCTTGGAATGGCATTGGCATGCTGCGCCGAGCCTTTAGGCGAAAGTCATGAATTGGTCTTCTACTTTCTCTTGGCTCTGGCAGCAGTCGCGCGGCTACCGCTGGGGCTTGGCGGGGAATGCCTTGCTCGGATGTCTGCGCGTGGCAGCAAGCCTGCTCTTTGTGGCCATCAGCAAGCATCTGATAGATATCGCTACGGGCGTGGCATCGGGCAGCCTATGGCTTTGGGCTGGAATTCTGATAGCCTGTCCGGTGGTTCAGTTAGGCTTTGGCGCGCTCAATCTGCGATTGGAGAATGCCCAGGACATCTCGATGCGCAACAGCCTGAGCCTGAGGATGTACAATCATCTGCTTAGAATGCAATGGCAGGGGCCGACTCAGATGCTGAGCGGCGACCTTACCGAAAGGCTTACCCAGGATGTGGCCACAGTAAGCAGCACTGTCTGCCGCGAAATTCCGTTTGCGGTAATCTCGCTGGTGCAACTGCTGGGGGCTTTCGCTTTCTTCATGTGGCTTAGTCCGAAATTGGCTCTGCTGATGGTGGCTGTGATGCCAATCGCCTTGCTTTTGAGCAAGAGATTTATTGACCGCACCCATGCAGTGACATCGGAGATGCGCCGACTCGACGGCCGTCTTCAGCAGACCATGCAGGAGAGTCTGCGCCACCATGTGATGGTGAAGGCCTTGCAATTAGTGGATTATTTCACGAGCCGAGTTGAGGCTGTGCAGTCTGACATGGCTCTGCAGGTAAAGCGGCGCACTGTCTTGTCGATCCAGGGTAGGGTGATCGTGCAGTTGGGATTCTCTGCCGGATATGTGTTGGCTTTCCTGTGGGGAGTGTGGGGCCTAAGCACGGCTGCCATCACATTTGGCACCATGGCGGCTTTTTTGCAATTGGTATCGCGCATACAGCAGCCCACAGTGAGTCTGAGCCGGCAGGTGCCGGTGATTGCCAATGTCACAGCCTCAATCCAGCGCCTAAGGGAGTTGATGGATGTGCCAGCGGAAGATGCAGTAGCGAACTTGTCGTTTACCGCGCCAGTGGGCATCCGCATCGAGGGCCTTTCTTTTGCCTATCCCGAGGGGGAGAGGATGGTGTATGAGAATTTTTCATGTCATTTTCGACCTGGCACCGCTACGGTGGTAATGGGGCCGTCAGGGGCAGGGAAGAGCACGCTGCTGCGCCTGCTATTGGGATTGGTGAAGCCGACTGCTGGATCGATCATTTATTATGACAGGGATTATGCCTATGAGGCTGGTCCTGCGCTGAGGGGCAACATCGGATATGTGCCCCAGGGCAACACGCTGATTAGCGGCACGGTACGCGAAAATCTGACGATGGGCACTGCCGGCATCAGCGATAAAAAAATACAACAGGCCTTGACATTGGCTGTGGCGGATTTCGCCAACAGTTTGCCGCAAGGCTTGGATACTCTTTGCGGGGAGGATGGTTTTGGTTTGAGCGAGGGGCAGGCGCAACGCATCGCGATTGCTCGCGCTTTGCTCAGGGAAAGCAGCGTGCTGCTGCTCGACGAACCCACTGCCGCCCTGGACTCAGCGACCGCTTCGCGGCTGATCGCCAATCTGCGGTCGCTTCCGGACAAAACCATCATCATCATCACCCACAACCGGGATTTGGCCTCCCAAATCCCGACCCTCCAGATCGGGATTTGATTCCCGATCCCAATTCCCGGATTCCCGGCTCCTGAATCCCGATTCCGGATTCCTCGATCCCGAATCCCCCTTAATTTTGGACAGAATGACAATGTAATATTCGCTAACTCATAACCCATAACATATAAGAGGGTTATGAAAGGAGCATGCGGCATGCGACATGTAGCATCCTCCTCCGATGTAAGAAGGAAAAGGCCTCCAACTTGGTGTTGGGGGCCTTTTTGGATTTCTTCTCCTGTCTTGATCCAATAAAATTTGGTCGTTTCAGAAATAAAAGTTAAATTTGCGTTGGTAACCAATTTTTTATCTTAATGGGACAATACATTAACGTAGGAAACGAAAATTTCAAACGCGCTCGCCAATCAGAATATATTGATAAGTCGGAACTCATAAGTTATATCAATTCCGACCTTGGCACAGAGGCGAATATGTGGTGTGTGACTCGTTGTCGCAGATTTGGAAAATCTATGGCAGCGAATATGCTTTGTGCCTATTATGATAAATCATGTGATTCCAGAGCACTTTTCCAAGACCTAAAAATAGCCAAAGATCCCAATTTTGAAAAGCATCTGAATAAGTACCCGGTCATTTATATTTCAATGTCAGATTTTATCTCACAGTATGGTCATGATACTGCCATTGTGAATAAAGTCCAACAGGCCTTGATTGGAGATATTCTGCAGGCATATCCTTCATTCCAATTGGAAAGTGAAGAAGACCTTATGGGATTGCTTTTAAGAATAGTCAACCATACGGGTGAAAAATTCCTCATGATAATCGATGAATGGGATGCAATTTGTCGCGAATTCAAGGATGGGGAAAGCGTAATGGATGAATATGTCAATTACCTGCGTCGACTTTTCAAAGGAATAAATACTGCACGAGTCTTTGTAGGCGCCTATATCACCGGAATCCTACCTATAAAAAGATATAATACGGAATCTGCTCTAAACAACTTTCAGGAATACACTATGATTCAGCCAGAGCCGCTTTCCACTTTTTATGGATTTACTCAACAAGAGGTAAAGGAACTATGTGAAAAGTATGGAATGCCAGAAGAGGAAATAAAGCAATGGTACGATGGCTATCAAATCGGTGAGGTAAAATCAATGTACAATCCAAATTCGGTTGTAACTGCCTTGAAACGCCATAAATGTAATAATTATTGGAGCAATACTGGCGCTTTCGATGATATTTCAAACTATATCCAGCGTAATTACGAAGGTCTCAAAGATGCCATCATAGATATGTTGGCTGGTGGGCGCTGTACGGTCGATTATGGAATGTTTAATAATGATTTAAAAGACATATCCAATCGTGATGATGTACTTACTGTGTTGATTCACTTGGGGTATTTGGCTTATGACCCTGATGAATTCAAATGTTATATTCCTAATAATGAAGTTCGCGAGATGATGCGCCGCGCTGTCAAGAACATTGATTGGAAGCCAGTCAATGACGCTATTAGCGCATCAGAGAATTTGCTTAAAGCCGTAATTAAGGGAGATTGTGATTCAGTGGCAGCAGGGTTAGAGAAAGTGCATCAGCGTGAGACAAGCATTCTTTCCTACAATGATGAGAACTCTCTTTCTTGCGTTATAGCATTGGCATTCTATACAGCCCGCAATAAATATCATGTGCATCGAGAGTTCGCTTCGGGTAAAGGTTATGCCGATGTGGCTTTTATTCCACGGGAAAATGTCGATCTTCCAGCCCTCATAATCGAACTGAAATACAATAAGGATGCTGATACAGCTATTGATCAAATCCGACGCAGAGATTATCCAGATAAATTGCGGGAATATGCCAATAATATTCTCCTTGTTGGTATCAATTATGATCCCCTCACAAAGACTCATACATGTCGTATAGAAAAAGCATGAAAATTCAGTAATTATGACAAAACCACCTAAGAGCACTAACCTGGCAGTCAACAAGTGTTGCATAGTGCCGATGATCATTTTGGCTATCACAGCATCGCTGTTGCTGTCGATCTTCGGATTTTCGGCACATGCCCAGACAATCTCCGATAGCGGTTACCGCACCGTGGGATACATCAAATCGGATGGGACCATCCAGGATTCGTCGTACAAAACAATAGGCCATATCAAGAGCGATGGCACGGTGCAGGATGCATCATACCGCACCATTGGCCATGTCAAGAGCAACGGCACTGTGCAGGATGCATCGTACCGCACTGTGGGCCATGTCAAGAGCGACGGCACGGTACAGGATGCATCGTATCGCACCATTGGCCATGTCAAGAGTGACGGCACGGTGCAGGACTCCTCATACCGCACCATCGGTCACGCCTCGGGTGTCTCAACCGAATGGGCAGCCCTGTTTTTCTTCTTCATGAAATAGTCCCATGAGCCCTGTCTGGGGCAGGTGAGGAAATTTGAACAATATTGGGGTGGGGGTGTTACTATTGTAGAACCCCCAAATATTTAAACCTTTATGAGAAAAATCGCATCTATCACACTGGCGCTAATTGCTTCGATGGGCCTTAGCCTCACAGCATACGCCGACGAACGCATATCCCCAAATGATGTGCCCGAACCTCTGCAACATTTCGTGACTAACAATTTCGGACCTGACACCAAGATCGTGAAAGCATCGCGCGACCAGAAGAAGGGCGGCTATGAATACGATCTCACTCTCGACAATGGCGTGGAAGTGGAGTATGGCACCGCAGGCCACTGGACGGAAATTGACGCAAAGAAGGCCAACACGCATGTGCCGTATTCGATCATTGGCCAGCAACTATGGCAGCAGATCGCCAAGCAGTATCCTCACAACAATGTGAAGAAAATCGAACGCGAACGCGACGGCTACGAAATCACCCTCGACAACGGCGTGCACCTCTTCGCCTCCAACACCGGCGCCCTGTCCCGCCTCAGCAAATAGCCCCA
>CAYTXF010000143.1:0-6149 GCA_964440745.1 uncultured Bacteroides sp.
GCAATTATATGAAATTTTATGATCGTACAGAAGAGATAAAGGAACTGCAACGTATACAGCAACAAGCCTTTAATAGCAATTATGATGTCGAGACACGCCTCTGGACCCTGGAAGACATGTAATTACAAAAGTTGTGCAAATGATAAAAAGGCGGCCGATTGAAATCGGTCGCCTTCTGTATGAAACCACACCAAAGGATGCGATGAAACTCCGAATAGACAGGATTTGAGAGCTCGGCATCCTTTGTAATCCGCCTGGTAGCTACGTACTCTTGGGCTTGCGCCCAAGCTGGGGCCCGCCATTGGGTGCCTAAGCTTGTCTCGGAATAACACATTAAATTTGACGAGTTTCCCAATCAACTTTGATGTGGTAATATTTTTATCGAATCCCACTCGGCAGTGGGGTTGCGGCTCTCTTGCCTTTTGTAATTCTAACGCAAAGTTAATGGTTTTGGTTTGATTTTACAAAAAAATCTTAGCTATATTTCAACTATTTTGTATCTTTGCACCACTAAAACCAAGGAGCAATGTCAAAAGCGACACTGAAAAAGCATCTTCTAAGTCTTGAAAAAGAAGACATTATAAATGTAGTGCTCGAACTCTACACCGCACGCAAGGAAGCCAAGGAATATTTGGAATATTATCTTAATCCTGATGAGAATGGCCTCTTTGAAAAGAGTAAGGAGCAGATCAACAAGGAATTTTTTCCTGCCAAGGGCAAGCGCAAGGCTCGCGTAAGCGAATGCCGCAAGGTGATCAAGCACTTTTCCACCCTCTGGCCCACTGCCGAGCACTTAGGTCAGCTGCATCTTTATTATGCCGACAGGCTGGTAAGGGTAGGGTGCTTCTGCGGTTGGAAATGGGTAAAGTTGCAGCCAAAGGCCATCGTGGCGATGCGCGAGGCTATGACTGTGGTGCAGCAGCATTGCCTACAAGACTTCCTTCGTGAACAGGTGGATGAAATAATGCGCATCTCGCTGCTTCATAGCGATGATTTCTATGAGGACATGTTCGACGCCTACATCATAGCCTATGATGATCATGGCACCGATCCCCACTCATTAGCAAGCTATCTGGCCAAAAAATTCAGTAAGAAATAAAAGAATAAGGGATAAAAGGGTAAAAAAATTAGATTGTCATGAAATATAAAATTAGTTAGGTATGAGATACCAGAGGAAGTAAATAACTTTTAAGGAGATTTATTGTTAGTATTATATATTGAAACGAGTGCTAACAATTATGACCGACCGACACTGCACACTTCTTCCCTTGGTCCTAAGTGCACTGCTTGCGATGAGCGGTTGCGGATGGATTGAAGATGACCTCTCCGGATGTCCCCAAAAGGGCATAGTTGAGGTAGACCTGCACTTATGCGATACACTGCTTTCAGAGGTCTGGGGCATAGACAGCGCCGCTTGGAGCTGTCAATGGCACTATGGCTGGGACAGCAAAGATCGGAAACTCTGGGGCCCAATCGGTTATACTCGGCCCGACAGCTATGAAGCTTTGTTCATGACGTTGGATCAAAGCCATCAAATCCTCAGTTCGGAGCAAGAAACCGTAAATGCCACTACCTTCCGTCACTCTTTTCCTAAGGGCACCAACGGTCTTTTAGTGTGGTCGAATGTCAGCACATCGCAGGGCGTGCAATCCCTTGAAATCAATGATGAGCAGCCAGCCGTTGTGGAGGCTACTTCAGCTACAGCAGGAAAAAACAAGACGGGCGACCTCGTAAGCTATGCGCCGGACATTTTTTATCAGGGCTCGATAAGAGATATTCTTATTACCGGTCAGTCAACCGACTATGACTATTACGATAATGGACTCAAGGAATGGGTTAAGCATCTCGATGTGGAACTCACTCCAATGGTCGACATTTATCTCACCCAAATAATCATATTCAACAATAACAATCGCATATATGCCCTCAATGGCGACGCTGTGATCAGCAACTTTGCACGTAGCGTCTGCGTCAATGACCGAATTCCTGGTAGCGAGGCCACAGCAATCGCATTCCCGATGCGCATTAAGCGCAACATTTCCATTACCACAGATGACAAGACCACCGACATTATAGGTGGCCGATTTACTACTTTTGGCCTTTGTCCTGCGCAGAAGCAATTACGCAATCGCCTGTCAATCAACCTTACTTTCTCCAACCAGAAGGATTCCACTTTCACATTTGACCTCACCACGCAGGTGCAAGCCCGACCCAAAGGCGGAATTCTCACTGTGGAACTTGACATGGACACCATCCGCAGTCCATCGGGAACCGGTGGAGGAAGCACCTTTGACCCTTGGGTCAAGGAATATAGCGACTCTATAACCCGTTATTTCGATATTTAATGGCCCTCATGCGAGGTTCTCATTCAAGCAATCAAAATTTCAACTATTAAACCTATAATTATGAAAAAGGCACTTTACTTACTACTGCCGAGCTTAGCCATCGTGGCATTGTCATCGTGCAGCAATGATGATTTGGATTCACCTGAATCGCAACAAGCCCAATCAGCCACGGAAAAGCCAATCGGCTTTGAATATCGGGGTTCAAACCTTGGCCGCGCTGACGAGGCACTCCAGACTGAGGCTGTCAACTTTGGCGTTTTCGCCTACAAAGGCACCTCAGCCACAGGCGTGAGCAGTGGCGATCAGACAGTGATGGACAATTACTTGGTGGGCTACGGCGCCACTGCCACACAGGCTTTGGGCCCTGTAGCTGGTTATAACCCTGCTGGAGCCACCACTTTTGGCGACGCTTCTGGGTCGACGGATGGCCAGAGCTATTGGTTCTACGAAAACCTCGGATCATCCCAATACACTAACACCGACACCCAGTACATCCTGGCTTCAAATACTGCCATGATGAGCAACAATGCCAACCAATACCTAAAATATTGGGATGACAATTACGCTTACAGCTATTTCTATGCTTATGCCCCATATATCAATGGCAGCGACACTCCCACTTTTGATCCTTCCACCAAAAAACTCACCTATGGTGAAGACTTGACGATTGGCACTAATCGAGAAGGATATTCCCAGCAATACATGTACGCCTCGGCAATCGTGCCGAGTTCGAAATACGGCTCTGATGTGTCCTTGCAATTTACACGTCTCAACGCCAAGGTGCAAATCGGTTTTTATGAGACGATTCCAGGTTACAAAGTGTATCTTACCCCTGTAGTGACTTGGGACCGAGTAAACAAGAAGATTACCACAGATCCATACAGTTCGGTTGGCGACATTGTGGCAGCTCCAGCCTCATGGGATGGCGACAGCTATGATCAGGACACTTATGTATATGAAGACACTCCTACCATTGACTTCTCTGATCCCTCGGCGCCCACAGTCACATGGGGGAGCCAAAGCCTTAACAGCAATCAGTGGATATTTAACAATGTGCCTACCTCCACTCAGACAATCAATGGTACCGACATGACAGAGCCCTGGGTAAGCGAGGACTCCGCGGATCCCTCTTATTCCACTACCTACTATTATCCTCTGCCGAGTGGTGGCGTTCAGAATTGTGGCTTCATTTACTATGTATCCTTCATGCTTGTGGCTGAGGACACAGGTGAGACAGTGCAGGTCTACAATGCAGGCGTCTATGTGGGGTCTACTTATAGCCAATGGGAATCTAACAAGCTATACACATATATTTTCAAAATTACGGCAGCAGCACCGGCCGGCGGCGATCCCGATGCGCCATCTATTGGCACAGATGTGCTGAAAGCCATCGTGTTTGACAACTGCACTATAACCGATTTCACCACGGGAGAGACTCAAGAATTCTCAATTGGCGATACAACCACCACAAATTGAAAAATCAATGTTGCATATTATCCATAGGTTTTCTCCTCGCAGCTTGCGGCAGCGAGGAGGAACCCTCATTTGACCCTCGGCAAGTAGACACTGAGTCCCATCCCATTGAATTTGCTTTTTCAAAATCATCCAGGGCTGACAGTCCGCTTGAAGACTTTGCAACTTCTTTTGGAGTACATGCCAACAAAACTGACGCAAGCGGTAGTTCGCAGATCGTATTTCCTAATTACCAAGTCAATTGGGATGCTTTTTCCGACTGGCACTATGCTGGCATTGGCGACCAATACCTGCGATATTGGGATCCTAAAGCCAAAGCTTATGAGTTTACAGCCTATGCCCCCTATGCCGACAATGCCACTTATGATAGCGATGGTCAGCTAACCCTCTCTGGCATTAGCGCTGACGAGGATTGGATGATAGCTTGCACCCAGCGCACTATCTCATCAGCTACGGATACTGATTTGATCGATGGTACATCCATAGCTAAGCAAAAGGCGTACTATGATGCAGTGCCGCTGGCTTTTCACCATCTCATGGCCAAAATCCAATTTAAGATCTACAATGAATTTACTGATGATGTGGTGATTACCAATTTCGTAGCCAGCAATATCGAAAAGGAAATTGCCACAACAGCAAACTACGTGGCTCCCATCGACGGAGAATACCTCTATTTGGAGAATTTCCAAGAAAAGAGCTATGACAACTACACCGACATCCTTTTCACTCATGCCGACCCTCTGATGGTATATGGCCCTGGTTCGGATTATGCGGTGAATGTGGGTGAGGAATTTCGAGTGCTACCCCAGCCTTTTGGCTCCGATAATGCTCTTTATGTTACCATCAGTTACGATGTCAATGGGCAACGTTTCTCCGATGGCACGATCATCCTTACCGATGGTTGGCAACCTGGCACAAGCTACACTTACTATCTCCGAATCCGCGCATATTCCTACTAAGAACCTATTTACAAAAAATGTAGGCTGTCGATGACAACCTACATTTCAATTCTATTTAAAAGGTAAAATAACTGTCAATTTGCCACGAGCTCAGGCACATTGAGCTTGATGTGGAGATTGTGGAGCATGTCCTTGGTCATGGCATCGAGGTCATACTCGGGCTTCCAGCCCCATTCCTGGCGGGCGCAGGTGTCGTCGAGGCGATCGGGCCAACTGTCGGCGATGTGCTGGCGCAGAGGATCGAGCTCGTACTCCATCTTGAAGCCGGGCACATATTCCTTGATCTTGGCAGCTATGATCTCCGGATCGAAACTCATCGAGGCGATGTTAAACGAATTGCGGTGAATCAGCTTTTCAGGGTCGGCCTCCATGATCTCGACGGCAGCTCTCAGCGCATCGGGCATGTACATCATGTCCATGAATGTGCCGGGCTTGAGCGGGCACTTGAAGGTCTCGCCCTTGACTGCTGAATAATAGATGTCGACGGCATAGTCGGTGGTGCCTCCGCCCGGGAGCGTAGTGTAAGAAATCAGGCCCGGAAAACGCACCGAACGAGTGTCCACGCCGAAGCGCTTGGCATAGTAGTCGCTTAGAAGCTCGCCAGTAACCTTGGTTACGCCATAGATAGTGTCGGGGCGCTGAATTGTATCCTGAGGCGTAGGATTGTGAGGGGTCGACGCACCGAACGATCCTATAGATGATGGGGTGAACACGGCGCAGCCATTCTCGCGCGCCACTTCCAGAGTGTTGTATAGACCGCCTACGCCGATCTTCCATGCCAATTGCGGACGAGCCTCGGCCACAGCCGAAAGCAAGGCGGCAAGATTGTAAATGGTGTCGACCTTGTACTTCTTCACAGTGTCGGCGATCATTTGCGCATTGGTGATGTCAACGATTTCGGCGGGGCCGCTCTCGAGCAGCTCTCCTTTGGGTTCGGCTCCGGGGATGTATCCAGCAACTATAGTCCCGGCAGGGTATTCGCGTCGTAGTTTCATGGTCAACTCGCTACCTATCTGGCCAGTTGATCCGATAATGAGTACATTTTTCATCGTGTTTTTAGCGAATATTGGCTTAAGGTTAAAATTTTCTAATGCAAAATTACAAATTATAACGAAATTTTGTGTAATTTTGGGGCAAAAAATTACACTGACCTAAAAATTTTTAATATCATGTTCCACAAGTTCAAGAAACATTTGCAGAAAGAGCTCCAGGACATCAAGGATGCCGGTCTCTACAAAGAAGAACGCATCATAACCACTCCCCAGAAAGCCGACATTAATGTCAAGGGAGCCGACAAAGAAGTACTCAATTTTTGCGCCAACAACTATCTTGGCCTCTCCGACAATCCTCGCCTGATCGAGGCCGCTAAGAA
>CAYTXF010000144.1:0-3563 GCA_964440745.1 uncultured Bacteroides sp.
CCGCCGCCGCTGCGGGAGGAGCGGCCGCCACGGCCTGAAGAATACGAAGAAGAGGAGGAAGAGCGGTGGGTGGCGCGCCCCGAGTGGTAGGCTGTGTGCAAGTAGCGCGACATATTCTTGGACAGGTCGCTGGTGACGGCCAAGGTCGCTGTGGCTGTGCCGAATGAATACATCTTTGCGAGATCGGGATTGACTGCTTGGAGCTCCTCGATTACCTTTTCCGCCACTCCAAAGAGAGTGGCATAGACTATCAATTCGTCCCAGAGGCGAGCCTCGGTGAGCTGGCGCTCATTGAGCAGAGTGTTGTCGATAAGGAAGCGTCGGAGGCCACCCACCTGGCGCGCTTGATCATGAGTGGGAGGATATTTTACTGGGGTGGCAATGTCCTGTTGCAGCTCCTTGAGGGGATTCGCGTATTTCCAGCTATCCTTTTCCATTGATTTCTTCGTTACCATTCTCTGATCATCGGCTGCGATGTCGAGAATAGAATATAGGAGCTTAGTGGCTGGGCTGAAGGCTGCATTATCCGCGGTAGGAGCCTTTAGCACTTTGATAGCGTACTTTTCCTTGGCGCCGGCTGCATTATTGGGTACCACATCGATGCATCTCCAGTTGATCAAACGCAGAAGATGCGCTTGGATTAGAAGTTCAGGAAATTGCTTTCCGGTGATTGGGTCGTCGATCAAAGGATCGCCATAGAAATAGCGGTCCACACGATAAGCGAGAGTGAGGTTGCCATCGAGGGGGATCTCGCGTTGCCAAGAGTTAAGATCATCCTTAAATTTACGTTTCTTGCTCCCCCTGCGCCACTTGCTAAACAGCCAAGCCAAGTAGGCCAATGGGAAAATCAAGAGACCAGCTCCGATGAGAAATATTGCAGTATGCAGCGCGTTATTGTCCATCATCTTGTAAATGAGAGGAATGGCCAGAATCATCAGCACAATCCAAACAACTGCAAAAATCATACCCCATAATCCTAACCACACTAACGAATCATCCGACTGGGTGGAATCGTCACGCTGGAGATAATCGCTGCCCTCGAGGGCCTCATCGACAAGCTGCTGGAAGGTGCCGTTGAAATAACCGCCTTCCTCTACTGTGAAAGAGGGAGCGAGGGTGGTCCCGGGGGGAAACCAGATAGTGACCAGAAGCTTATCGCCCGGGAGCAGAGGACTGAGGGATTGGATTATTACACTGGTTTTGGACATGCTGAGCTCGCTGTCATTGCGGAAAGTCCACGCCCGTGCATCCTGGAACCAAGGCTGGCCATCGTCGCTCTTTATGCAAAGGCAAAACTTTTCCACCGGCACGTCAAGCTGCATAAAGCTGTGGTGGAGGCCTTCGCCATCGCTGTAATGCCTCACCACATTGTCAAGCTCATAAATCACAATATATTTATGATTGCCATCCTGAGTGCCGAGGGCCCAATTGCGTTCCCAAGTGTCGGGGCTCAGGGGATTGATGCCGCAATAGCCAGCCTTCTCGGCGCGGCTGGCATTGGGATTCCAAGGCTCGATGTACTCGTACTCTGTAACAGTGCCATCCTCCTCATATATTCCAGCGCGGAAGTCATGCATGGTCATATTATACATGTGGTCCATGCGCACGTAACATTCGCCATTGCCATCTACAAAGATGTCCCATGTCTCAATTATTGTGGCTGAGCCATCTGGATGCAGACGCACGAGGATGTCGAGGTTAGTGGCACGGGTAGCCGACCAAACCTCCAAGCCAAGAAATAAGGGTAGAACCAGCAGTAGTAAGCGTCGCATAGGCAATAATTGGATTAAATTGTAATGCAAAATTACTCACAGAACTAAATTTCTTAAAGAACATACTCGCCAATCGGATGTTACAAACCCTTAATAATCTCTTGCACATTTGTACAAAATCGACAATATCTATCGATAAGCACATAAGTTTTAACGACATATTATGGTCAATACCTCTTTGTTTCACCTAAATAGCCTCAATCAGAGATTTCTCTCCAACAGAAAATGAGAAGGCCAAGGAAACGGAACCTCTTATTTGACCAAATTTTATATTTGATACTCAACTATATAGAGTAAGGAGAGAGATTAAATATCCAAATTGAAAAAATGATATTCACAATTGAAACAATACGATTATCACACCTTACCTAACATTTTCCCTCCATCTCTTCTTACCTTTGTGACGAGAAATAAATCTAATTAAAATAATAAACCCATGGCTTATCAAGAAACAAAAAAACAAAGCTACGGCGGAAAAGTGAAGTCAATCTTCGGCGGCATCTTGGGCAGCTTAGCCCTGATTGTGGCAGCCACTGTGCTACTATGGTGGAACGAAGGCCGAGCAGTGCGCACTGCAGACATGCTCGACGAAGCAGGCTCAGAGACAGTGAGCGTAGAGAGCGTAGCATCAATCGACCCCTCGCTCAACGGAAAACTAATCCATGCCACTGCTAATGCTGAGACAGCCGACACGGTGAGAGACGGTATGTTTGGCATCGCTGCAAATGCTATTAGCCTTGCCCGCACAGTGGAATATTACCAATATGTGCAAAACTCCAAATCCGAGACAAAGGAGAAGCTTGGAGGAGGCACAGAGACAGTGACCACCTACACCTACGAGCCGAAATGGGTGAACAAACCTGTTAGCTCCTCAGACTTCAAGGATCCTGAATACAGGACCAAGAACTATGTGCTCACTCAAATCGAGCCCAACACAGAGTACGCACAGAACGTCAATTTCGGCGCATACCATCTGCCTGACTTCATGGTGAAGAGCATTGGCGGAGAAGAACCCATTGATGTGTCTGTTGCCCCAGAGGCTGCTGAGATTATGAATGAGAACGCAGCAAAGCTAATGGTAGAGCATGAGGACCTGCCATTGACCGAACGTTATGCCAAATATCATAAAAAATACGGTATCAGAGGCCAGAGCATCCTAACAGGCAATGATGTGTATTATGACAGAAGTGAGAATGTGAATCGCATATATAAGAATGATTCTATTCTCGACCAGAGCAGCATCGACTTTGTGCACTCCAACGGCAATGTGATCTATATCGGCAAATCGGAGACCAGCCCGCATGTTGGCGATGTTCGCGTCACCTTCACCCAGGTGGCACCAAAAGAGATTTCCATCATAGCCCAAGCAAAGGACAACACCTTCACTAAGTATGTGGCAAAGAACGGTGAGACTTATTTTAATGTCTCGACAGGCGCAAAGTCGGCTGCCGAAATCATTGCCACTGGCAAATCGAGCAATACATTCGTAACTTGGGCTCTGCGCCTGTTAGGCTTTATTCTGGTGTGCGCTGGTCTGAGAGGAGTGTTTAAGTTCATCCCTACGCTGCTGTCGGTGGTGCCATTCTTAGCGTCAATCGTAAGCGCCGGCATAGGCCTGATTTGCTTCATAGTTGGCCTGGTATGGTCGCTGGTGGTAATTGCTCTGGCATGGCTATATTACCGTCCTATCCTCTCAATCTCCCTATTGGCAGTGGCAGCAGGCTGTATCTGGTACTTGCTCAAGCGGGTTAAGGATAAAAAGGCAGCAGCCTCAGCTGTGCAAGCGGCAAC
>CAYTXF010000144.1:3663-6136 GCA_964440745.1 uncultured Bacteroides sp.
TTTTGTATGTGATTAGCACACAAAAGCAATTCGTAAAATGTGATGAGGGAGCTAAAAATTCCCTCAGCCAAATTGGTGTCCAGCTCGATACTCGCTGGAGTGCCCTGCTGGCTATGGCTAAATCCACAGCCGACTATGCCAAGCACGAAAGCGACGCCCTGGTCGAGGTAATCCAGGCTCGCCGCCCTGACGCCTCTGTAAAGATGACGCCCACAAAAATCAACGAGAGTGAAAATGCATTCTCTTACATTATGGGGCGACTCTTTGCGCTGCAGGAAGCTTACCCCGATCTGAAAGCAGCTCAGCTATATCAAACCCAAATGGAGGCCATCAACAATTATGAGGATAAGGTGAGAATCAGCCGCATGGTCTATAACGACAATGTGACAAAGATGAACCGCCTGGTGAGAGCCATACCATCAAATTTTGTAGCCAACATGTTCAATTTTGGTACCTTGGAATATCTTGAGCAGCCTCAAGTAGAACGCCGCGATAACCCCATCAAGTAGGTGAATTACGAAATTGTGTGGGCGATTGGCCATTGAATTTCTTGAAAACGCGTGAGAAATGGGCGATGTCTTCAAAGCCACAGTTGCTGGCCACATCGCCTATTGTCATGTTCAGGTCGCTCTTGAGCAATAGGCGGGCGCGTTCCAGGCGCACACGCATCATATACTGCGAGGCAGTGTCGTCGCAAGTCTCGCGCACACGGCGGTTGAGCTGTGAGGTGGACATGCACATTTGGCTTGCAAGGGCTTCGACAGTGCATTGGCCTGAGCGCATTAGCACTTGGATTTTATCTACAAGCTGATTCACAAAGTTTTGTTTCTCTTGTTCTTTCTTGCTGAGCTCAACGAGCTGCGAAGGCTCATCAACCATCATATCGACCATTGAATTGAGCAGGTTGTCGGCCTGAGATGCAATGATCGAACCTTTTTCAGCAGTGCGCGCCTCAGAGGCTAATTGGTGGCCAAGATGGGAAATTACAGTCAGGGGGCTACGCATTTTATGGTGGAGATGGGTGAAGAAATCATCGCGCAGGTTATTGATGCGCATGCGCTCCTTGCGCATCTTGATGCTGTTGATCCTCATCACAACAAACAACACTATTATAGCTACAAGCAAACCTACCACTGAAAGGCCAAGCCAAAGATGCATACGGTTCAAGTCAGAGAGATGCTCATTTTGGAGTTCAAGCTCTCGGTTTTCGAAGCCGGCCTGCATTAGTTTCATCTCTTGGTCAACAGTGATTTTGTTGATCGAATCGGAGAGCATGGCATATTGCTCAACCCACTGCTTTTCGTCAGTTGACTTCCACAAGCCGCGAGTAGCACGCAGTCGCTGCTGGCCGTCGCCACACTTGAGCGTAAGGCAGTAGGCCTGCTTATACAAGTCCTTGGCCTCGAGCTTCTGACCATTATTGAACTTGATATCGCCCAATTGGTTGAGACAAATTGCTTGCGAGCGCTTGTTGTCAACTTCGCGAAGGGCAACGAGAGCCATTTCCAATTGGCGCGAAGCACCGGCTGTATCGCCCTTTTCGATCAGCGCACTCGCCAACTGCGAACGCCGGATGCCAACTTTTTCGTCTCTCTGGGCTATTGAGTCCAGAGCCAAAGCCTTTCGAGCAAATTCCACTGCGCGTTGCAGCAAGCCAAGTCGCATGTACACCTCTGAGGCTGTGCCGTAGCGAATGGCCAAGGGCCCTGTGTCTTCGCGCTTGAGTTCGGTCTCTAAAGTTATGGAGCGGTCGATATAAGTGCGTGCGCGCTCTTTCTCTCCTAAGGCAAGGGAGATGAATGCCAGATTGTTAAGGTCGCTCGATAATGCTTCTTTATTCTGAAGCTCTTGGTTTAGCTTATAACATTCCTGAGTGGCAAGCAGGGCGCCGTGGAGATCACCCTTCCTTTGTTTGCATAGAGCGAGCAATGACCATGAGTCGCCCTCCATTTGCTGTTCATTTATCTCCTTTGCAGAGGAGATAGCTCGGTTGCATTGTTCGATCGCCCTATCCCAACGACCTCCATCTACCAGATACTCTGCCATCCAATAATCCACCCATGAGCGCACCAAGTTCTTGTCAGCATTTGGGTTGAAAGCAAATCGCTCGTCGGTGATGCCGCTTTCGTCCATCCTAACGAAAATGTTATTTGCCAGGCGGATTGCTGCGCGCCCATTCATACTATTGTAGGCAGCATAAAGGCTGTCGATGTTGCCATGGGCTGCGAGGGCTGCGCGGTCGCTGATCGCGATTTCGCGCTCAGTCCAATTATTGTCAGGCTTCGAACAAGCCGATAATATGAATAGGTATAGAACCATTGACAACACTCCCCAATGACAATGGCCCCGAGAGAAATGGCCCCAAGAGAAATGGCCCCAAGAGAAATGGCCTCGAGCAAACAAGCGGCCAAAAGTATATCGAGTTTTGGTCATTACTTTAGTTTTTCAACGACACTACAAAGTTAGCACTTTT
>CAYTXF010000145.1:0-5921 GCA_964440745.1 uncultured Bacteroides sp.
AATAGCTTTCATATTATTTTTAGTTTAATTTTTGGCAGTTTTGACAGTTTTGTTCTATTCTTAAAAGTAATGCAGTGTTGTAGTGAAGTACAACACTGCAAAGTTACGCATTATTTTTTAAATACCAAAAAATAATGTGAGAAAATTTAAAAATTTCTCACATTTCTTTATTCATTCCTTGTTCATGGCCTCTTTTATGGCCTTTGCGATGAGGTCAGGCTCATACCCTCGGCTCATCAGCCACCGATAAAGCTTGGTGCGGCCCTCATAACTTTCGATCAGCAGCGGGGCCATCTTCAGTTTGGCTTTTACCAACGAGGTGAGTCCCTGGGCGTATCGTTCATCGTCGATCTGTGCCAAGGCTTCCTCCACGACCTCTCGTCCCAGGCCTTTGCTCCGCAGCCCGAGGGCAGTCTTTCGCTTGCCCCAGCGCTGCAGATAAATCTTATCATTAATATAAGAAAGGGCAAAGCGGCTGTCATCGACAAATTTTCTGGCCACCAGCGAGCGCACGATCTCTGCAGCCTGGTCATAAGAAATGCCCCAGCCTTTCAGCTTGGTCATCATCTCGCCTTGGCTGTGCTCTGCACGCATGCACAGAGTCTCAAGCTTTTTGAGAGCCTGCTCCGGGGTGATTTCCTTTTTCAGCGCGCACATATTGCGAATCTATTGTGACCCTTGTAGTCCCTGATGATTTCCGCATTCCAGCCATTGGCCTTTAGCCAGGTTGCTAACTCAGAAGCGCACAGAGGATTGATCTCGAAATAGAGCTTGCCATCCGGGGCCAAAGCCTTGCTGGCATAGTCGGCAATGGCCTTGTAGAAAAGCAAGGGATTGTCATCGGGCACAAATAGGGCCGAGGCCGGCTCATAATCGAGCACATTCTTTTCCATAGAGGCTCGCTCTTTCTCCATCACATATGGCGAATTGCTCACTATGATGTCATATTCGCCGTGCGGAGAGGCTTTGAGTATGTCCTCTTGCACGAATTTCACGCCTCGGGCTTTCAGCGCCTGCGCGTTTTCGCGAGCCACAGCCAATGCCTCGCTGCTGATGTCGATGGCAGTGACCTGGCTGAAAGGCAGGTCAAGCGCCAGAGATATGGCAATGCAGCCGCTTCCGGTGCCGATGTCGAGCACGCGCAGGTCTGAGCGCGACTGCCATTGCTTTACGATGATGTCGATCAGCTGGCTGGTTTCTGGCCTGGGGATGAGGGTGGCTGGGGTCACCTTGAATGTGCGTCCATGGAAGCTGGCCTTTCCAAGCACATACTGCAGTGGTTCGCCCCGCAGCACTCGGCTCACAATGGCTTGGATCCGACTTTCAGTCTCGGGCAGCAATTCCCTATGGCCATTGAGCACCAAGTCAAGCTGAGAGCATCCTTTCAGATCCTCAAGCATCATCTGAGCCATGGCCTTAGCCTCAGCCTCCCCCACCACTGGGGAAAGCTGGCGCGTGATGTCGCATATGGCCTCTTTGATAGTCATATTAAGAAAATTGGCTTTATACGAAATGCCTTTATAAAAAGGTGCTTTACTTAAGCTTTCCTGAGCGCGCTGTCTCGATCATGCCCTGAGCCGGCACAATGTAAATCTCCACTCGGCGGTTCTTGCCGCGGTTAGTGACAGAATTGTTGGGCACTATTGGCTCGTCCTGGCCGATGCCGTAAGGTATGAGGTTTTCGGCTTCGCTGCCCAGATCTTGCGAGAGAAAATCATCGATGGCGTTGGCGCGAGCCGACGATAGTTCGTCGCAATACTGCTCATCGCCAGTGTCGTCGGTGTGCACAGCCACGAGCACCTTGTACATCGTAGGATAGCGCAGCAGATTTACAAATGGGCGCAGATAGCGCTTGCCGCTTTCCTTAAGGTCAGTTGCGTTAGGGCCAAAGAGGTCAGAGGCAGGGATGGTCACCATCACCACATCCTGGTTTCTCACCAAGTCAACATCCTGATAATGGCGCTCGAGCGAGCTCTTTATTTGCTGGAGATGGTTCTGGATGGCGCTTTGAGCCTTTTTTGGCACTTCGGGGTTTGCGATGTTCTCGGCAAGCGACAGGTCGTCGGCATTCTGAGCCCTGCCCCAGGGAGCGGCCAAGGCAATCAAGGCTGCTATGAGGAGAATACGCATGCGCATGGCTTAATCCTCCTCTATGCTTTCCTCATAGTCGAGCTCGGCGTCGACGATGCGGTCTACGTCGTCGAATGTGAGAGGCGAATTCTTGTCCTTGGCAATCATCTTTTTCACATACTTCTTGAGGTCTTCGACATCGAGTTCGTCTGGACCGTCGTCGTCCATGTCCATGCTGAGGAAACCATTGTCGTCATAGTAGTCCCAGATGATGTCAATGACGTTGAGGATCTCATCATCGTCGTATTGTTCACGCGAATTGGCGGGCAGTTTGGTGCGGATAAAGTCTATCGCAGCCTGTTCGTCATAGTCCATGTTTATTGTTAATTTGGGTTGGTTATGTTAAATCAAAGGCTTAGCAAGCCAATAGGCAAATCAAAGGTTATGATTTTGTTGATTTGGTCAATATCAGCTATGAATTCGTCAGCGATCGGCACATAGATGATTTGCTCGCCCGAACGCTCGATCACAAATAGTTCGTTTTCCGTGGAATCATCAATATCTATAATTTTCCCTATCTCACCTGCCTGCGAATCGATGGCCTGGTACCCTACCAGGTCACTTGCATACATTCCCTCTTGGGAAAGCTCTTCTTCCTCGATTTCAGGCATGTCGGCCTTGGGCATGTACACTGCGCGACCGGCATAAGGCTGGGCCTCGTCCTGGGTGTCGATGCCGTCAAGGGTGATCAGCAGGGCCTCTGAGCTGCGGGGCCTCACTGTGCGCACGAAAAAAGGCGTAAGTATGCCTTCCACCTCCATCACCAGGCATGAGCCGGGCGCCAGGCTGTCGGCCACCTCGGGGAGCTCAAAGGATACTGAGAGTTCGCCCTTCACTCCGTGCGTCTTGTTGACCTTGCCGATAAGGGCAATGTCATTGTCGGTTATCATTTCTTTTTCTTCTTTTTGGGCGCGGGCAGCGTCTTGAATTCGCAGAGCTCCATCTGGCCAGGCCGGATCACGATTGCTCCATGCGATATTTGGCGCAAGTCGTTGAACACGCGCTCGTCCTCTACGCCGTCGGGATTGAGAGCCAGCAGGAGCTTTTTCATGTGGTTGGCCATGAGCAGCACCAGAGCGTCGCGCTCTTCGCCTTCGGGCATGCATGAGGCAAAGTCGATCATGTTCACGATGGTCTGTCCGTAATGGCGATACTGGGTGCCGGTGCTGGGCAGTTGCATGGGCTCCGGCTTGGTGTCAAGCTCTTCGGCCTGTATCACTGGGAAAGGCCAGTCGATGTCGAGCTGGAATTCGCTCATTATCGCCAGGTGATCCCACAGCTTGCGGCGGTACTCCTCGGGGTCACCCTCCGGGGGGAACATGTTCTCCATGGTGTCAACGATGTTGTAGGCGCACACCGTGCGTTCCTCGCGATCCTTGATGCCCACGCAGTAATCCACCATCTTCTGTATGTTGCGCCCATATTCGGGCAAAATCAGCTTTTTGAGTCTTGTGTTGTATGTAAGCATTATTTGGTCTTAGGTCTTCTCTGATCTTAGGCTTTCTATGGTCTGAGGCCAAAAAGTTTATGCAAAGTTAATGGTTTTTGATTGAATACCAAAATATTTTTCGTAACTTTGCATACCTATTTGCAACTCGTCCCAATTATTATTTACCTAACTATAAATAATTACGCTTTTGAATCCTTCTTATCGCAACCTGAGGGCTCAGGAAATCAGCCAACTCTCGCAGCAAGGATGCACAGCTTCCGACTGGCAGACAGTGTATGTGGCCGAAGGCATTGATCTGCAATATGTGCGCCATACGCGCTTTTCAGGAGCCATCCGCTTAGGCCTCTTCGAGAAGAGCTTTACAATGCCGGGCGGCATTTGCAAGCATAGCGGCATCAGCATGGCCACTCTCCACAATGTCACTGTGGGGCACAATTGCTGTATCGAGAACATCAAGAACTACATCGCCAATTATGAAATCGGCGATGACACATTCATCGAAAATGTCGACATCATATTGGTAGACAAGCCATCATCGTTCGGCAATGGCACCGAGGTGTCGGTGCTGATCGAGACTGGCGGTCGCGAAGTGGTGATGCATGAGAAGATGAGCGCCCATGAGGCCTACATCGAAGCCATGTACCGCCATCGCCCCGAAATAGTGGCAAAGCTCCAGGAGATGGCTAAGGCTTATGCCAAGGCCAAGACTTCCGACGTGGGCAAGATTGGCAACAATGTCACCATCGTCGATGCCGGCTACATCAAGAATGTCAACATAGGCCCCTACGCCAAAATCGAAGGAGCCGGGCGCCTGAAAAATGGCACCATAGTAAGCAATGAGGACGCTCCGGTCCACATCGGCTACGGCGTGGTGCTCGACGACTTCATCATACAGAGCGGCACCCATATCGAGGACGGCACCATGCTCTCGCGCTGCTTCGTAGGCCAGGGCTGCGTGATGGGCCACACTTACAGCGCCACCGACTCGCTCTTTTTCAGCAACTGCCAGGGCGAGAACGGCGAGGCCTGCGCCATATTTGCCGGTCCCTACACGGTCACTCACCACAAGAGCACGCTCCTGATCGCCGGCATGTTCTCATTCATGAATGCCGGCTCTGGATCTAATCAGAGCAACCACATGTACAAGCTCGGTCCTATCCATCAGGGACATCTCGAACGAGGTTCCAAGACCACCAGCGACAGTTACATCCTGTGGCCCGCACGCATCGGCGCATTCTCGCTGGTGATGGGCCGATTGGTAGGCAATGTCGACTCGTCGAACATGCCATTCAGCTACCTCATAGAGCAGAAAGGCCGCACTTACTTGGCTCCGGCCGTCAATCTTAAGTCGGTGGGCACTATCCGCGACGCTCAGAAATGGCCCAAGCGCGATAAGCGCACCGATCCCGAGAAGCTTGACCAAATCAATTTCAATCTGCTTAGCCCATACACCATGCAGAAAGCCCTGCGTGGCATCAAGGTGCTCAAGCATCTGAGCGAGACGTGCGGCCTGACATCAGAATACTTCTCCTATCACAACGCCCGCATCGAGAATCATGCCCTATTCAAAGGCATCGACCTCTATAATGTGGCCATCACTAAATTTTTGGGCAATAGTGTGATCAATCGCATCAAAGATCGCCCATGCGCTACCGACGAGGAATTACGCCAGTCGCTCCAGCCCGATTTCCCGGCTGGCACCGGCGAATGGGTTGACCTGGCTGGCCTGATTGCTCCCAAGAGCGAGGTCGACCGCCTCATAGCCGACACTGTGGAGGGCACAATAGCTGATGTGCATGAGCTCAACCAGCGCCTGGCCCAGCTGCATCGCGACTATTACGATATGGAATGGACATGGGCATATCAAGTGATGCTCGATTACTTCCAACTTGAGCCTGAAAAGATAACTCGCCAGGACATCATCGAAATCATCAAGAAATGGATCGATGCAGTGGTGTCGCTCGATAAGATGGTCTATGCCGACGCCAAGAAGGAATTCTCGCTGAGCGCCAAGACAGGCTTCGGAGCCGACGGCACAAGTTTCGACATGGAGCGCGACTTCGAGCAAGTGAGAGGCCTCTTCGAGTCAAATTCGTTTGTCAAGGCTGTCATCGACCACATTGCCAAGAAGACCGACCTCGGCCACGCCACTATCAATAAATTAATGAATAATGAATAATGAATAATGAACAATAGTTTTTGTTAACAAACTCTATTGTTCATTATTCTATTGAAACTTCGATATTAAGGTATTATTAATTATTCATTATTAATTATTCATTATTAATTATTCATTATTAATTATTAGGGTGTAAAAAATTTAGTTCAAACTTTTATTAGC
>CAYTXF010000146.1:0-5867 GCA_964440745.1 uncultured Bacteroides sp.
TCTTGAAGTTGCACTAAGTCAAAATCGGTTAAGGACATGTAATCGGCGAATACTTTGGATGTACCGCTCTTGATCCAATAATCCCCAAGGTCAGTTTCGTCAAAAGCCCTCAGCAGGCTGAAAGGGTTATAGACCAAAACGTCGCTGCGGGTGAACCGATAGCTATCGTACTTCTCTTTTAGAATCTGTATGGTCTTTTCCTTGGACCAATCATTCTCACGACAGAATTTTTCGATTCCTTTTTCAAAGTATGTCAACATTTCCTCTTGAGTAATGCCGCAACACGCCGCATACTCTTGAGTCATGGAAATGTCCTTGTAATTGTTAGGCCCTGAAAATAGAGTATAACTTCCAAATCTGGCCACACCTGTGACCATGCAGAATTTAATGCACTGAGTCATGGCTTTGGGCTGCTTGTAAAATGCCCTGAGCACATTGTTCATCTCCTCGTGTTCTTGCTTGGACAGATTTAATGTTTCAAGAATGCCATTGTCATACTCATCAATAAGAATAACAACTTGTTGATTGGCCTTTTCATAAATTGATTCAATCAGAGTGCTGAATCGGTCACCGATGTCATTGATGTCATTTCTGGTTTCTAAACCAAATTTTTTCTCAAAAGCTTCCACTCTACCATGGAGAAACTTATTCATTGTTTCAGCTCGGGTGCCACTGGTTCGACTCATGTCAAAGTGTAGAACAGGATATTGTTTCCACTCCTTTTCGTGAGCACCAAGCCAAGTGCCAATAAACAAATCTTTTTCTCCTCGGAAATAATAATCTAATGTAGACAGCAGTAGGCTCTTTCCAAAGCGTCGTGGACGCCCTAAAAACAAGAACTTACTATCATTCACCAATTTGTATACGTAGGGAGTTTTATCTACATAAAGATAATCTCCACGTCGCAATTCGCCAAAGTCATGTTCGCCAATTGGGTATTTTACTCTTTTTTCTTCCATAATTAATCAATTAAAAAATCGTATCGCAAAATTACATAAAAATTCGTGATTTTCATCTGCTTTTGTGAAAACTTTGAATATAAGACCTATGGAGGAAGACCAGGACATCTTACTACTCATGTTTATGAAGAAGATAAAGTTAAGGAAATTGCCGATTCGATCACGACTATCTAAGGAATAATTTTTAATCCAAAAGATATGAATTGGGGGCGGAAATGTGGGAGAAGAGTGGGAGATTTGTGGTAATTTTGTAGCGTGAAATAAATCACACCTCGCTATAAAATAAACTAATCTACTCGACATATGAAACTTGCTAAATCATTGATGCTGATAGGGCTCGGCTGTGTCAGCATGACTGTGGCCTCAAAGACCGCCGACGCTGACCGCATGCATCAGTTTGTGGACAGCCTTATGGGCGAAATGACCATCGAAGAAAAAATCGGACAAATAAACCTTTCATCGGGCAACACCGGTGCCGCGGTGCTCACTGGCGGCGAAGGACTGCTCGATGAAATTCGCCAAGGCCGAATCGGGGCCACTGGCGGAATGTCGTTCGAGGCTGCGAAGAATATACAGGCAGCCTCGCAGCAGTCGCGACTTAAAATCCCCCTCCTTATCGGCTTGGATGTAATCCACGGACTTAACACAGTGTTTCCTATTCCATTGGCTATGTCATGCTCGTTTGACACAGCCCTGATTGAGGAAAGCGCACGCATCGCAGCCCGCGAAGCAGTGGCCAGCGGAGTCTGCTGGACATACGCGCCGATGGTTGACATCAGCCGCGACCCGCGCTGGGGCCGCGTAAGCGAAAGCAATGGCGAAGACCCCTGGTGGGGCAGCCAAGTGGCACGCGCTATGGTGCACGGCTACCAAGGCGACGACCTTGCAGCTGACTCCACGATTATGGCTTGCGTAAAACACTTCGCCCTCTATGGAGCATCTGAGGCAGGCCGCGATTACAATACTGTGGATATGAGCCGCCAACAGATGCTCAATGACTATCTGCCCACATATCAAGCAGCTTTCCAGGCTGGCGCTGGCAGCGGCATGTCGTCGTTTAATCTCATTGATGGCATCCCGGCCACTGGAAACCGCTGGCTTATGACCGATCTGCTGCGTGGCGATTGGGGGTGGGATGGCTTTATTGTCACCGACTTTGATGCAATCAATGAAATGATGGCTCATGGCATGGGCGATAGCATCACTGTGGCCGTAAATTCCCTAAAGGCTGGCACCGACATGGATATGCAAAGCCTCGCTTATGATAAATATGTGAAGCAAGCCATTGAGCAGGGCCTGCTTACAATTGACGATCTTGACACAGCATGCCGACGCGTGCTTGAGGCCAAATACAAATTAGGGCTTTTTGACAATCCCTATCTCTACCTTGACACCGAAAAGAATGCCACAGAGCCGGCAAGCGAGGCTAATCTTGCTGCCGCACGCAGGATAGCAGCCCGTTCGATGGTCCTTCTCAAAAATGACGACCTCAAAAATGGAAACAAAGTGCTTCCTCTGAAAAAGCAAGGCAAGATTGCCGTAGTGGGCCCCTTGGCTGAAGCTACCGGCGACCTGCTCGGAGCTTGGGTGATGAAGCGCGACAAGACCCATATGATCTCTATCGCAGATGCCATCCGTGAGGCAGTGGGCGACCAAGCCGAAGTGGTGACTGCCTTTGGCTCTAATATTACCGACGAGCCTTACTTGCTTGCAAGCATGAAATCACCCCTTGCAATGTTTATGGGAGAGCCCTTGAAAGAAGACTCTCGCTCAACTCAGGAAATCATTGACGAAGCCTTAGAGATCTCGAAAGACGCCGACGTGATTGTAGCTGTACTCGGTGAGACCTCCGCTATGTCGGGCGAAGCCTCAAGCCGCAGCGACATCAGCTTGCCTGAGACACAAAGAAATCTTCTGAAAGCCTTGGTTGCCACCGGCAAACCAGTTGCCTTGGTGCTGATAAATGGCCGACCTCTTACCATAGAATGGGAGGCAGAGAATGTGCCAGCCATTCTTGAGGCTTGGGCTCCGGGCACTGCCTCAGGCTATGCTGTGGCCGATGTGCTTTTCGGTGATTATAACCCTTCAGGCAAACTCACAATGACATTCCCCCGCAGCATTGGCCAAATTCCTATCTATTATAACTGCAAACCCACTGGACGTCCGTTTGATCCAGTCAACAAATTCACTACCAAATATCTTGACTGCCCTAACGAGCCGCTCTATCCCTTTGGCTATGGACTCAGTTACACTGAATTCAACTATGGCGACATCAAGCTCGATAAGACAGAATTGAAGGGCAATGATAGCCTGATCGCAAGCATTGACTTGACCAATACTGGCGATTGCTTAGGTGAAGAAGTGGTACAGCTGTATATTTCTGACCCAGTAGCTCGCATTTCGCGCCCAGTGAAGCAGCTCAAAGGCATCAAAAAGATTGCGCTTCAGCCTGGCGAAACACAGACCGTGACCTTCGTCATCACTCCTGGCGATCTTAAATATTACGACACTGATGGCAATTATGATTGGGATAGCGGAGAATTCATAATCCATATTGGATCCTCATCAGCCGCCCTAAAGTCCGCTCCTATCACTTGGCAAAAATAATCAACTGCATCACATCTTAATGTTGTTCGCGCGCATGAAAAACAAAATCATTATCTCCATAGCCATGGCTATGGGGTTGTCAGGATCAATGGTCCATGCTGAAAATTCCAATTTGATACCGGCCGCAAATAGCATACATATCAATCAAGAACGCCCTTGCCAGGTGAGTCCGGTAGTGACATATGCCAATCCCGAAGTCAAAACCTTGGTGGAAATATTGGCTCACAATCTGAGCACTGTCGCTTCTTGCGAAGTCAAAACTATTGACACAGGCGCCGAGGGCATAATTTTGGCCATTGATCCTGACAATGACGTATTCAATAATCTGCCACAGACCTATGGCACCGATCCATCGCCGATCGATCCTTATAATGAAGGGTATGCAATAACTATTGCTGATGGAAACGCCATGCTCACAGGCCAAAGCCTGCGAGGCTTAAGAAATGCGTGCAGCACATTGCTGCAAATGGTGAAAAGCGAAAATGGAATGTTGGTTTTTCCGCAATGTGAGATTGCCGATGCTCCAGCCTTGGCTTGGCGCGGATTTCTGCTCGACACCTCGCGCCGTTTTTTCCCTGTGGAGGAAGTGAAGACAGTGATTGATGTGCTCGCTCTCTACAAGATGAATGTGCTGCATCTGCATATGACTGACAATCAGGGATGGCGGTTTGAGGTCAAGGGATATCCGGCTCTATCTGACGACTACTATACGCAGGAAGAGTATTCCGACTTGGTTGACTATGCCTGGACTCGAGGCATCACCATAGTGCCCGAGCTCGACCTCCCGGGCCATAGCGCCGCCATATTCAAGGCTTTCCCGCATTTCAGTAATACTGCATCGCTGCCCTTTGAATTCAATTTTCCTGGCCAAGACATCTGCGCTCTTGATCCGGATGATACCCAGGCCATGGAATTTGTGCGCGACGCGATCACTCAGCTCTGTGCGCTTACCCCAAGCGAGTATGTGCATATTGGAGGCGACGAGACATTCGGCATGCAGGATGAGCCTTACGCCAAATTTGTGAAGCAGGCCAAGGATATCGTGCGCTCATGCGGCAAGCAAGTGGCTGGCTGGCAGGAAATGGCCCGAGCCGATGTGGGAGCGGGCGATGTGGTGCAGAATTGGATTAAGTTCAGCAAAAAGCAGATGGAGCTTTCTAAGGCCAATTCGGAGAAAAAATCGAGTCTGCCCGAAGAGGTGTCGAAAATGCTTGGCGCCACTTACATGAAAGCGCCTTCTGACTTGCCCACATCTGCCGACAGCGGGGCTAAGATCTTGCTTTCGCCCCAGGCTTTCGCATATTGCGACTGCCCATTTGAGGAAGAGAATCTCGATGCTTCCTATGCCGAGCGCAGCCGCGAATTAGGCCTTAAGAATTACGCTCCGCAAAATCTGCAGGATATTTACGAATGGGAGCCTGCCGCTTTGTACCCATTCCTGAATCCTGAAGAGCATATCGCCGGAGTGGAGGGCACCTTGTTCTGCGAAACTATCCGCGACCTCGGCGATGCCTTGATCATGATACTTCCGCGCATATCATCTATCTCGGAGCATGCCTGGAATTGCGGCCGCGAGCTGGATTGGAATGCCTACTCTCAGCGGCTTGGCAGCCACGGGAAAATCTACGAAAGCCAGGGATGGCCTTTCTTCAAGTCATCGATGATTAATTGGGAGGAGTAGAGAAAAAATCAGAAGTTTATTGCTAACTTTGCAGCCGGTTTCTATGTTAGAATAAAAAACAAGAATATGAAAATTTTATTGGCATCGAATTCTCCGCGTCGCAGAGAACTGTTGAAACTTCTGGAACCTGACTTCATCATAGCTGAGAGCCGGGATGTGAAAGAGACTTATCCGGCTGATCTCCCTCTTCCCGAGGTGGCGCCTTATCTGTCGCGCCTGAAGGCTGCCGCTTATCGCGATGTGCTTGTCCCCGACGAGGTGATCATAACGGCTGATACCGTGGTGATCAACAAGGGCAGCCTTATGGGAAAGCCTAAGGATGAGGAGGAAGCAGTGGAAATGCTCAAGTCGCTCATGGGCCATACGCACACGGTGGTGACTGGGGTCACACTGACTTCTTCAGAGAAAACTGTCACCTTCTCGGAGACCACCGAGGTCACTTTCGATTATCTTGGCACTCAGGAAATCGAAGATTATGTGCACAATTACCATCCTCTCGACAAGGCCGGGGCTTACGGCATACAGGAATGGATAGGGGCTGCCGCCATAACTGGCATCCACGGATGCTTCTACAATGTGATGGGCCTCCCCCTCCACTCTCTCTACATCCATCTCAAAGA
>CAYTXF010000147.1:0-5737 GCA_964440745.1 uncultured Bacteroides sp.
CGGGGCTCACGGAGCCCCTCTCCTATCGTATACCGAGAAACTTGTGCAATTGCATGGAGAGGCCCCAGTGGGGGTGCTCCATGCAATATGCCATAGTGGCCTCGGTATTTTTACCGCTGCACGGCTGCAGCTTGAATACCCGCGCGCCGTGGCCTAAGAATTCCTTATACCGCCCCTCGATCTCCTGCTCGCTCTGCCCTGTGTACACCAATTTCAATTCATCCACATGACCGATTTCCAATGGCGGATCTTTGGGCGAGCAAGTGACCCAATCCACCGACTCTGGCAGAGGCAGCGACCCATTAGTCTCCACATGCACCACGCGTCCATGATCATGAAGCAAGGCTATTAGTTCATCAGTAAGCTGTAGCGCCGGCTCTCCCCCTGTGATCACCACATGCTCAGTGGGATATTTCATCACCTCCTCCACAATCTCTTGCGGCGACATCTCGGTGAAAGCCGCAAAGTCAGTGTCGCAGAATGCGCATCTGCGATTGCATCCGCTAAACCTTACGAACACTGCCGGAGTGCCCGCATACGCGCCCTCGCCCTGTAGAGAATAGAATATTTCGTTGATTCGCATAATCAGTCTGTCTCATAACTGGCCACATTCCCCTCGCTCTCCTGCACGTCGACACGATAGCAATTGGGTACGCTCTCGCATATCCAGCGCGCCAAGTTCTCAGCAGTGGGATTAAAGGGCACCACATCATTAAGGTAGGCATGGTCAAGCTGCCCCATCACTGTGCGCTTGATGTCGGTAAAATCCGTCACCATCCCATTGCGGTCGAGTTCTCTGGCCTTGCAATGTACGGTGATGATCCAATTATGGCCATGCAGCTGAGTGCACTTGCTCTCATAATCCAAGCACAGCTTGTGAGATGCTGAGATCTCTATGCGTTTCGTAAGGTAGTACATATCGGCGTAACTATAAAATCATTATAACTTGTCGAGATCCGTAATCTTAGGCTCAATGCCTATCTCTGGAGCAATCGAGAGCACGTAGGCCAGCGAGGCCTCGCGCGTGTTCTCTATTTCGCATTCTTTGGCAGCTTGCGTGAGGCGAGTCATGAAAAAGCCCACATCCTTGCCCGGAGTCAAGCCAAAGATCTTCATAATGTCATTGCCATCAAGCGCCGGACGAAACTTGGCATCTTCGTCCTTGGCAATGATTTCCTCAAATTTCCTGTCAACCAAGTCAAAATTGTCGAGGAAGCGCTGCTTCTTGGCAATGTTCTTGCTGGTGATATCGGCGCGAGCCAGAATCATCAGATCGGCCAGGTCCTCTTCGGCGTAATTGACAAGCCGGCGCACTGCGCTGTCAGTGACCTCATCCTCAACCAAAGCTATGGGCCGCATATGCAGCTCTACCAACTTTTGCACATACTTCATCTCACCACCCAGTGGCAATTTCAGCCTTGCAAAAATCCCGGGGACCATGCGGGCGCCTATGAAATTGTGGTTGTGGAAGGTCCAGCCAGCCTTTTCATCCCAGCGCTTGGTCACTGGCTTGGCAATATCGTGAAGGAGAGCGGCCCAGCGAAGCCATATGTTGTCGCTGACTGCTGCCACATTGTCGAGCACCTGGAGCGTATGGTAGAAATTGTCCTTGTGACCATGCCCCTTAATCACCTCCACGCCCTTCATGGCAGCCAACTCCGGCAGAATGATTTTCAGCAGGCCGCTTCTTAGCAGGAGGTCCCACCCTATCGAAGGTTTTGGCGATGCCATGATCTTTTGCAACTCATCCTTGATGCGCTCAGGGGTGATTATCGTTATGCGCTCGGCATTTTTTGCTATCGAGGCGAATGTGTCAGGATGAATGGTGAAATCGAGCTGAGTGGCGAATCTGATGGCTCGCATCATGCGCAGAGGGTCGTCGCTAAAGGTGATATCCGGGTCGAGCGGAGTGCGAATCAGGCGGTCGCAAATGTCGTCGATGCCGCCATAGAGGTCCACCAGTTCGCCATAGGTGTCAGGGTGCACGCTTATAGCCATGGCATTCACTGTGAAGTCGCGACGCGATATGTCATCCTCGAGAGTGCCATCTTCCACGATGGGATTGCGGCTGTCGCGATGATACGACTCCTTGCGAGCTCCCACGAACTCCAGTTCGTACTGGCCACGATGCACCTGCGCAGTGCCATAGTTGCGATACACAGCTAAGCGGGTGCGCGGACCGAGCTTCTTTGCCACAGCCTGGGCCAGTTCGATGCCGCTGCCCACTGTGACAAAATCATAGTCCTTGCTATGGCGGTGGAGAATTGCATCTCTTACGAAGCCTCCCACCACATAGCATTCGCGCCCCATATCGGCAGCTACCTGCCCTACAGTGCGGAAAATATCCTTATCGATCAGCCTGGATAAGTTGGTCATCTGTCAAAGCTAATGATTTCCTGAGGCGCGCGGGTGATGCATTCCATGCCACCGGTGCCTTCGGTGACAATGTAAGTGTTTTCGATGCCCACGGCTCCAGTGCCTGGAATCACAAATTTGGGCTCCAAGGCTATCACGTTATGCTCCTGCAGCACATATTTGCTGCGTGGCGAAATTACAGGCAGTTCATTGATCTCTATGCCCACTCCGTGGCCGACAAAACCGGCATGCTGGCGGTGGCCCATGAAAAATTCCTCCAAGCCGGCATCCTTGGCCATCTCCACGGCGCGATCGTAGAGCGTGCGAGCCTCCACTCCGGGTTGTCCTATTCGAGCGAGTTCTCGGCATATCTCGATCGACACCTGGTGAGCGTTCATGGCCTCGGGAGCCAGGGAGCCTACGCTAAAGGTGCGAGTCATGTCGGTCATATAGCCAGTGAAATCGCCATTCATGTCGATCATAACCGACATTCCAGGCTTGAGCAGGGTGCCATTGGCTCCGACAGGCAGCGAAGGATCGAGTCCGGCTCCGCCCATGGCGAAATCATAAGGCGAAGGCGCATCGGCATTCTCTCCCGCCAGCACATTGCCCATATAGATTTCCATGTCCTGGCCTGCCACGCGGAATTGGCCCAAGCAACCCTCGAGCCTTGACACGCGTTCAATCTCGATTTGCAACTCGATATCGCTCATGCCCGGCTGGAACAACTGGGGTATCTTGCGGTACACGCGCTCGTGCTTAGCGCCGCTTATACGCTGCAGCGTCAGTTCGTGGTCAGTCTTCACAGCGCGCGCCAAGTCCATGGCAACCGACATGTTGAGAGGAGCCTCCTCCCAGCCCAATGCTGCGCAAAGGCGCACAGCCATGGCATACGGCACTGCGTTAAGTTCCAGTGCAAAGGCCTGCGGAAGAGACACGCCCATCTTTTGTACTTCCTCTGGCATGTTTTCCGGCTTACGGATGGTGACGACGCGCTCGCCTTGAAGATGCACCGGCCTCTTTACGAAATATACGGGCTCTTCGCCCTTTGGGGGCAAATATATGTAGCCGCTGTATACGCGGCCTGTGAGATAGTACAAATTAGCGTTGCTGCTGATCAGGGCGCTTTCAATGCCGGCAGCAGCCATCTGCTCGCGCACTTTGTTCAGGCGCAGGGCCAATTCATCATGTGAGAGAAGATTCAATTCCATACTAATATGCGGTCTTTGGTCTTTGGTCTTTGGGATTTGGGATTTGGTAAGGGGCAAAGCCTTCATCCCATTCACTAATGTTATTATTAATTATTCATTATCAATTATTCATTGATTATTATGCCGGCTTGCTCGATGCCGTGGAGGGTATCTGTGCGCATGATGTGGCGCAGATACACCTGAGCATTGGGCTTGAGCCACACATCGCGAAGCACTGTGTCAACCTTCTGATAGCCCACTCCTATGCCAGTGCCGTACCAGTGGCCGTAATCGTCGGCGAGGCGGATGTTGAATGTATCGCGCATCAACGTATCGGGCGCCTGTGTCGTGGTCAGTTCCACCCATATGTTGCTGTACTCGTAAGCATTGGTATGGCGTATGCCCACAGCCAAGGCGTGCACCATCTTGGGCGCTGTGTCATTTTCCTCAGCCAGCACTGGGGAAAACACTATTGTGTCGGCAAAAATCCAGCCAGCTTCATCCACTGCCTGATAATGGCCCTGCTCATTTGAACAAGCCCCCATCATGACAGCCAAAATAATAACAAATATGACCTTGATTTTGCACATTGACTTGTGTCGGATTATCGTTAGCTGGGTTTGTTCTGGCCTTTGTCCTTGGGCTGTCCCTTGGGGCCCTTAGGCTTGTTGGGCTTGGGAGCATCTTGAGCCTTAGGCTGCCCTTGATCCTTAGGCTGCCCTTGATCCTGATTGCCCTGAGGCTTCTTCTTCTTTTTCTTCTTTTTCTTATCAAAGCGGCTGATATCTTCCTCTCCGCCCAAAATATCGTGGGAGCCTCGAGTCTCCTTCTGCTCTGGCACAGCGCTAAGGCTCTCAGGCTTCTTGCCCTCTTTGTTGAGAGCAATCACCTCGAATGCGCGCTCTGCCGTGATTGTCACCAAATTGGCTGCAACCGCCTTGTCGGTGCTATAGGTGATTTCGTGCTTGAAGATGTCAGTTTTGAAATGATAATAGTTATTGTCGAGAGTCTCGAGCACCACCTCCTTGGGAGGCATCTTCTTCATGCTCTCCACATAAGCGTCAACCTCGAAATTGAGACAGCATTTCAGCTTGGCGCATTGGCCTGCCAATTTCTGAGGGTTGAGAGAGATGTCCTGGAATCGGGCTGCGCTTGTGGCCACTGTCACAAAATTGCTCATCCAGGAAGAACAGCACAGAGGCCGGCCGCAGGGGCCTATGCCGCCAATGCGGCCTGCTTCCTGGCGCGCTCCGATCTGCTTCATCTCGATGCGCACCTTGAAAGTCTCGGCCAGCACCTTGATGAGCTGGCGGAAATCGACGCGCTCATCGGCGATATAATAGAATATGGCTTTGTTGCCATCGCCCTGATATTCTACATCGCCTATCTTCATGTTGAGGTTGAGGCTTGCCGCTATCTTGCGAGCGCGGATCATGGTGTCGGTCTCGCGGGCGCAAGCCTCCTCATATTTCTCTATGTCGGCTGGCTTGGCTTTGCGGAACACACGTTTGAACTCTGTATTGGGCTTGAGATTGGCCTTTTTGATTTGCCTTTCCACCAGAGCGCCCACCAGAGTCACTGTGCCGATATCATGGCCCGGACTTGCCTCCACCGCCACCATGTCGCCCACCTTGAGGGGCAGATTGGTGGTGTTGCGGAAGAAGCCCTTGCGAGTGTTCTTGAATGTCACCTCTACCATCTCGCAGTCAGCCTTGCCTCCGGGGATGTCCTCCAGCCAATTGAAGCTGTGCATCTTTCCTCGGGGACATTTGCTGCAGCTGCAATGCGGGTGCACCAGCTCGTCGCTCAGTTCCTCATCGGGAATTAAATCTTCATCCATAATTTTTTTAGGTCTTCTTCGTCTTCATGGTCTTCATGGTCTTCATGGTCTAATACCATCGACGATGGGGACCTTGGAGACGATGAAGACCTTGAAGACCTTATTTTGCGAAAGCTACTGAGCGGGTCTCGCGGATCACGGTGATCTTCACCTGGCCCGGATATGTCATTTCATTCTGTATGCGGCTTGCAATTTCAGCTGACAGCTTTTCGGTATCGGCATCGTCGATCTTGTCGGCGCCAACGATCACGCGCAGTTCGCGGCCAGCCTGTATGGCATAAGTCTTGATTACGCCGGGATACGACAAGGCAAGCTGCTCCAGATCGTTGAGACGCTTGATATAAGCCTCCAC
>CAYTXF010000148.1:0-5562 GCA_964440745.1 uncultured Bacteroides sp.
TTGAGGTACCCAGACCCGGGCTCGAACCGGGATGGATTGCTCCAATGGTGTTTGAGACCATCGCGTCTGCCAATTCCGCCATCTGGGCTTAAATGCGGTGCAAAGTTACGAAATATTTTTTTGCCGACCAAACATAATCCTGATTTTTGCAATTCCGACAATGTTAATTTATGCATTAGTGCACCATAATTGAAATATATTTTGTAATTTTGCACCACGATTTGCAAATCGACATAATTTGGCCTTGTGCCATGTGGAAAAATTTGGCTGCTTGCAACCACAGAAAAAAATGCTAAAACCGCAATCCCTTCGTATCGGACTTACGGAACCAGGCATAGTGGACATCAGCTAAGGTATCCACCGGATTCTTAGTTATTCACTATTAAAACCTAATGTGCAATGCATTATCTATTCACATCAGAATCAGTGTCGGAAGGACATCCCGACAAGGTGGCCGATCAGATCAGCGACACCATCCTCGATGAATTCTTGGCCCGCGACCCAGAGAGTCATGTGGCCTGCGAGACCCTGGTGACTACCGGGCAGGTAATAGTGTCGGGCGAGGTATCGAGCCATGCCTACGTAGACATCGCTAAGGCGACTCGCAAGATCATCAACGAAATTGGATACAATAGGGCCGAACTGCAGTTCGACGGCAACAGCTGCGGCGTGCTTACTGCCATCCATGACCAGAGCGGCGACATCAACCGAGGCGTTACCCGCGTGCTCCCCGAGGACCAGGGTGCTGGCGACCAGGGCATGATGTTCGGCTACGCAACCGACGAAACCCCCGAGCGCTTGCCCCTTACCTTGTCCCTGAGCCATGCTCTGATGCGCGAACTGGCGGCAATCCGCCGCGAGGGCAAGAAGATGACTTATCTGCGACCGGACGCCAAAAGCCAGGTCACAGTGGAGTACGACGAGAACGATGAGCCCGTAAAAGTGCATACCGTTGTGATCAGTACCCAGCACGACGAATTCATCCGCCCCGGCGAGGGCATGAGCCAGGAGCAGGCCGACGAGATGATGCTCGACTTAATCCGCCGCGACGTGCGCGAAGTGCTGTTACCCCGCGTTAAGGCCAGCCTTCCCCCAGAACTGCAGCGCCTGTGGCGCGACGACTATGTGCTCCATGTGAATCCCACAGGCAAGTTCGTAATCGGCGGTCCTCATGGCGACACCGGCCTTACCGGCCGCAAAATCATAGTGGACACCTACGGCGGCAAGGGCGCTCATGGCGGAGGCGCTTTCTCGGGCAAGGATCCCAGCAAGGTTGACCGCTCGGCAGCCTACGCTGCGCGCCACATCGCCAAAAATCTGGTGGAGGCTGGCGTGGCACGACGCGTGCTGGTGCAGGTGGCTTACGCCATCGGCGTGGCCAAGCCGGTGAGTCTGTATGTCAACACCTACGGCACCTCCAAGATCGACATGAGCGATGCCGAAATCTCAGCCAAGGTGAGCGAGATTTTCGACATGCGACCGCATGCTATCGAGGAGCGCCTACACTTGCGCGCGCCGATCTACCGGGAGACCGCAGCCTACGGCCATGTGGGCCGCCGGCCCGAGGTAGTGACAAAGTGGTTCCAGGACCCGGGCCAGGAGCCTTTTGAGCGCACCGTGAAACTCTTCAGTTGGGAAGAGCTGGATTATGTACCGAAAGTAAAAGAAGCATTCGGATTATGAGAATAGCAATAATTGTAGCAATGGCCAAGGAGCTTAACCTGCTCCTTGGTCTTCTTGAAGATAAGAAGGAGGTGACGGTAAATGGGTTCACCTTCCATAAAGGCCAGCTCCAGGGGAGCGAAGTGATCGCGATGCAATGCGGCATCGGCAAGGTCAACGCCGCCATCGGCACATTGTCGCTGATCGACACTTTCCATCCTGATGTCGTGATCAATACTGGCGTAGCCGGCGGCACAGGACAGGGCGCCAAGATCCTGGATGTGGTGCTTGCCAGCAATGTGGCATATCATGATGTATGGTGCGGCCCCGGCACCGAGTGGGGCCAGGTGGCGGGATGTCCGAGGATGTTTGCCTGCCCGGTGCCTCCTGAGCCATTGGCCGAGTATTTGGGGGCCAAATGCGGCCTGGTGGCCAGCGGCGACATTTTTGTGACCCGCGTGCAGGATGTGGAGCGCATCAAGGCTCTTTATCCCGGGGTTATTGCCGTGGACATGGAGAGCGGAGCGATTGCGCAGACCTGCTATCTCAAAAATGTGCCTTTCCTGTGCTTGCGAGTGATCAGCGACACCCCTGGCGCTGCCGACAACATCGCGCAGTATGAAAACTTCTGGGAGGATGCCCCCCAACACACCTTCTCAGCCATAAAAGCCCTTATCAACCGTCTCTGACCCTTGAAGGACCTCAAACCCATACGCGGCCGCAAATATATCCTGGAGCAAATTGCCCTTGGCGAGCATGAGCGCCAGGATTTCAAGTATGCCATTAGCGATGCTCGCAAAATCGCGAGGTCGCTATCCGCTTTTGCCAACTGCAAAGGCGGACACTTGCTTGTGGGCGTAAAGGACAATGGGGCAATTGCCGGGGTGCGCAACGAAGAGGATATCTTTGTCATAGAACAAGCCGCCGAGCTTTACTGCGACCCACCTCAACAAATCGACTTCACAGCATTCTCAACCGGCGAAACGGGCATTGTAATCCGCGCTCGAATTGAACCATCAACCATCAAGCCCGTTTATGCCCAGGAACCGGATTTGAGCTGGCGCGCCTATTATCGCGTGGCCGATGAGAACATTGCGGCTCATCCGCTTATGGTGCGAGCCTGGCGCATGCAGGCCAGCGAGCGGTCAGCACTGATGAGCCTCGACGGGGTGGAGAGCGCCTTGGTGGCGGCCATCACTGAGCGCGGATCTGTTGCCATCGCCGATGCCATGCTCCTGGTGCCAGCCTCGCGCCGCACCATCGAGGGCGCCATCGTGCGCCTCGCATCATTAGGCATCATCACATTCGCCCATCACCCTCGCCATGGCTTCACCTTGTCTTTGGCTTAAATCCCTATAATGTAAAGTCCGTATTGAGGAAGTCTTTAAGGTGAATATGGATTATGCCTGGGTATCTTTTTGGGGTTCCACCCAGAGGATCCAGAGAAATCACATATTTAGGATAATTGTCGGGAATGGTAAACAAATTGCCGAATTCTCTGGTGACGGTATCGTCAGAGTCAAGATGATAGGTCACTTGTAGGTAAACGCGTTTTTCTCCTTTAGTGGCAACGAAATCTATTTCTCCGCGTTGTAACAGCCCAATATCTACTGAGAAGCCTTGTACAAGCATATGATTACGTACCACATTTTCCATTATTTTTTCAATGCTTTGTTGCATATTGAATCCTGACAACAAATTGCGCAATCCATGATCTGCGAAGTAGTATGTGCCATTTGGATTCAGAATGCCTTTGCCATGAAGGCTATATCTTCGCATCGGTGAGATGATTAACGCCGAACAAAGGTGATCCAGATATGAGCCGATAAGAGGTTCGGAAACAGAGATACCTATCCCTTTCATATAATTTGAAATATTCTTTATCGAAATTGGTTTCCCAATATTATCGGCCACGAATGATGTTAAATTTTCAAGGAAGGATACATTGCGAATTTGAGCTCGAACTATCACATCACGCATCATTACAGTGTTGTACACACTCATCAGATAATCCTTGATAATGTCAATATCCTTAAGATCGTATCTTGCCAAGCCGGGCAACCCTCCTACCTTTAGATAGGTGAGTAATGACTCTTGCGTGTCAGGAAGACAATGGAGAGATAAAAATTCTCTATAAGTGAGGGAATGTATGGGTATCTCCACATATCTACCGGCTAATCGTGTGCTTAGTTCTGAGGAGAAAATATAGGCATTGCTTCCGGTGATTATTATTTGACATCTTTCTTCTGCATGCAAGCTGCGCAGTGCCAATTCATATTCATCTATATCCTGTACTTCGTCAATTAGAAGATAATTCTTTTTCCCTGTGCAGAGTTGTCGGTCTACATATTCATAGAGAGTGGCGGAGTCTTTTATTGAATCGAACTCTTTGTATTCTTTATTTATGTAAATGACATTGTTTGGTTGAGAGCCATCTCCTTTGAGATGGTGATCTATAATTTTGAGTAAGACACTTTTGCCAACGCGCCTTTGACCAACAAGCACCAGCATCATGCCTCGATCAAGGTGTTTAAGTATCTTATTCAAATAAATTGGACGTTGCATTTTTTTCATATCTTCTAATCTTTATTGTTAGTGATTCGTTATAAAACATTTTTGCAAAAATACAAAATATACTTCGATTTTACAAGAAATCATAAGCTAAAAACAAAGTATACTTTGGTTTTTGTGTCCGAATTGCATAAAAGCCAAAGTATACTTTAGAAAATTGGTTTTATGTAATGTTATCTCAGGGGTTGGCGCTGTAGCCAGAGCTGGAAGAAGGGGTCGTTGACGGTGTAGATGCCAAGATGGTGAGTGATAAGATCGCGATCCAGAAGAACACGCGAGGCACCTAACACAGAGCTGGATGATATGAGCTGGTGGCGACGGATGAAGTCCGCGCTGTGGATGCTTTTGGCTTCTCCTTCTTGGGCTATAGAGTATAGCAAAGCATACTGCGTATCTGACAGTTGATACCTAATTGAGACATAAGAGTCATTTTGAATTTTTAAAATTTCAGAAATGGCTTTTTCAATTTGATCGGTACTACACTGGTTTCCCGCGGGAGTATTGGCATACATAAGATTCATCACTCGATGCATTGGTGCGGTAATGCCGCTAAATTGTTGGTACACTTTATCTACAGCATCAGGAGAGAGAGTTTTGTCTCCTTTTTTGAATTGTTCTATGCAGAAGTCGGCATATTTGTCTTTTGGAATCAGAGGAAGATTCAAGATGGTGGTCGATGCATAAAATGGACGCGACGGAGAATTGAAAATCTCATTCATCAGATGACGGTGTGAACCGGAGAAGATGAAGCGCGTGTTGCCTGAATGCTGAATGTAGGTACGCAGCAAGGCTTCGACTTTCCACGCGTCCTTATATTTTGTGATTTGTTGGAATTCATCAATGGCAATCAAGCAGGGCGTATCGGAGGAATTGAGATATTGGAAAATTTCATCGAGAGTAAGATCAGGTGTGAAACTTTCCCCGATTCCGATATTCCAGACGGGGATTCCATTAATATCGAAGGTAAGCTGAGATTTCAGGGACGTGAGAAACCCTATGAAACGATTTATCCAAGCTTTGCCCTTTGGCTTTAGGGCTTGGGTAATTGCATTGCCAAGATAGATCACAAATTCGCGAAAGCTTTTAGTGGAATAGATATCCACACTAATAGTGATGAATTCTTTTTGAATGCTCTCTTGGTGAAAAAGGTGGCTTATTAGATCGGTTTTGCCAATGCGGCGCGGAGAAACCAGCACCATATTATGTCCATTGGTGATATACTTTATCATCAACTGGGTTTCCTCTTCCCGGTCGCAAAACAACTCGGGCCCGGAATAATCATTGATTACAAATGGATTCTTCATCTTTCTCTAATTTCTTGCAAAATTA
>CAYTXF010000149.1:0-5540 GCA_964440745.1 uncultured Bacteroides sp.
TGCGGACCGTAAGCCAGAGCCGAGGGGATGAAGAGACGCCACTTTGCGCCCGGCTTCATCAGCTGCAGAGCCTCAACCCATCCGGGGATTACCTGAGTCACGCCAAAGGTGGCGGGCTGACCGCGGTCGATGCTGCTGTCGAAGACAGTGCCGTCGATGAGTTTGCCCTCGTAGTGCACCACTACGGTGTCGTCGGGTTTTGGATGCTCGCCTTCGCCATCCTTGATCACCTCATACTGGAGGCCCGAGGGGGTGGTCTGCACCTCTACGCGCTTGCCATTCTCAAGCAGATATTCTTCGCCAGCCTTGGCGTTGATTTCTGCCATCTTGGCGGCTTCTTCCTCGTGCTTGCGCTGAAGTTCGGTGAAGAAGGCCTGTATTTCAGCCTTAGCCTCGTCGTAGGTCATCTTGGGCTGCGAGCCATAGAACACGGCTGCCACGCCGTCGGCGAAGTCCTGCACATTGATCTCCTGGATGCCTGAGGCACGGAAGTTGTTGCCCATGCTAAGACCAAGAGCATAACTGAGTTTGTCTAATTCTTTTTCGGCCATGATATTTTAGTATTTAAGTTTGTTCTTGCACATTATACTAATGTGTATAACAAAAATTATGCCAAAATAGTTTTGTCACCAATAAAGAATCCAACATGCAGCTGAGCCTTACGCCTCAGCCCTGCTAAGCTTGGCCTTGCGATTGCGGATAAGGAAGCGCTGCTTGAGCCATTCGCGCACCGGTTCGTCGTAAAGCTTTAGTGTAGCCCAGGCGATGCCCACCACGATTAGGAAGATGCTTACGCCTACAGCCACATGTATGCTTAGAGGCAGATCCTGATGGTCGGCTGCCCATTTCATTTGCAAATAGATCCAGGGGTAATGGGTCACATAAAGAGGATAGCTGATTGCGCCAAGCCATTTGCACCACCGAGTGGTCACCGGATCAGTAGTCACGCTGCCGGCCCCCATTATCACGATTGCCGGGAACAGGAGGATTACCGAAATGGCGCAATAGAGACCGTTAGCCCAACCGAATTCGCCCACGCCGATGCAGGGCCATACCAGAATCATGGCCAGAATTAGCGAGCACCACCAGAAACCTCCCTTCACCGTGATCTTCCACCCTAAGCGTGAGAGGAGCAGACCCATGAAGAAAGGATACAGCAGGCGCGACAAGCCTATGTAGATTTGGTCAGAGGTCAGGCCAAAGCCACCGATGAGAGTGTACTGTGCCCACAGGCGGTCCTTCAACAGGCCTGTGCCGTCGATATTCATGGCCACATCGATGGTAAGCAGCGACGACAGAGCCACAAACACGATAAGGGCGACCTTGGAGAATCGGCGTATGAAAAGGCCATAGAAGATGTTGGCGATGTATTCCCACATTAGCGACCAGCAGGCGCCATTGAGCGGATTGATCTCGCCCCATCCTCGGATATCCCACCAAGGTAGCAAGGGTATCATGCAACAGCCCAGCAGAGTGACCAGCAGCATTTTCCAAAGAGGAGTCTGACTTACCAGAGTGAAAATTGGGGCATCGCCAAAATAGAATAGCGCGGCTCCGATGAGGGTGCCCATGATCAGCATTGGGTGGAGGCGGATCAAGCGGCGCTTGAAGAAGTCCCAAAGATTCATTTTGCCCCAGCGGTCATCGTAGGCATAGCCCACCACATAGCCTGAGAGCACGAAGAAGAAGTCGACTGCGAGATAGCCGTGATTAAGTATTTGCTCGGAAGGCCCGGGGGAATATGTCTCGAAAAGATGAAAAGCAACCACGATCATGGCGGCTACGCCACGCAATCCGTCAAGGATCTCATATCGGGGTTTAGAAGCCAGATAAGCCATATTATATCATTTAGCCTGCATTTAATAATCTTCTACCTTAATGCAGATTTAGGAGTGTAAAGAAATTGACAATGCAAAATTAATGTGCATAAAATTGTCAGATTTGTTGTTTTGTATGAAAAAATTGTTGTATTTTTGCTTACAAAGCAATAAGGCATGGAAAACGGATACAGATATGATTTTGTGGATTTGGACCCTACTCAGCAGGTGGGGCTTCATTTTCAAGACACCTGGGAGCTCTCAGCTGTGTTCACCGGAGCAGGAGAGCGCCTCATAGGCGAGGTGCGAGAGAAATTCGAGGCAGGCGATGTGGTGCTTGTGCCTCCGGGCATCACCCATTGCTGGTATTTCAATCCGGTAGTGACCAATGCCTCGGGCCATATCGTCAACGCCTCGCTTATGATCACCAAGGAAATGCTCAGGAGGCTTGTGGAGACCTTCCCGGCATTAAAGAGAAATTACGATGCGCTGCTATCCCAGACCCAGGCGTGCAAGTTCGACGGCGAAATGTCAAAGCGGATCATAGGAATCATGCAGGATTTGCGGCAGCTTGATGACATTGACAGGATTCCGCGCATCATTTCGCTATTATCCTTGCTGGGCGAGAATTTGTGCTGCTCAATATGCATATCGGGCAAGCAGGAAGACAATACCAAGCGAAAGCTCAAGCAGATCGAGATCTATGTTGCGTGCAATTATGCCCGGCACATTGGCATCGACGACCTGGCTCGGCATTTGGGCATGAACAAGTCGGCCTTCTGCGCCTTTTTCAAGCGACATATGGGGAGGACATTTGTGACCTATCTTAATGAATATAGATTAAGCCAGGCGGAGTATCTAATAAGAACCAAGCCGGAGGAATCAATATCGCAGATAGCCTATGCGTGCGGGTTTCAGACCATATCGCATTTCAATCACCTATTCCGCGCCGCCTTCGGCACCTCGCCCCTAAGTATGAGAAAAAAATTAGAGAGCCCGTCGCCAGACTCTCTTATATAATTAAGAATAATATAATCAGAAGATTTAGAATAGGATCTTGGTGGCGTTGCCGAGGTAATGGAGCAGGTAGGCGCCGCGCGAGGGCACTGTCACCACATGGTCGGTGCCCTGGTAGATGAGCTTGCCATCGATGCTGTAGATGGCGATCACTGCATCATCCGAGAGCCCCTCGATGCTGACGGTAAGATTCTCGGCTGTCACCTTGACATGATCGGATGCAGCATCCGAGATGCCCAAGTTCACTGCCACGAATTCCTTGTAGACCGGCTCGGCTGCATCATAAGTGTTATCGCCCTCTTGCATTGCACAGATCTGGCCCTGGCCTGTGGCAAGCACACTAAGCAGATTGTCATTGACAGTGACTAAGTCATTGCCCTGCACGACCTCATAGCTGACAGGCAGCCCTGATGTGGCATAGGCATTGAGCTCGAGGCTGTCGCCCACGTTGACGTCGAGCACCTGGTCCCATATGATCTCCTGAGGCTGCTTGTTAACCTCCAAGGTGGCATAATAGAGCGGCGCTATCCGGCGATTTTCACTGTTATAGAAGGTCATTATGTAGTTGCCTGCTGCTGGGGTTTCGCCAGTAGGAGAATCATTGAAGATAAGGTCGTCGTCAAATACGCCGTAATCGTAAGCCGGCACAGATAATTCATGCACTTGAGTTGTGGCAGCGATGTCGCCAAGCGACACGTAGCCGTCGCCAAGATCCTCATAGTCAATCAGAGCCATGTAGAAATCCACTTCTCCACCTACGTGATTATAATCTACGAATTCGATTTCAGCCCAGAAAGGCTCTTCCCATACAAAATCGCTCGACTGCAGGCTGAATGAGTATACTTGAATATCCGGTTCGGTTTGTGCCTCCACGAGCTCGGTGGTTATGCCATTGGATATGATCTCATCGGCGCAGTTGGCCAGATATATGGTGTATGTGCCAGGCTGCGGCTGGCCTAAACTCCAATAATACGAATTGAAATTGAAGATTTGGGTATACTCCTGGGTGGCTCCGGGCGCTACGCTTACTTCAAAACTGCTGGTAAAGCTCCAGGTGGTGTCATCCTGCACCAAAATCGCGTGGAGGAAGCCATCGTACTGGGTATCACCCTCATTGAGCAGGCTGAATGAGCCTTCAAACTCTTTTCCAAATACAATTGATTCTGGCACTTCGGTAAGTGTGCCGGTGAGGTGGTCTTCGGGTTGCTCACCCATCGACCATATTCCATTCTCAATGTTGACCACCATGCCCTTGGCGTAGGGAGATTGAATGTTGACATAAATGGGATACCACATATCATTCGTCCTCCAAGCCGGAGTCACCAGATATGTGCCATCGGGCTCTGACTCTGATCCCTGAGTCTCTACATATTGATTGATATAGTAGCGGAACTTCAGAGCCATCAGAGAGCGGTTGGTAGCCTTGTACATGGTCTCGCCTGTGGCCTGATTGACCAATTTCAAACCTAAAGTGCCCGTGGCATTGAGGTATGAATTATTGAGCACATCGCCATAATTTACATAGAAAGTTTCAGAATCCGGAGCGAACTCCAGGTAGAAAGTAGAGGCAGTGAGTTCGCGGCGAGTGTATGTGGCTCCGGGGAGTTGGATGCCCCCCGTAATAGAATTGTCATTGACATAGGCCCCGCTGCCGCCGCCTATGCCTTGGCCCTCGGGATCCAGGGCATCAAGTTGGAAATAGCCGTCGCAATATCCTCCCCAGCCCCAGTTGATGTGGAAATAGTTGTCGCTGGCATATCCGTCGCAGACAAAGCTATGGCCGACATTGTCGCTGTCGCCTCCGCTATACTCTACGGGGCCTACATTGGCGAGTTGGTCGTAGACCAATTGGATCCATTCCGACAGGGGATGATATAGGCGTTCGGCGAAAAATGTGTTGACATCATAGTTGAAATATTGGGGCAGTGCGCTTGTTGGCTTATTGGTGAAGGCTGAACTTGCATAGGTGCCATAATTCATCTCCACGCTCAGGCCACAGGCCTCCATAAGCTGAGCCACAGCCTCTACCTGCGCATCGGTGTATGATCCGCTTAGGAGGTAGGAATCGCACATGTTGTCCCAGTCGAAGGTGAATTCTGCGAAGTCGGCACTGAGGGTCTGGCCATTCCAGGCATAGGATATGGATCCGGTGCCATGCTCGGGATATTTGTGATAATTCATGATCTGGGCCATGGAGGTAGCCACGCATCCCGTGTAACATTTTTGACCGCTGATCTCGGGGCAGTCGTTGTTGTAGGGAATGCCCTGATCCCAGGTGGTGGTTACCAGGGGAGCGATAGGTTCGCGCCCGTTGTCAGAATCTGAATTATACGCATAGCAGGGGGCGCCATTTTCGCGCGCCCAGGTTATTTGCTCTGCATACTGGCTAAGCCACCACTTCATGTTGTTGGGCATCGCAGCGGGGTCAAAGGCACCGCTTTCGCAATATCCCAAGATTGGAGCGGCCACATCGTCGCCTGCGACCACCATGTAGCCCTGGCCTTGAGCCGGGGTAAAGATGTAGAGAGCCGGCACGGCCTGCGCATCAGTGTAGGCAAGCTGCCATTGCGGCTGGTTGTTGTAGGCATTAAGCCTGGCCGGTGCACAGAACGCTTTGTCAGATTGGAGAGCGCGTTGCAAAGCCTCTTGCGATGAAAGGGGAGCGCCCCATGACCATGCAAAACACAGGGCCATGCTAAGAGAAAG
>CAYTXF010000150.1:0-5510 GCA_964440745.1 uncultured Bacteroides sp.
GCCAGGGTAAAGCCCAGGGCTGTGGCCACGGCATAGACCAGGCTCTCGCCCAGGTTCATGCCTTTTTGCACCACGATAATGGCTACGCCCAGCACAGCGCAGTTGGTAGTGATCAGCGGCAAGAACACGCCCAAAGCCGCATACAGCGATGGCGAGATCTTCTTCATTACGATCTCAAGCATTTGCACCAGGATGGCGATGATCAGGATGAAAGCGATCGTTTGTAAGAACACCAGGTCGAAAGGCTCAAGGAGCAGCCGCTGCACAGCCCATGTGGCCAGAGTGGCTATTGCCATTACGAAAGTCACCGCCAAGCCCATGCCCACAGCCGAGTCAAGTTTCTTGCTGACGCCTATGAACGGACAGATGCCCAGGAATTGGGCAAACACGATATTGTTGACCAATATCGCTGTGATTATGATTGATAGATAGGTTAGCATTTCAGTCTTCAGTCTTTAGTCTTTAGTCTATTACTCGCAACCGCGGATCTTATTGAAAGTGGCGATCAGGAAGCCCAGCACAATGAATGCCCCTGGGGCAAGGATGAAAAGCAGGGAGCCGTACTCCTCGGGATAGACGCGCGCGCCGAATATCGTGCCGGCGCCCAGAATCTCGCGAATGCAGCCCAGCAGAGTCAGCGCAAAGGTAAAGCCCAGGCCAATGCCTAAGCCATCGCACAGCGATGCCGGCACCGAATTCTTCGAGGCAAACATCTCAGCGCGGCCCAGAAGGATACAGTTGACCACGATCAGAGGGATGAAAATGCCCAGAGCATCGTTGAGGCTTGGCAGCCATGCTTGCATCACCATTTGTAGCATAGTCACGAAAGAGGCGATCACGATGATGTAAGCCGGTATGCGCACCTGGCTGGGCACCAACCTTTTGATGGCAGAAATGCTCGTGTTGCTGCACATCAGCACAAACATGGTGGCCAATCCCATCGACAGGCCCGTGATGGCGCTTGAGGTCGTGCCCAGCGTGGGGCACATGCCCAAAACCAGCACGAATGTGGGATTTGAGCGCCAAACGCCATTGAATATAATGTCTAAATACTTATTCATTGCTCATTATTCTTTGAATACTGTTCGTAAGCCTTGCGGGCTCGGTTCACAGCCCCTAAGAAAGCGCGGCTGGTAATGGTGGCCGCAGTGATGCCATCAATCTGGCCCCCGTCCTTGCTCACTTTCAGAAGGTCGTGGGTGCCGATGATGCTGCGCTTATTCTTCTTGGTGGCTCCTGTCGATGGCTCATCGCTAACGATTTCCGAGCGGAACCATTCGTCGGCCTTTGCGCCAAGCCCCGGAGTCTCAGCGCTTTGCAGCACCTTGAAACCCGACACGGCCCCGCTGGCGTCAAAGCCCACCATCACGGTGATCTCGCCAGAGAAGCCATCCATGGTCCAGGTCTCCACGGCTGCGCCGCAAGGCTGGCCATTGTCGAAGGCTGCGTACAATTTCACCGGACGCGTATCGCCCTCCACGGTAATCTCCACGGGATCCTCGGTGATGCCATTGTCCATAGGCGGCAGCACCGACTCCAAGGCATCGATTTTTGCCTGTGCCTGCGCCTGGGCTATTGGGTCGGCTGTCACATCGTGGACCAGACCCAGCAGAGCGCCCATGCCTGCGGCTATCAGGGTGAGGGATGCCACCATGGTAATCATATTCGATTTCATGCTGTCACCCTCCTTTCCTTCTTTTCTTTGAAATGGCCGAACACGCGAGGACGGCAATAGCGGTTGATGATAGGCACAAAACCGTTCATGATGAGGATGGCGAATGACACACCCTCGGGGTAGGCGCCCCAGCGGCGTATGCACACAGTGATCACGCCTATGCAGATGCCATAAATTATCATGCCTTTGCTGCTCATGGGCGAAGTGACATAGTCGGTGGCCATGAAGATCGAGCCTAAGAGCAGACCGCCGGCAAGCACGTCGAGACCCGCTTGCATGCCGATGCATAGGTCAAAAACAATCACTGTGGCGATGATCGACACCGGTATTTTCCAAGAAATCACCTTGAAGATAAGCAGATAGGCGAAACCTATGAGCAGGGCTATCGAGGCCACCTCGCCAAGCGAACCGGCGCGATTGCCAATGAAGAGGTCAAAGTACTGGTAACTCGAGTCAGGCACATGGCCTTGCGCCAGGGCGCTCAGCAGGGTAGGGCCTGTGGCGCCATCGAGCAGGAAGTCCTGGGTGGGCTTGGTCCAGTGGGTCATGGCTACGGGGAACGATATCAGCAGGAACACGCGACCCACCAGGGCCGGATTGAAAATGTTGCATCCCAGGCCCCCGAAAGCCATCTTGCCCACGCCAATGGCCACTACCGACCCCAAGGCTATGGCCCACAAGGGGATTGACGAGGGCAGGTTAAGGGCCAAGAGCAGGCCTGTGAGCAGGGCTGCCACCAGAGAGGCGCGATTGAGGCGCCGCAGCATGAAGCGGCCGATAAGCCACTCAGCCACGAAGCAGCAAGCCATTGACATTGCCACCACCTCTACTGCCGGCAAGCCGAAGAAATAGAAGGCGCAGAGCGTGGTAGGCACCAGAGCTATCATCACATGCCACATGCACATCTCGCTGGTGCGAGTTCTGCGGATGTGGGGCGAGTTATGCTCTACGTATTGCAGTGTAGGTTGATACATGTTACTTACAATTCCTTTTTCCTTGTTAAAATACTGGATGGGGTCACTTCCGGGCCCTTATCTTTGCTTTTGCCAAGCGTATGTAATCCACCAACGGACGGGCCGACGGACATGAATAACTGCAGCTTCCGCATTCTATGCAATCCATCACATCGTGGGCCAGGGCCTCGTCGAGACGCCCCAGGCGTCCTAATGTCGAAATCATGAACGGCTCCAATCCCATGGGGCAGGCATCGGCACAGGCCGCGCACCTTATGCACGGGTCCGGATTGAATCCCAGGGGAGGGTTGATGACGGATATTCCAGAAAGGCCTTTCACCACGGGCGCATCCATCGTCACGGTCGACTGCCCCATCATGGGACCGCCAGCCACCACGTCGGCGCGCTCAGCCTGCTGATATCCGGTGGCGGGAATCTCGCTGAGGGACATGCCGATAGGCACCAGGTAGTTGCCGCATTTGTCGATGGTGATGACGCGTTCGATCAGGGGCTGCCCCAGTGCCACAGCCTGATATGCGGCGTAGGCTGTGCCAACGTTCTGCACGATGCAGCCTACCGAAATAGGCAGTTGGCCGCTGGGAATCTCCCGATGCAGCAGGGCGTAGATGAGTTGCTTTTCGCATCCCTGGGGGTATTTTGCCTGGAGCAAGGCCACTGTGATGCCGGGATGGTTGGCACATGCCTGTGAAATCAGGGAGAAGGCCTCCATTTTATTGTTTTCGATGCCGATGATGGCCTTTGGAGCCTTGCTGGCCGCCATCATTATCTCCACGCCCTCGAGAATCTCTTTAGGATGAGCGCGCATCAGGGCATCGTCGCAAGTAAGCCGGGGCTCGCATTCGCAACCATTGATGATAAGATATTCGGGAGGGGTGGGCGGAGCCAGTTTTACGGCTGTGGGGAATGTGGCGCCACCCAGACCTACCACTCCGCCTTGAGAGATGGCGGCCAGTATCTGGTCGGGCGCAAGTTTTCGCCAGTCGGCCGGCTTTGGGCCTTCTTTGATTGAAGCCATGTCGGCCTCATGATCGGCTTGCGTAGCTGTCAGCGTCACGGCATTGGAGCTTCGGCCCTGTGCCAGAGTGACAGGGCCGATGGCAGAGACAGTGCCAGAGATCGATGCGTGGACATTGGCCGAAATCTTGCCTCCGGCTTCGGCTATCAGCTGGCCTCGCATTACATGGTCGCCTTTGGCGACAACGGGCCGGGCCGGCGCTCCGATGTGCATCTGCAGTGGGATGGCCACCTTCATGGGGAGCTCCACGGCGATGATGCGGTCGGCCGGAGCCGTCTTGTCCTGTGGGGGATGAATTCCCCCGATTTTAAACGTTAGGGTTTTCATCCTTAGGCTTTATTTTTACGTTATGGCTGTGAATGGCTCCCATCGGACATACCGGGATGCATTTTCCGCAGGTTTTGCATTTGGCTGGGTCGATATAAGCCAGATTGTTGGTGACGGCGATAGCCTCGAACGGACAGGCCTTCACGCACAGTCCGCAGCCGATGCAAGCCACTGTGCACTGCTTGCGGGCCAAGCCGCCCTTCTGGCAGTTGCTGCACGCTACCCATACTCGGCGCTGCAGCTTGCCCTGGGGCCGCATCTCTATGATGTGGCGCGGACAAGCCTTGGCGCACAGCCCGCAGCCGGTGCAGGCATCGGGGTCGACCACGGGCAGCGTTTCGCCCTCGGGGATGGATATCGCATTGAACCGGCAAGCTGCCACGCAGTCGCCGCATCCCAGGCAGCTGTTGAGGCAGGCGTAGTCGCCGGCGCTTAGGTTCATGATGGTGCAGTTGCGAGGCCCTTGGTATTTGGCGTCAAGGGCGGTCTTGGTGGCTGGGGTACCGGCGCAGTGAAGCACTGCCACAACCGGATTGGCAGCCACGGCATCAAGCCCGAGCACTGCGGCGATTTTGCGCATGCCCTCGGCTCCCGCTCCGGGACAGTAAAGGCCGGTAAGATCGCCGCGCTGCACGCAGGTGACCGCGAAATCGCGGCATCCCTTGCAGCCGCATGCGCCGCAGTTGGCCCCGGGCAGGCATGCCTCCACTAGGTCGATGCGTGGGTCTTCTTCGACCTTGAAGCGCTTGGCCACTTGGTTGAGAGCGACCGCTCCGACCGCTCCGATGCTGCCCAATAGCACTATGGAAGAAATTATAGCCATTTATTATTGTATATAGTCTTAGTTTTGATTTCAGTCGATGCTCTGTATCCTGATGCGCTCTTTCTTGTTGAGCTTGCCTCGGCACATATATAATATGGCGAACCACAAAGCCACGCATCCCAAGTCGATCAGAGCCGTATAAGCCTCGGTCACCTCCCAAGCGGCGCACAGGATGACGCCGATCACGAGAATGGCCACCGGGATGGCCAGGAAGAGGGCGATGGCCTGCCAATGACTGGCCTCACTGATGGTAAGCACGGCATGACGCCCCACCAGGTCGGCCGTGGGATGGCGCCAAGGGATTTCCACCTCCTGGGGCTTGCTGCAGAGGGCTGCCAGAGCGCACGCCCCGCAATCCTGGCCCTCGTCGCCCAGACGGACGCGCACGCTGTCAGCGCCCACGCCCACGATTATTCCCTTATGTGTCACTACTGCGCCCATTTTCCTCAGAATTGCTCATTAGGCGCAAAATTACTCATTTATTTCCAATTTTTTGGGAATTTTCTTCCTTAATTGGTAAATTTAATCAAAGAAGTGCTGCCAAATGCTAAAAATGAAATTTAATAACAAATTTCTTGGAAAAATGTTTGGTCATTCCAAAAAATGCTCGTAACTTTGCACTCGCAAAACGGAAACAACCGCCTCTCTCACGAAGGCGGCCGCAAGCGAAAAGAACTTTGAAAGCATTACAATAGA
>CAYTXF010000151.1:0-5319 GCA_964440745.1 uncultured Bacteroides sp.
ATTATTCCTTGCGGAATTCGGTGGGGCGCTTGCCAAGGTTTTCCTTGACATAGCGGCTGAAGAATCCCAAGTTGGGGAATCGGAAAATATAGCTGATTTCTTTTACGGTCTTGTCACTGAATTTTAGATAGTTGTAAATGCTGTTGCTGATGGTCTCTTTGATCCATTGATGGGCAGTGCGACCGCTCATGCGCTTGCATACCATCGACAGGTACTTGGGGGTCACGCACAGGCGGTTGGCGTAGTAGCTGAGCTGGCGTTCGGTGCATTGCTCATTGGTGAGGATGTCAACAAAGCGCGTGAATAGCGCTAAGCCCTGGGTAGATTGGCGATTGTCGTCGAGTTCGGCCTTCCGGGAGATGACGCGCGGAAGCTGGCGCATGTTGCTGATCATTGAGCAGAGCATGCAGCGCAGCAGCGACGACACCACCTCGCGATAGAACATGTTGTTCTTGTGGGCTACTTCGTCGAGCAAAAGGCGGTAATAGGAAAGGAGCAGAGGCTTAAGCTGCTCGTTCATGTCAAAAATTGGGTGCTTATCGATGCTTAGCACATAGTTCCAAATATTTCCAGCAGTAGCCATGATGCTGTGACTGAATCTGACAGTCAGAAACACGGCATGCCCCTGGAAATCATCATTGAATTGCAAGGCCGACATGATTCGGCCCGGGCGGCATAGCAGCATCTGATGATTGCTGACAATCATCGGCTCGCCATCAATCCGCAGTTTTAGGTAACCCCGGCGCACGAACACCAACACGGCAATTTCCTGGCACCAGGCTGTGTCGGAGTCGACAACGAGGTTTCGGGCATCTTTCATTAGACCGATGCCTTCATCCACATAGTCTACTTTGAAAATGTCACCAATGTTCATGCTGAATGACTGATTTTTGGTTAATACTACTTACTAATTATAACTTAAAATTACCTTCCTAAGAGTTTTGTGGCAAATATACAATTTTTTTCTGTCACAGATGAGATTTTTTTTGTATTTTTGTGAAATGAAGTTGAAATTTATGAAAAAGAGTCTTTTTTTGTTTTTTATTGCGATAGCCTTGAGCTTGTCGGCAGCCCAGCCGCGATATATTTTCTATTATATAGGCGACGGCATGGGCATGGGTCCTGTGGTAGCAGCTGAGATGTACAATCGTCAGGTGCTGGGCAACGATACTCCAATTCTGATGATGCAATTCCCTACGGCGGGCTTTTGCCTTACCTACAGCGCTTCGAGTCCGGTCACTGACTCGGCGGCTGCCGGCACGGCATTGAGCACTGGCGTAAAGACAAAGAATAGCATGCTTGGCATGGATCCCGACACAGTGGCGGTCACATCAGTGGCGAAGATTCTGTTTGACCATGGCTATGGCGTGGGCTTGGTCACCACGTGCTCGCCCGATGATGCCACTCCAGGCGCGTTTTTCGCCCATGTGCCCAACCGTGGCATGGCTTATGAGATAGATGTGCAAGCCGCCGAAAGCGGATACCAGTTCATGGCCGGTGGCGACCTGCGCGGATGGAGAGATCGCCAGGGCAATGCCACTGAGCTGCCCCAAGTGCTTGAAAGCAATAATGTGCAATTGGTGCGCGGCCTCCCGGCTCTGGCCGAGGTGCAGAGCGACCGCATCATCCTGGTGGGCGAAGAAGGGTGCGATCCTAACAATACTGGCTATGCCATCGATGGCGACGGTGCCATGACATTGCCCGCTATGACAGAGGCTTGCATTCAGCATCTTGAGCGCGTCACTCCCGATGCCTTCTTCATGATGGTTGAGGATGGCAACATCGACCATGCCCTGCATGCCAATGATGGCGGGGCTGCCATTGCCGATGTGCTTAAGTTCAACGAAGCCCTGCAGTATGCCTATGATTTCTACAAGCAGCATCCCGATGAGACTCTCATCATAGTGACTGCCGACCACGACACCGGAGGCTTGGCCATCGGCAACAAGTTCACGGGCTACATGGCACATCTCGAGCTCGTAGGCTGCCAAAAGGTATCAAAGGAGCAGTTTGAGAAATATTGTCGCAGCATCCTGGAGAGCAAGCGGCGCTATGATTGGGCCGATATGCAGAGATATCTTACCGAGAATTTCGGATTCTGGGAGACAATAACCCTTACGGAAGCCCAAGACAAGAGCCTGCGTGAAAAATTCGAGGCCACTTTCGAACTTCGCAACAGCGAGGACCAAAACACGATGTACGCCAATTTCAACCAATTTGCCGTAGAAGTGTTTAAAATATTCAACGACCATGCCGGATTTGGCTTCATAGCCACAAGCCATACAGGCAATCCAGTGCCTGTGTTTGCCGTAGGCGTGGGAGCCGATAAATTTACCCATCTTAACAACAACATTGAGATACCCGCCACCATCCTTTCATTAATCAATCAGAATTAAGAGAATAGGCTGCCGGAAGCGATCTCTCCGAGAAAAATTATGGAAGTAATCAATTTTGACAAGACGCCGTCGCTCATGAGCCAGATCATGAGAGAGCTTCGCCAAAAAGGCGTGCAGGACGATCCTCTGCGCTTTCGCTACAATCTGCAGAGGGCTGGCGAAATAATGGCATACGAAATCAGCAAGCGACTGCATTACAAGACAATCGAGGTGGAGACTCCCTTGGATATAGCCACATGCCAGGTAATAGCCGACCAGATTGTACTGGCCACAATTTTCCGTGCAGGCCTGCCTTTCCATCAGGGCTTCCTGCAGTATTTCGACAGGGCCGAAAACGCCTTTGTCTCCGCCTATAGGAAGTATCGCGAGAAGGACCGCTTCGATGTGCTGATCGAGTATCTGGCATCGCCTCGCCTTGATGGCAAGACATTGATTATTTGCGATCCCATGTTGGCCACGGGGCTATCGATGGGACTGAGCTATCGAGCCCTGCTCACCAAGGGAGAGCCCGCTGAGATACATGTGGCATCGGTGATTGCTTCGCAGCAGGCCGTGGACTATGTGAAGAGCGTCTTCCCCGAGGAAAAGACCACGATGTGGATCGGAGCCATCGACGATCACATCAACGCGCACAGTTACATTGTGCCGGGACTTGGCGATGCTGGCGATCTCGCTTATGGCACCAAGGACTAAGCTATCTTTTGACCAATAATCATCCAATTCACAAATACACCAATCATATGGCAGAAATTAAATGTGTGGGCGTACTCACCTCAGGAGGTGATGCCCCTGGCATGAATGCGGCTATCCGTGCCGTCACTCGTTCGGCAATCTTCTCAGGCTTGAAGGTAAAGGGTATCTATCGCGGATACCGCGGATTGATCACCGATGAAATCGTGGACTTCCGCACACAGAATGTATCCAACATCATCCAGCAGGGTGGCACCATCCTGAAGACTGCTCGCTGCAAGGAATTTGCTACTCCCGAGGGGCGCCAGCTTGCTTTCGACAATATCAAGCGTCACGAAATCGATGCCTTAGTGGTGATCGGCGGTGACGGCTCGCTCACTGGTGCACGCATCTTCGGCAATGAATACAATTTCCCGATTATCGGACTGCCCGGCACCATCGACAATGACCTCTATGGCACCGACACCACCATCGGCTATGACACTGCCTTGAACACCATCATGCAGTGTGTCGACAAGATCCGCGACACTGCCACCAGCCATGAGCGCCTCTTCTTCATCGAAGTCATGGGCCGCGACGCTGGCTTCCTGGCTCTTAATGGCGCTATCGCATCGGGCGCTGAGGCTGCCATTATCCCCGAGATATCTACCCAGGTCGACCAGTTGGCTGACCTCATCAAGAATGGTTTCCGCAAGAGCAAGAACTCATCAATCGTGCTTGTGGCAGAAAGCCCAGTCACCGGCGGCGCATTAGGCTTGGCCGAACGCGTGAAGAACGAATATCCGGGCTATGATGTGCGCGTGTCGATCCTGGGTCACCTGCAGCGCGGCGGCAGCCCCACAGCTCACGACCGCATCCTGGCATCGCGCATGGGCGCAGCCGCCATCGATGCCCTTATGGACGATCAGCGCAATGTGATGATTGGCGTGAAGAACGATGAGATCGTTTACGTGCCCTTCACCAAGGCTATCAAGAATGACAAGCCTATCAATCGCGAGCTTCTCGAGACCCTCCGTCGCCTGTCGATCTAAGTAGTGATTTGGTGGTTTGGTGATTTAGTGGATTGGTGCCACCAAATCACCAATCCACCAAATCACTAATACTGTATTTTTACGAAGACCGGATAGTGGTCGCTTGGCAAGCGGCGCTGCTGTTTGGTGAAATCGATTTCCTGGGGAGCTGTGGCCGACTTGGAGGTCTCGGCTTGGTCGTCAACTACCCAGTAGGCGTCAGTCAGCACGGCGTAGCGCACTGGGTGAATGCTCGGGCTCAGAAACACATGATCAATGCGCGAGGTGGTGTAGGTGTCGCTGTTGTAGTTGTTGAATGTGCCATTGGGTGCCCATCGGCGATCTGCAGCCTCGTAACTGTCGATAAGGCCCGAATCGGTGAATATCTGATAGATCTCGTCGGTCTGGTCGACATTGAAATCACCTGTCAGAATTATCTTGGCGTTGGGATTGGGCACAATTTCGGATATGCGTTCCACTATGAGCTGGGCCCCGCGGCGGCGCGCTTCCACACCGATGTGGTCCATGTGGGTGTTGAAGTAGTAGATGGTGTCAGGGGTGTCCAATACTTCGAATTCGCCCCAGGTGCATACTCGGTTGCATGCAGCATCCCAGCCTCGGCTCACAGTGTCAGGGGTCTCAGAAAGCCAGAAGGTGGAGTTGCGCAGCGGCTTCAGCTTTTCTCTGTTGTAGAAAATCGGCGAGTGCTCGCCGTCGCGTATGCCATCGCGGCCTGTGCCTATGTAATCATATTCTGGCATAAGGCGCTGCACATCAGCTATCATCTCAGCAAACATTTCTTGGGCTCCGAAGGCATCGGGCATTATGAATTCCACAAGATTGGTGGCATTGGGCACTCGCTGTTCCCAGCCGTTGCCTCGTTCGCGATCCCAGTCGCATGCCATGCGCAGATTGTAGGTGCCTACTGTGAGGCTCTTGGGTGCCTGCTCTTGGCATTGGCAATCCTGCGAATAGCCCTCCAAGGCTATCATAGCGCAGGCCAACAGTAATATAGTCTTCATCGCACTGTGTTTTTAATTTTCTTTTTTATTATTGTATTTTGGTTAAATTTTCAGGCTGTTGGGGTCGAGCAGAAAATCATAGAGATTGAGGATCAGGATACCGTGGCTATCAAAATGACGCAACACGGGATCCAGTGTGATTATAATCTTCGAAAAACTATCTTCAACCGACTTGAGCGACTTTGTCTCCTGGTCCCATTT
>CAYTXF010000152.1:0-5182 GCA_964440745.1 uncultured Bacteroides sp.
ATTGCATGTGCAGGGGGTTGAAACCCCCTGCTACCCGATGCTGACGATTGCATGTGCAGGGGGTTGAAACCCCCTGCTACCCGATGCTGGTGGCTGGGTGATTTTAGGCACTTTTGTTGCTCAGTTGTTGTTCGTCACTCTTGAGGTGGGTAACAAAACCTTTGTAAGTAATTGATACAAGTATAGATATAAAAAAATTGATTGCCTCACGACAACCAATCTTAGTTAACCTTAAATCTAATACCATGAAAAACACTATGCAAAGGTAAGCATTTTTGGGAAGGTGACCAAACAAAATGAAATAAAAATGATGTGAATTTAACATATTTTTACCACATAATGTAATTTTTGGAGAGAATTGGTGACAAAATGTCAAAATCGCCCCTAAGACATAACAAAATGACACTCCATCTGAGCATTATAGGGAGCAAAAATCAAGGACCTCTGTTTGCATTTATTAACAAACAGAGGTCCTCTGGATTATAAAACCTTGGATTTCAATTATTTGGATCCTTTCATATTTTCTTCACGCTCGCGGCGCAAGCGTTCCTTGCGCTTGAGGAAGAAATGCAGGGCAGTGATTACGGCGAGGGTGATTGCGATCAGGCCGAAATAATAGAGGGCCGAATAGGCGCCATTGCGGTAATGGCCGTAACCGATATAACTCATTGCCGCCAGATAGATGAGTAGCACGATCGGCAGCCATGTCGACTTGGGGATTCTGCGCTGTGGGGTCATGGCTAAGGCTTCTTAGGAGTGGCGCCCTCTGCGTCGTTGACAACGCGATAGGGGCTCTGCTCAGGATTGAAAAGGCCCTGCGAGAGATGGCGATATATGCGCAGACAGGCCCAAGCGTCGGTGGCGGCATAGGCCTGCTGGGGCTGAGTGAGCTCCTCGGCCTCCCAATTGGTAAGGCGCTGCGATTTCGAAATCTTTTCGCCAAAGATGATCGCGTAGACTTTCTGCAATGAGATGTCAGCTATGTGGAAATTTTTCACATAGTCCTGAAGCTCCACAAAACTTTGAGGATTCACCTCGGAGGAGCGGTGCATTACGTTGAAGTCGTCGTGGATCGAAAGGCCGATTTTGGTGATGTTGCGATTCTCGAGAAAACGGACCACAGCGTCGCAGATGCCCAGTTTGTTGAGGCGGAACAGGAAGCAGCGCTCATCGGTGGCGAGCTGCATGAGCGCCACCTTGTTGGGCTTGCCTTTCTTGAAAGAAGGCTTGGTCTCGGTGTCAAAGCCCACGAAAGAATGGCGCTCGAGGTAGTCGACCGCCATATTGGCCTGCTCTGGGGTTTCCACCAGAGTGATTTCCCCCTTGAAGGAGGCTTGAGGCATAGAGGCAAGGAGTTTTTTTTCGATGCTTAAAGAGTATGATTCAGACTTGCGCATTTTAGAGATTTGATATTGGCGCTAATCCTCAGTTGAGGATGATGCCGGGCGTCTTGGGCATAGGCATGTATGAGCGTGCAAATTGGCGCAAGAACTGTACGGTGGATTGGCGTGGCGTCATGGCTTTGTCGTTGCGAATGCGAGTGGCTGGCGCGGGCCGGAGCTGAGTAGAGGTTTCATCCATAGGCAACTTGGATTTAGAGGGTTAGTTGAAAAACAATATAGAAACGTAGTCAAGTTGCCATTTATTGTACAGTCAGGCCAATAAAATGCTTAATCGCCCGATATGGGAGTTTCCAAGGCTGAGAGGCGATGCTCGAGATCGGCGCTGGTGATTTTAGTGTAAAGTTCGCCGTGGTAGGCGACAGAGATGTTACCGGTCTCCTCGCTGACGATGATTGCCATTGCGTCGGTGGCCTGGGCGATGCCCAGGGCCGAACGGTGTCGGAGGCCGAGGCTGCGGGGGATGCTGGTGTCGTGGCTTACGGGGAGGATGCAGCCCGCGGCCTCGATGCGGCCGTTGGCTATGATCATGGCTCCGTCGTGGAGCGGCGAGTTCTTGAAGAAGATGTTCTCTATGAGGCGGGTGTTGATTTTGGCGTCGATGATGTCGCCGGTCTTGGCGTAAGCCTCGAGGGGCATCTTCTGCTGGATCACGATCAGAGCGCCTGTCTTGCTCTTTGACATGCTCATGCACGCGTACACGATGGGCATCACATTCTCGCGCAGCAGCTGCTGGTCGCGCACCTCCCTGTGATGGCTGAATATCGTGCGCAGGAAGCGCCATCGCTTGTGGCTGCCGAGGTCGACGAGAAATCGCTTGATCTGGTCCTGGAAGAGGATAACAAGTATGAGCAAGCCGATGCTCATGAACTTGTCGAGGATTGACCCTATGAGCCTCATGCTGAAGATTTCAGAGGCCAGGGCCCAAGCCACGATGAACGCCATCACGCCGTAGAAGATGTTGATGGTGCCGCTCTCCTTCATCAATTTGTAGACATAGTAGAGCAATAGCGCCATTAGCACTATGTCGAGGGCATCTTTAAAGCTGAAATCGATCATGGCTCAGAGCTTCGAAAAGATTTTAACGGCTTGCACGGCGGGAGCCACATCATGGACACGCAGGATTGAAGCGCCTCGCTGGAGAGCTGCCATATTCAGGGCCGTGGTGGCCTCCAGGGCATCTGCGCTGTCAATGTTGAGGAGTTTGGTAAGCATTGACTTGCGGGAAATCCCCACCAGAATAGGCATGTGGAATATTTCGAAATAGTCAAGATGCTTAAGCAGCATGTAGTTCTGCTCGAGAGTCTTGCTGAATCCGAAACCGGGATCGATGATGACATCGTTGACGCCCATGAGGTTGAGATGGTTGATGCTTGATGCAAGCTCGCGGATCACATCCGAAAGGATGTCCTCATAATCGGTGTTGGCCATCATGTTCTGAGGGGTGCCACGCATGTGCATGATCACATAAGGCACCTGCAGGCGCGCCACAGTCTCGTGCATCTGGGGGTCGATGTTGCCGCCGGAGATGTCGTTGATGATGTCGACCGAAAGATTCTTTACTGCATACTCGGCCACTTCGGCGCGGAATGTGTCAATCGACACAGGAATGTCGGGAGCCACGCTGCGCAGGGCTTCCATGCCACGTTCGATGCGCGCGAGTTCTTCCTGCGGGCTCACGTCGCGGCATCCGGGACGGGTGCTGTAGCCCCCAATGTCGATGAAACTGGCGCCTTCGGCCACCATCTTGCTCACTTTCTCGCGAATGGATTCGCGGTCAGCAGCCCGGCTCTCTGAGTAGAATGAGTCGGGAGTGACGTTGAGGATGCCCATCACCGCGGCTTCGCGGAATTCGATGAGGCGACCTTTTATATTCAGGGAGAATGGGCGCATGGCGGCGGTACAGAGGATAGGGGAGCGTTATCGGTTGGCGCGCTTGCGCTCTATCTCATCGAGGATGATTTTGCGCAGGCGAATATGGTGAGGGGTCACCTCTACATACTCGTCTTCCTTGATGTATTCCAATGCTTCTTCGAGACTGAACACCACCGGAGGCACGATGCGGGCTTTGTCGTCGGCGCCGCTGGCGCGCATGTTGGTGAGCTTTTTGCTCTTGGTCACATTCACCACGATGTCATTGTCCTTGGCATTTTCGCCCACAACCTGGCCGGCATAGACCTCTTCCTGGGGGAAGATGAAGAAACGGCCTCGGTCCTGGAGCTTGTCGATGGCATAAGCATAGGCTGTGCCGCCCTCCATGGCGATGAGCGAACCGTTGACGCGGCGCTCGATGTCGCCCTTCCAGGACTGGTATTCAAGGAAACGGTGAGCCATGATGGCCTCGCCGGCACTGGCGGTCAGCACATTGTTGCGCAGGCCTATGATGCCGCGCGATGGAATCTGGAACTCCATGTGCACGCGATCGCCGCCTTGGGCTGTCATGGATATCATCTCGCCTTTGCGACGGGTGACCATATCGATGATCTTCGAGGCGTATTCTTCCGAGGTGTTGATGGTGAGCAGTTCGATGGGCTCGCATTTCTGGCCGTCAATTTCCTTGACGATTACCTGAGGCTGGCCCACTTGGAGCTCGAAGCCTTCGCGGCGCATGGTCTCGATCAGCACTGAGAGATGCAGCACACCACGGCCTGAAACTGTCCACACATCCTCATGGTCGGCCTTTTTGACACGGAGAGCCAGATTGCGGTCAAGCTCTTTGGTCAGACGCTCGCCGATATGGCGCGAGGTGACATATTTGCCGTCGCGGCCGAAGAATGGGCTGTCGTTGATGGTGAAAGTCATTGACATTGTGGGCTCATCGATTTCGATGCGGGGCAGAGCCTCGGGGTTGTTGATGTCGGCAATGGTGTCGCCGATTTCGAAGCCCTCGATGCCCACCAGGGCGCAGATGTCGCCGCTGCTTACGCTCTCCACGCGCTTGCGGCCCATGCCTTCGAATGTATGCAGTTCTTTGATCTTCTGGCGGGAGAAGGTGCCATCTTTCTTGCAGAGAGCAATCTCCATGCCCTCGCGGATGGTGCCGCGATGCACGCGCCCGATGGCAATGCGGCCCACATAGTTGCTGAAGTCGAGCGAAGTGACCAGCATCTGGGCATCGCCCTCGATGGTTTGCGGGGCCGGAATAGTGTCGATGATGCAATCGAGCAGGGGCAGGATGTTGTCGGTGGGATGGCGCCAGTCCTCGCTCATCCAGCCTTCCTTCGCGCTTCCGAAGATGGTGGGGAAATTGAGCTGGTCCTCAGTAGCGTCAAGGCTATACATTAGGTCGAACACCATCTCCTGCACCTCGTCGGGGCGGCAGTTGGGCTTGTCGACCTTGTTGATCACCACCACCGGCTTGAGGCCAATCTGGATGGCTTTCTGGAGCACGAAGCGAGTCTGGGGCATGGGACCCTCAAAAGCGTCGACCAACAGCAGGCAACCGTCAGCCATATTCAGCACACGCTCCACCTCGCCTCCGAAGTCGGCATGTCCCGGAGTGTCGATGATGTTGATTTTGTAACCTTTATAATTGATTGATACGTTTTTGGAGAGAATCGTGATGCCACGCTCGCGCTCAAGGTCATTGTTGTCGAGAATCAGTTCGCCCGCATTCTGATTGTCGCGGAAGAGGTGGCCGGCCATCAACATCTTATCGACCACAGTGGTTTTGCCGTGGTCTACGTGGGCTATGATGGCGATGTTGCGTATGTTCTGCATTTTATTGCTTATTATTTCTTTTCAAACTGCAAAGTTACGAAATATTTCCCACTTACGGACAA
>CAYTXF010000153.1:0-5061 GCA_964440745.1 uncultured Bacteroides sp.
TCATCGCTCCCCACGACACCAACATCATCGACCATGTCAACCGCATCAAGAGCGTCGACGAGGTGAAGTTCAAGGGCGACCCCAGCAAGATTGAAATCATCGGCGAAAAGATCGACAAGGAATACCTGGCCGACATCAAGACTCTCAGCCTTGATCCCGAAGTGATTAAGAAATACCACGACCTCAAGATCGTGTACACCCCCATCCATGGCACCGGCGTGAAGCTGATCCCCGACTCGCTCCGCAACTTCGGTTTCACCAACATCATCCATGTGCCCGAGCAGGATGTGCCCGATGGCAACTTCCCCACCGTAGAATCACCCAACCCCGAGGTGCCCTCAGCAATGGCCATGGCTATCGAGAAGGCAAAGGCTGAGAATGCCGACGTGATCTTCGCCAGCGACCCCGATGCTGACCGCATTGGCTGCGTGGTACGCCTGGAGAACGGCGAATACATGCTGCTCAATGGCAACCAGATCGTGATGATTCTGCTCAACTACATCATGGTGCGCAATCGCGAGATGGGTCGCCTCCTGGGCAACGAGTTCATCGTGAAGACCATCGTGACCACCGAGACAATCCGCGCCATCGCCGAGAACAACAATATCCGCATGTACGACTGCTACACCGGCTTCAAGTGGATTGCTGCTGTGATCCGCGACCTCGAAGGCAAGATGCGCTACATTGGCGGCGGCGAAGAGAGCTACGGCTTCCTGGCCGAAGACTTCGTGCGCGACAAGGATGCCGTATCGGCAGTGTCGCTGATGGCCGAAGTTGCCGCATGGGCTAAGGACCGCGGTCTCGACTACATGGCTATGCTCAAGGATATCTACGTGAAGAATGGCTACTCGATGGAGAAGGGCATCTCAGTAGTGCGTCCCGGCAAGTCAGGCGCCGACGAAATCCAGCAGATGATGCGCGACTTCCGCTCGAATCCTCCCAAGACCCTCGGCGGCAGCCTGGTATGCACCATCAAGGACTATGCCGACCTCAATGTCACCGACGTGCCCACCGGCAATGTCAGCAAGATGGATATGCCCGTCACCAGCAATGTGCTGCAGTACTTTACTGCCGACGGCACCAAGATTAGCATCCGTCCCTCAGGCACAGAGCCCAAGATCAAGTTCTACATCGAGGTGCACGACACTCTGCCCAGCGCTGACAAGTACGACGAAGTGTCAAAGAAGGCCGAGGCCAAGATCGAAGTCATCAAGAAAGACCTGGGCATCTAACACCCAGCATAATCGATGCATCGATCAGTCGATTATTCGATCAGTCGATTATTCGATTATTCCAAAGAAGGTTTAACTCAAAATACCATAAAAATAAAAAACACATGGAATTTCTAACAAACGACAAACTGACCATCGTCGGCGCAGCTGGCATGATCGGATCCAACATGGCGCAATGCGCTTGCATGATGGGCCTCACCCCCAACATCTGTCTGTATGATGTATTCTCACCCGAAGGCGTGGCTGAGGAATTGCGTCAGTGCGGCTTTGCTCACGTCAACATCACCGCAACAACCGATCCCGAGGTTGCTTACAAGGATGCTAAGTATGTGATCTCATCAGGTGGCGCTCCCCGCAAGGAAGGCATGACCCGCGAAGACCTCCTCGCTGGCAATGCTGGCGTAGCCAAGGAGCTTGGCGAGAACATCAAGAAGTATTGCCCCGATGTTAAGCATGTCGTGATCATATTCAACCCGGCTGACATCACCGGTCTCGTAACTCTGCTCTACTCAGGCATCAAGCCCAACCAGCTCACCACCCTCGCTGCTCTCGACAGCACCCGCTTGCAGAGCGCTCTTGCAAAGCACTTCGGCATCGACCAGTACCTGGTGCGCAACTGCTGCACATTCGGCGGCCACGGCGAACAAATGGCAGTGTTTGCATCGCCCGTTACCATCGACGGCACTCCTCTGCTCGACATCATCGGCACAGGCAAGAAGGTCAATGGCGTAGAGCTCACCACCGAGCAGTGGGAAGCCATGAAGAAAGCTGTGACCCAGGGCGGTGCCGCTATCATCAAGCTGCGCGGTCGCTCATCGTTCCAGAGCCCGGCTTATCTCTCAGTGGAGATGATTGCTGCCGCTATGGGCGGTCTCGAATTCCAATGGCCTGTTGGCTGCTATGTAGCCAGCGAGAAGTACCATCACATCATGATGGCTATGCCTTCACGCCTGACCAACGATGGTGTCTACACCAAGATCGTCACCGGCACACCCGAGGAAATGGCCGACCTCGAAAAGAGCTACGGTCACCTCTGCGCTCTCCGCGATCAAGTGATCGGCATGGGCGTGCTTCCCGCAATCGAAGACTGGAAGAAGATCAACCCGAACCTCTAAGTCAATGAATAATTGATAATGAATAATGAATAATGGGCTGTCACAATCGGTGTTACAGCCCATTATTCACTATTATGACCCCCAATTATCAACAAATCTACAACTCCAGTATTGTTTGTTATTCATTATTCATTATTAATTATTCATTGTTGCTTATGCAAGTACTCTACGAGGATAACCATATAATTATTGTCAATAAGGAGCCGGGCGAAATCGTGCAAGGCGACAAGAGCGGCGACAAGCCGCTAAGCGAAATGGTAAAGGAGTGGCTCAAAGAGACCCACAACAAGCCAGGCAATGTCTTTGTGGGCGTGGTGCACCGTCTTGACCGACCTGTGGGAGGCGCTGTGGTTTTTGCCAAGACCTCAAAGGCACTGGCGCGCCTGAACCAGATGTTTCGCAACGGCGATGTGCACAAGACCTATTGGGCCATCACGCGCAACTGCCCGGAAAAGCCAGCTGACTTGCTCACGCATTACCTCACGAGCGTGGAAAAGAACAATCGCAGTTATGTGTCGCCTGTGCCTAAGGAAGGCGCCAAATTGGCTCAGTTGCGCTACCGTGTGATCGGGCACAGCGACAAATATCATCTACTCGAAGTGAATCTGATGACAGGCCGCAAGCATCAGATTCGCGCCCAGCTCTCGGCCATCGACTGCCCGATCCGAGGCGATCTCAAATACGGCGACCGCCGCAGCAACCCCGACGGAAGCATTTCGCTCTGGGCCCGACGAATACAGTTTGTGCATCCGGTCTCGGGAAAAGAAATCGACATCACGGCCCCAGTGCCCGACGATCCGCTCTGGCAGGCCATGGAAAAGGTAGTGACAAGTGACAAGTGAGAAGTGAGAAGTGACAAGTGACAAGTGACAAGTGACAAGTTTGTAGTGAGAAGTGAGAAGTGACAAGTGACAAGTGAGAAGTTATGAGGAAGGAAGATTTGAAAATAGTGTTTTTGGGCACTCCTGACTTTGCAGTGGAAAGCCTTGACAAGCTCCACCAGGAGGGTTACAACATCGTGGGCGTAATCACCATGCCCGACAAGCCCGCAGGCCGTGGCCATCAGTTGCTCCACTCCCCAGTAAAGAAATATGCTCTTGAGCATGGTCTTAAGCTGTTGCAGCCCACCAATCTCAAGGATGAGGCTTTTGTGGAAGAATTGCGAGCCCTCGATGCCGACTTATTCATCGTAATTGCATTCCGCATGCTCCCCGAGGTGGTATGGCGCATGCCAAGACTTGGCACATTCAACCTCCACGCCTCGCTGCTGCCCAAATACCGAGGCGCCGCTCCCATCAACTGGGCCATCATCAATGGCGAGTCTCGCACCGGAGTCACCACTTTCTTCCTCAAGCATGAAATCGACACGGGCGACATCCTGCGTCAGGAAGCCATAGAAATCTCTCCCGACGAGACTCTCGAAAGCGTCCATGACCGCCTGATGCACCTCGGTGCCGCACTTACTCTCGACACTGTCAGCCACATCATAGCTGGCGACCTCAAGCCACAGCCACAGGACGAACTGCTGCAAGGCGCCGAGCCCACCCCAGCCCCCAAGATTTTCAAGGAGACATGCCGCATCGACTGGTCGAAGCCCGCTCGCGACATCCACAATCTCGTGCGCGGCCTTTCGCCCTACCCGGCCGCATGGAGCATGCTCAATGGCGTCTCCACTAAGATATTGCGCACTGCCCTTACCGACTCTGCAGAAAACAAAGAGCCAGGCACATGCGTTATTAATAATGGCGAACTTTATGTCGTGGCCGGCGATGGCATCCTGCTCCGCATCCTCGAGCTCCAGCCCCAAGGCAAGCGCCCCATGGCTGCCTCAGCCTTCCTCAACGGCATCCGCGACCCCCACCTCTCCTTCACCTAACCACAGACCCAAACACCAAACCACCCAAACACCAAACCACCCAAACACCAAACCACCAAAACACCAAACCACCAAACCACCAAAACACCAACACCTTGACCGCTCCCCTTGCCGAACGCTTACGTCCGAAGACGCTCGACGATTACATAGGACAAGAGCACCTGGTAGGTGCCAATGGCATTATCCGACGCATGATTGAGTCGGGCGCTGTGTCATCGTTCATTCTTTGGGGCCCTCCGGGAGTGGGCAAAACCACCATAGCACGCATCATAGCCAACAGCACCAAGAGCAAGTTCTATACCCTGTCGGCAGTGTCGAGCGGCGTTAAGGACGTGCGCGAAGTGCTCGACCAATGCAAGCGCGATGCTGAAAGCATGTTCAATTCCGGTCGCCCAATCCTTTTCATCGACGAAATTCACCGCTTCAGCAAGAGCCAGCAGGACAGCCTGCTTGGCGCTGTAGAGAGCGGCATTGTGACCCTTATCGGCGCTACCACGGAGAATCCTTCATTCGAAGTGATCCGTCCGCTCCTATCGCGCGCGCAGGTCTACACGCTCAAGCCCCTCGAGGCCCCCGAACTCCAAATCCTGCTTGACCGCGCCATTACCACCGACGAGATACTAAGCCAGCGCAACGTGCAGGTTGAGAGCACGACTGCTCTTTTCCGCTTCTCGGGAGGTGATGCCCGCAAACTTCTCAACATACTCGAACTCATAGAGCATTCCACCCCGCATGGCCATCCCATGGTGATCAACGACGAGGTCGTAATCCACTCCCTCCAGGAAAATCCCATGGCCTATGACAAGCAGGGCGAGATGCACTACGATATTATCTCTGC
>CAYTXF010000154.1:0-4963 GCA_964440745.1 uncultured Bacteroides sp.
GCCAGAGGCACCCGATTATTTCAGACGGAAGTTGTAGCCCAGCGTAAAAGAGATGGTCATGTTGCGCGAAGCGCTGAAGGTGTCGGCCTTAGTGGAGGGGAAGATGTTGCCCAGGCCGAAATAGTAGCGAGCCTCGACATATACCGAATGGCGGGGCTTTACCCAGAATTCGCAGCCGAAGCTGCCGCAGATGCCGTAGTCAAACTTGTTCTTGATATCCATTACCATCTGTTCGGTCATGCGAGCCTTGGTGGGCCAGTTGGGATCTGCTTCGGGATTATGGTAATCGAAATTTGACGATGTTGACTCGCCTATCATGTAGCCGAATTCCGGACCAAGATTAAAAAAGCACTTGAATCTCTTGGGCCCGAAATAGATGTGGGTCATGATGGGCAGGCAGATGTAGGTGGTGGTGCGTGAGAATTCGAGAGGGGCCTCTTCGAAATTCTCTTTCCAGCCGCGCTGCGAGATGTTGAGCTCTGCCAGAATGCCTACGAGACGCTCTTCAGCATATCGGATGGAGACACCCATTGTCATGCCTTGCACCCAGCTTTCCTTAACAGAGGGCGAGAAAGTGACCTGCGACATGTCCATGCCGGCATGAGCGCCCACAGAGATGTGGGGCTTGTAATGCGATTCGGCATTCGAGGCCAGGAAGGCCAAGCAGGCCGTAAGGATGGCTAATAGGCGCTTCATAGTTGCTGTACGCGATAATTGTCGCCGGGAAGGAACTGTATGATGTAGAGCACATCGTTGACATATCCGGCGCCTTCCGAGTCGCGCGTGAACTTGAATGAGTTTTGGATGCCGCGGAAAGGCAGTGTGCTCTTAAGACGGCTTTCGAAAGTGCCGTGCTGCAGCGCGTAGAAGAGATAGCGGCCGGTGTCATAACCCAAGAGGCCCTGGCTTGGCACAGCCTCGATCATGGGCTGACCGTACCATTCGATGAATTTCGTCTGCAAGTCTTTGTTTTCCAAGTCCTTCTCATCGCTGAGGAAGCGCGAGTATATTACCGCATCCAAGCGCTGGAGCAGGTCAAGGCTTTCGCCTCGGTACGCGATCCAGTCAGGATAACCGAAAAGTCGGAATCTCTCTTTGCCATTCTCCTGGGCTTGCAGATTGAGCAATGCCGGGGCGAAGCGATTGAAGACTGTCTGCGAACCAGATTTTGGCAGGAAGATGTATGACTGGGTAGGATCGAGGGTGGTTAGCACCAAATCTTCGGAGAGGCCTTCCTCGAAGGGCAGTTCCACCACAGTCTTTCCAGCAGCCTCATAAGCCTCCTTCAGCGATCTCACAAAGGGCTCTTTCTCCTCCTTTGCTTCCGCTGGGGCCAAAATTACAGGCACATAGTCGGGGTAGGTGTTAAGCAAATAGCTGATGGCCTTGTCGTACATGCGCTGCTGGTTGATGTTGCCCTGGAGCACATAAGGATTCGACTTGAAGTTCTCATCGCTGAAGTTGAACATGTTGAGCACATATATGTCTCTTGGTGTGGCATAGTCGATGATCGACTGCAGTTGGCGCGTGTCTTCGGGGGCGATGATCACAGCCAGGTCACGATCGATGACATCGCTAAGCTGATTCTCAAGGCCGTCGGCACTGACATCGATTGTGATTACTTCGATATCATTGCCGGGTTTTGTGGTCATTTCCTTGGCAGCGATAAGGAGTCCGCGGTAGAAGTCGGCATAGTTGCGTGCCTGGCGGCTCGGCTCTTCGCTATTGGCCATGAATGGGAGAGCTATCAGCACATTGAGATGCTCAGTGTCATGATATGTGCTGTCAATTGTGGCTTGGAGAGGATCTTGAAGCGTAGGACCCTCGATGTCCTGGCCGGGGAGCTGAAGTTGTGGCATCTCTGATGGCACAACAGCCGTGGGGGCCTCAGTGGGTGATTCGGTAGGCGTTTCGTTGTAGTAGGGAGCATCCTCGGTCAGGCGCACCATTGTGCCCGCTATCAAGTTGTCAGGGTCAAGGAAGGGATTAAGCTCGATGAGGGTATCTTCGCTGACGCCTGTTTTGCGGGCTATCGTGGCGAAGGTATCGCCCTGGCCGGCGCAGTAGGTCTTGGCCTCGAGCACTGAGGCAGCAGCTTGAGCAGCCTCTGGGGGCACATGCACACCGCTCTCCTGAGCCTCCTTCACGGTATATTCCGTGGGGAATGCAGTCACGGCGCTTTGGGACTGTTGCGAGGCAGGCGTGGTTTGTTTGGGCTTGCTCTGATTAGGGGTAGGAGCCGAGCCATCAGCGGGGATGCGCAGCTTCATGCCTTTCTTCACGCCAGTGACCGCTTGAGGATTAAGCTCGAGCAGCTGGTCGCTATTGATATCGTACTTTTTTGCGATGCCAAATAAGGTCTCGCCATTTTTCACCTCGTGGATAATGTAATCGTCGGCATTTGCGTTGAAAGCGAATGCTGCGGAAGCGATAAGCCCAAGGGCTATGTATCTCAATCCTCTGAGTCCCATTAGAAATGCTTTAAAATTAAGAGCTGAAATCAATCGAAGGCTCCATCCATGCTCTCTTCGATCACAGTGGTTTCAACCACACCATAATCCACATCGCCTCCGCAAAGATTGAGATCCTCGGGGAAGACAAATTTGGTGTCCTGGCTGTAATTAAGAGAACTGTCGCCATATACTTTTGTCATGTACTTTCCATAGATAGGCAGGGCCATCGAAGCGCCCTGGCCGTTGGCCATGGTGTTGAAGTGGATGCTGCGTTCGTCGCCGCCGACCCATACGCCCGACACGAGCTCGGGAGTAAAGCCCATGAACCAACCGTCGGAGTTGTCATTGGTGGTACCTGTCTTGCCACCCATCTGGGCGGTGATGTTGAAGGGGGCGCGACGCAGACGATTGCCCGTGCCGCCATCCACGACATTGAGCAGGATCGACAGTATGCGGTAGTAAGCCTTGTCGGAGATGACCTCTTCGTTGTGAGGGCCGAATGTGGAGATCAGCGTGCCATTGCTATCGGCTATGGCAGTTACGAAGAGAGGATTGACCTTCATGCCGTAGTTGGCATAAGCCGAATAAGCGGTTACCATTTCCTTCACAGAAATCTCGCACGGCCCGAGACAGAGAGAGATTACTGAGGGGAGCTCGTTGGTGATGCCCATGTTGTGCATCAGGCGCACGAGATTGTGAGGTTTCACCACATCCATCACGCGGGCCGAAATCCAGTTGTTGGAGTTGGTCAGCGCCCATCTCAGATCCACCATTTCGCCAATGCGCGCCTTGCCGGAATTTCGGGGGCTCCAGGGGCGCCCTGCCTGGTCGATCAGGGTAGGCTGGGAGTTGAGGAACTGCGTGCAGGGGGTCATGCCTTCCTCCATGGCCAGGGTGTAGAGGAACGGCTTTATCGTTGAACCCACCTGACGGCGACCCGTCGACACCATGTCGTACTGGAAGAACTTGAAATTCGGACCGCCTACGTAGGCCTTGACATAGCCATTGCGCGGATCCATCGAGAGGAAGCCAGTGCGCAGGAAATGCTTGGTATAGAGAATCGAGTCGCGCGGAGTCATCACAGTGTCGATAGGCCCATCATAACTAAAGACAGTCATTTCGTAGGGGGTGTTGAACTCGGCGATGATCTCTTCGTCGCTCTTGCCAGCGACCTTTGCCACGCGGCGACGCTCGCTCTGTCGAATGGCATTGTTGATGAGAGTCTCGATGGTGTTTTGATCGAGAGTAGAACTATAAGGAGCCTTGCTCGAGTTCTTCTTCTCGTTGAAGAATCGCTGCTGCAGGTCTGTCATATGTTCATTGACAGCCTCTTCGGCATATTGCTGCATGCGGCTGTCGATGGTGGTGTATATCTTGAGACCATCATTGTAGATGTCCCATTTCGAACCGTCGGGCTTTGGATTTTTCTCCACCCAGCCGTAGAGCTTGTTGGTCTTCCACAGGATAGAGTCGTCGATGAATTTCTGCTGATCCCACGACGGATAGTTGCTTCTCTGCGGCTCTTTGGCCAGCAAGTAACGGCGAAGCTCTTCGCGGAAATACGGAGCAAGGCCGTCCTTGTGGTCGGCGGGATGGTAGTCGAGCACTATGGGGAGGGCGCTGAGCGAGTCAAGCTCGGCTTTGGTGATCTTGCCGGCCTTTTCCATTTGCTCAAGCACAATGTTGCGGCGAGCCGTGGTGCGTTCCACATGGCGGCGAGGATTGTAGTAGGAGGGATTCTTGACCATGCCCACAAGCATTGCAGCCTCTTCGACTTTAAGGTCTTTGGCATCCTTGCCAAAGTAAACCTGGGCGGCCGACTTGATGCCTACAGCGTTGTAGAGGAAGTCGAATTGGTTGAGATACATCTTCAGGATTTCCTCCTTGCTGTATTGGCGCTCGAGCTTTACGGCGATCATCCATTCAATGGGCTTTTGCAGGGCGCGAGTGAGCAGGCCGTTGCTGCTGGGGGAGTAAAGCTGCTTGGCCAGCTGCTGGGTGATGGTTGATCCGCCGCCCGCATTCTTATTCTGCATGGCGAGAGTCTTTACCAGCACTCGACCCAGAGCCTTGGCATCGATGCCGCTGTGCTCCATGAAGCGCTCGTCCTCAGTTGAGATAAGAGCATCAATGACATATTGGGAAATCTCATCGTAATCGGCATAGACGCGGTTGCCGGTGTTGCGGAAATAGCGGCCCATCTCCACACCGTCGGCAGTGTAGATGGTGCTGGCAAATTTGTCCTGCGGATTCTTAAGCTGCTCGATTTCAGGCATGTAACCCACCACTCCGTTGTAGATAAGGAAGAAGAGGAGGATCACAGCTGCCACGCATGCGCCAAACACGATCCACATCCAGCGGATGATGCGGCGGTTGCGGGCGCGGCGCTTGTCGATAGAGAAACCTGAGTTTATATTGTCTTGATTGCTATTCATTTTGCGGTTCGAATCAAATTTAACTGCAAAGGTACAAAATTTTCTCCAATTCCCAAAGACCTACTGCATAGAAAC
>CAYTXF010000155.1:0-4831 GCA_964440745.1 uncultured Bacteroides sp.
TTCCAGCCATATTGCGGATATTTTTCATGGAGGAGGGCCATGGCCTCATCGCGATGAGTCTTGGCCAGAATCGAGGCTGCAGCAATGTTGGCGAAGCGTCCGTCGCCCTTTACAAATGTCTGCCATGGCAGGTCGCCATAAGGCTTAAACCGGTTGCCGTCGACAATTATAGCCTGCGGACGCACCTTGAGTCCGTCGAGGGCTCGATGCATGGCTAAAATAGAGGCGTTGAGGATATTGATATGGTCGATTTCTTCATTGGTGACAATGCCCACTGCCCAAGCCACTGCCTCGCTCTCAATCAGCGGACGCAATTGGTCGCGCTGCTTTTCAGTAAGTTGCTTGGAATCGTTAAGCAGTGGATGAGAAAAATCGTCGGGAAGGATCACTGCAGCCGCATACACCGGTCCGGCAAGGCATCCACGCCCTGCCTCATCGCAACCAGCCTCCTGACGGCCCTGAATATAGCAAGATGGCAACATAGTCAAAACTCCGTCAAAACACTCCGTAAAGAATTCCGCCACAAACCACGCAAATGCCTACCACACGGCACAGGCTCGACAGCCATCTCATGCCGCGCTCGTTGAGTTGGCGCCGATAGAGTGCCGGAAAGGAAAACCAGATCAAGAGGCCCAAAATAATCGCTGCTACGCTCATAACATCAAGTTTATGCGGGACAATTGACCAACGCGTACATGCCAATATGGCTGAGCACTAACAATCCAAGCAGGATCCAAGTTACTGCTGGCTTTTGAGGATATATGAGGTATGAGCAGATGCCTGTGGCAATCACATAGGCAGGATAAAGCCATACCAAGGCTTGCGGAGTGCCCTCAGCGGGCATGTGGCTGATAAGAGCGGGAAACACCAGCGCCGGACTCATCAGCACAAGTATCAGCAGGAGCATCCACCAGGGAGTTTTACGATTTCCCATCATTTGTCATTTTTTTCTTTGAGGTATTCTTTCACGGTAATTTCAATGCCCTTGTCGAGAGAAAACTTGGGCTGAAAATTGAAATCTTTCTGGGCGTCGCTGATGTCGCATTGCCAATTGCGCTGTACCATGATCTTGTACTTGTCGCGATTGAGCGTGGAGGGCTTCATAGTAGCCTTCCCCCACATCTCAGCGCAGTATGAGGCAAGATAAACTATGGCATTGGGGAGTTTGAGCGAGAGCACGAATTTCTTGCCCAGATGCTTCTTTACGATCTCGCGGAATTCTTTCTGAGTATAGGCGCGGTCTTCGCTTATTATGTATTTCTTGCGGCTAACGCCCGAGGCGAGAGCGTCGAACATGGCGCAAACCAAATCGTCGACATATATGAATGTGAGCATCTGCTTCTTGAAACCCACGCCAACATCGAGGCCCTTGTCGATCATCTCTATCATCATCAGATAGTCTTTTTCATGAGGGCCATACACGCCTGTCGGCCGGAAGATGATCCAATTGAGGTCAGACTGCATCTCCAAGAATGTCTCTGCCTTGATTTTGCTAAGTCCGTAGCGAGTGTTGGGATGAGGCACCATCTTATTGGTCATGGGCGTGTAGCCTTTTTCATCGCCCATGCCCAGGGCGCTGAGCGAACTCACGTAAAGAAATCTTTCCGGAAGCATGTCGGCGGCTTTGAGCGCTTCAACGAAGGTGCGCAGATATGAATAATTGATGCGGTTGAAGTCTTGGAAATTGGCGCATTTCGTGGCGCCAAGGTTCCAGATTATGTAGTCCCATTTGCCGGATTCGGGCTTGTATTCTTGCAGAGCCTCAGCCACTGATTTCGGGTCATCGTAGTCGAAGGTTGCGAAATGGAGCCTTTTCTCATCGAGGTAGCGACGCGATGTGCTGGCTCTGACCCCAGCATAGGTGTCATAGCCGCGCTTGAGACCTTCCTTGCAGATGAAGCCTCCGATAAACCCTCCGGCTCCTATTACTAACAATGTTTTCATAATTCTACATCTTTAGGCTCTCCACCAGAGCCTTGTTATAGCAAGCCATCGTCTTGCGAGCGAATGACTCGTCGTTGAATTTCTTGACATGCGCTGCGCCAAGATTAGCCAGTTTGTCGCGGTAGTAAGTGCTGTCGATAAGTTTTGATGCCTCGGCAATGTAGGCGTCGACATCGTCGGGCCCAACATAGATCGCGCCCTTTCCGCCAGCCTCTTCCAGGCATGAACCCGTAGCGGCTATCACCGGGGTGCCAACGCTCAGCGACTCTATCACGGGTATTCCAAAACCCTCGTAGCGCGAGGTGTAAGCCGAGAACTGAGCCATGCCGTAAATGTAGGGCAGGTCAGTATAGGCCGCGCTGTCGATCCACAGGATGCGGTCGGAAAGCTGATGCTTGGCCACAGCCTGATCAAGCGTTTTGGCATAGTCTTTGGCCCTGCGGCCTACAATGACAAGCCTGACATCTTCAGGCAGTCCGCGCATGCCTAAGATTGGCAGAAGTTGATTCTTGCGGCTTTGCACAGTGCCCACGCATGCTATATAACGATCGGGAAGGCCGTATTTGTTCCGGATCTCTTCCTTTTTTTCAAGTTCGAGTTTTTGGCGGAAAATGGGACCGCAGCCCTGATAAATGACATCGATCTTTTCGGCCGGAATGCCAAAGTCCTCCATAATGTCGCGTTTGGTGCATTCGCTGATGGCAATCACGCGCGTGGCAGCACGCGCTGAGGCTCCATATTTCCAATCGTAGAGGCGCCGGTCGGCCGCGGCATAATCCTGCGGGATTTTGCGCCATATCACATCATGGATGGTGACCACCGAGGGGATGCCGGCTCGACCGATGTTGAGTGGAAGTTCGTTGCTGAGGCCATGGAAGATGTTGACATCATCGGAGAGGATGTTGCGGGTCATTTCAAGCGAGCGCCAGAGCGATCCAAAGGCTTTCCATAGGCCATGGGGAGTGACGAGTTTGATGCCCCCGCGTTCGAGCAAAGGCTTCAGGCGCGGATTCTCGCGGAATTTCGGGCTGTAGAGCATGTATTGGTTGGCGGGATAGCATCGGCTCATTACGTCGATGACATAACGGCTGTAATTGCCAAGCCCTGTCATGTTGCAGACCGCTCGCTTGGCGTCGTAGCCTATTTTCAATGGGATATCCTGTCTCATGATGATTTCGATAGTTGCTTGGCGCGCTTGCGGCTGTATTTCCCCACTTTGAGGAATTTCTTTACGGCATCTTGGGCGCCTTTATGGTGGAAGTAATAATTCAATTCGGCCGCGGCTCGCTGGCATATGGCCTCCTGGTCGAGGCCTGCGGCCATGGCATAGTGACGAGCCAAGCGCAATGTTTGCTCCATGTCGAGATTTATGCAGCGAAAATTGCGCAAGAGAAATTTAGAGTCGTAGACATCAAATTTCATGCGGTTGATATCTACATAATAGAAACGATAGCCATGCTGAGGATCGCCTTGGGCGAGGATGTTGCCCGGGGAGAAGTCTTTGAACCATATTCCATGCCGATGCATCTTTACCATGTTTTCCGCAAGGGCCGAAAGCATGTCGTCGGCATCTGCGCGCTCTTCCCAATTCCTAACCGTGGGAGCATCGACATAATCGCAGATGTAATATGAGCGGCGCAACGTGGGGCCTCGATGATGCTCGATATAGGCAATTGGAGCAGGGGTGAGAATGCCGTTTTCGAGCAGACGTAGACCGTGCTCATAACTGCGCCGCGCCTTGCTTTTGCGCACTGTGGAATAGGCGATGGTGTTGATCATATTCGGGATGCGGAAGGCTTTGATAGCAACCCAGCGCTTGCCGGCCTTGACCTTGTAGATCTGGTTGCGCCTTCCTTTGTAGATGATCTCAGCATCAGCCGGGATTCCGCGTTCGCTGACAGCGCGCACGAAATCTGCCATCTCGATGTGATCCGGATTTATTATGATCTTTTCACTCATCGCAGGCTGAAGTATAGGGAGGTGAGATTATCGAAATATTTGTCGCTGTCGATGAGCTCGATGTCAGCATCAGAGAAACCATTGCCTGACACCTGCAGAAGCTGCCAGCCTCGGCCGCGGGCTTGAGATTCGGTCCCACAGGGGTCAAGGCCAGCCTGAACTATTGCGCTTGCGCCCGACAGCACCTCGGCGATGTCAAAATTCTCGCCGAGCCATTCCACGCGCTCGGGATGTTCCATGCCGCGCTGCTTGCGCACAGCCTCCATCACATAGCGAGCCTTGCCCGTGCCGCACACGCGCAGACTCAAGCCCTCGTTGTCATCAACAATCTGGATGGCTGTCTTCAGTCGGTCGATGTTGCCATCAAGCGCTCCGACCCAACATAAATGATTGGCGCTGGGGTTAGGCTTGGCCTTCTGCCAATCGATAGAGAGATCCACAGGAGGCAGCAGGGTTTTGCATTTAAGATTGTCAGGATAAAGGTCAAGCAATCTCTTGCTCGGAAAAATCCAGGCATCAACTCCGGCGCAGATGTCGGCAGGGATGCTTTTGGGCACTGCGCTGTTGGGAGCGACCTCCACCACGATCTTAGGCTTGACCCCCTTGGATATCTCTCGGCCCGAGATTGCCGACATGGCGTCGCGCAGATTATAGGCATGGATGCAGTGAATGTTTTCCTTGCCCAGGGCGCTGGCGATCTTCACAGCCGTGAAAGCGCCCAATAGGGTAGGGGAGAGCCGCTGGGTGCTGACGCCTCGGGATGCGAGTTCGTCGGCGAACTTGCCCGGCAGAGCAACCTCATCTTCGATTATGTGCATTACATTGACCATGCTCGGGAATTTTCTTCTTTCTCTTTTCTTTCTAATGTGCAAATATAGCAAATAGTTGCGGATTCTTGACCTTTTGAAAATCCAAAAATCTCGATAAA
>CAYTXF010000156.1:0-4796 GCA_964440745.1 uncultured Bacteroides sp.
TTCATTGTTGTAGAGGTTATAGGATTTTAAATCAAGTCTCTTGTCCTGGTTGTGAAAGTCAAGGTCCCCCAGGCCGTGGGAGGGCGGCTCCGTGAGCCGCCTACAAACGCCACCGGATGGCCGCCAGTATCGGGTAGCATGGGGTTTCAACCCCATGCATGGGGCCGATAGGAGAGGGGCTCCGTGAGCCCCGAAGAGGCCGCGGCTCATGGAGCCGCTCTCCTAACGCGGCTCATGGAGCCGCTCTCCTAACGCGGCCGAAGGCCGCTTCTTTTTGCAGGGGGTTGAAACCCCCTGCTACCCGATACTGGCGGCCGCCTGATGTCGCGATTCGCGGAATCGCTGCTCCCAAACCAGGGATGGCCCCATTGTTGGGAGCAGGAGGAACTTTAATTGATGGAGTTATAAACTTCTTCTTCGTCGATGGTTACTTTAGCCTTGACGCCACTCTTAACATCCCAAAGTTGAGAATTGCTGGTACTACCTGTAGCATAACCAGTTGCTGTAGAATTGCTGATATTCACATAGCAAGCACCATTTGATCCATTGACTTGAATGGCTGGCTTTGCAGAACTGGGATTTTCATTTCCAGTGAATGAGCAGTTATTGATATTAAAAGTTAAATCATGGCTTGCTTCACTGTAAATAAGCAGTGCTCGATTGCCGCCTTCAAAGGTACAGTCATTGAATGTCAGATTTGCTCCCCAACTCCAAAGCACATAACTATTTGTAATTGAGGGATCAGAGAAGGTGAATGTGCAATCATTGTAAGTCGTGGTCGTAGCATATCCCCAATTTACATTTACAATTTTGCAATTTTCATAAGTCACTGCAGTTCCTCCGGCTCCAAAGCCCGCATAATTAGTACCAGGGAATGTAATTGTCAAATCCTTAAGAGTCACTGTGCTCCCATTGGTGTAAACCATTCCTTTTCCGCTTTCACCACTAGAATTGCTTGTGTCAATTATCGAATTCTCACCCATTCCCTGAATGGTAATATTCTTGTTTGTGATGCTGACATTTGTCCACTCGTAGGTGCCTTGATCAAGAGTGATGACATCACCATCCTGAGCATTTGAAATTGCGTTGCTTAACTCTTCCATCGAGCTTACCAATTGGGTTATCAGTGTGACATTTTCGTAGGTGTTTGATGAGGCCAAAGACGATGTTATCTGACGACCAACGATCTCACCAATGTTCTCACCGGCGCTATGACCACTATATGAATTCTTGGCAGAAGCACATATTGTAGAGTTAGTTACCTTGCAGTCGGTTACGTAGCCCGCAGCATCAGCACAACCAGCCAGACCACCAAGGTCGCGGTATCCGGTAATTTTGGCATTGTTTACAGTATTGCCTGATAGTTTATTTCTTGAGTCATCTGAGTTGAAATAACCGGCTACAGCTCCTACTTTGTCGCCATTGTCGTATTTTGTACCAACAAGGTTGGGAGTGCAAAGCATAGTAATGCCATCTACTGTGCAATTTTCAATAGTACCATACACATATCCTGCGATACCGCCCATATAACGATTGCCATACATCTCTGCATTCTTAACAGTTACGCCACTGATGGTGCCAGATGGATAAATCGAACCTGCTACCACTGCAATACCATTGTCGGTAGGATCACCGCTTGAAATGCTATTGATATAAGCGCCATCGATAGTAAAGTTCTTAGCTGTGCCATTAAGAGCCCCGAAGAGACCTGCACCATGGTAGGCTGCACCCTGATCCACATTAAGTCCATAGATAGTATAGCCCTTGCCATCGAATGTGCCCTTGAACTTGCGTCCTGAGTCAGAATTTGTGCCAATGGGGGTCCAGGGTTCTCCGCACAGATAGATGTCATCAGTGAGTTCGACGGTCCAGCCAGAGAAGCTGTAGGGCACTGTTGTAGCACGCGAAATCTGGGTTGTAGCATTGTTTACATAGTCAGCAAGCCATGCGAGCTGAGCAGCATTCGAGATTTGCACTGTGGAGTTATCCATATCAATAACAGGCTCTGTTACACTGCCATCCCATACTCCGGCATTGATATCATCGACGTAGTTTTGGTCGATAACCACCTTGAAGTCTACATTCGAGGTAAACAGATTACCAATAATATTAGTGCGATAGTTGCGCTTAACGGGCACGGTGGTATATTCGCGCACTGCAGCGTCGGTAGCCTTAGGGGTGAGAGTCACCTTGGTGAGGTTTTCCGACTTGTCAGCGGGAGGAGTGAGCACGTAGGCGTAAGCTACGTATACATAGTCAGCACCCTCAACGGTAAGAGTCTCAGGATTCGACGGACGAGTATTAAGCGCATATGTAACATCTGCCTTACCATCTACAGATCCATCGAGAAGGTTCAAGCTGGTATAGGTGGTGCCAGATACAGTTACTTGAGTGGTAGAGATATCCAAGCCTGACTTCACTGCTGCCTCATGATCGGCCTGAGTTGTGCCAAAGTTGATCTGAGCGAAAGGACGGGTAAGGGTCACTGTCTTAGAAGCAGAGCCTGTCACCTTATAATTCTTTTCGGTCCAGAAGAAGGCGTCTGCTGACTCGTCATTAGCCTTTGCATTGGCGTAATTAATGGAGATTTTACCATCATTATATGTGTAAAGGCCATTATCTTTCTTGTCTGCCCAGAAAGCGATGGTGTAGGTTTCTCCTGTGATCAGAGGAATTGAAACTACTTGTGTACGAACAGTACTTTGGAAGGCTTCTATGGTCTCTGATAAGACTACAGATCCATCTGATTTGAACACAGTATAGCTCAGCTGATTAGCGGTCTCACCGTCGCTGACAGCGCGGCTCATCATCTCGGTGGGGAGGGCAGCGGAGAAGGTGACCTCCACCTGCTGGCCCGGGGCGGTGACATCCATATGGATATCGTCGGAGCACGACGCCAGCAGCGCCGCGGCCGATGCCATGTAGATAAACTTTTTCATTGCGATAATTATATTTGTGATTGATTAGTTGTTGACAGAATGTGAAGGGGGAAGGGAAACAGGGGGCCCGGGGAAGGGGTTCGGGTCCTCACTGAATGAATATGTTGAACTCGCCGTTGAAGCCGGGCGAGATGCCCACGCCGCCGCTGGCCTCCAGGGTCAGGAACTCGCCGCGCACCGTGGTCAGCATCGAGCGCTGCAGCGGCACGTTGAGCGAGCCGGTGCCCGAGACGAGCTGGCCGTCGCGGTCGTAGATCTGCACTGCCACCGTCACAAGCGACTCGTCGCCGTTGACAAGCACGTAGTCAAAGCCCAGCGAGGCTGTGCCGTCGTCAAGGCTGACTATGCGGCCGTCGAAGCTGACGCCGGTGGTGGCATCTGAGGGCTTGTCGGTGAACATGTTGTAGACATGGGGCAGGAAGCCAGGGTATACGAACCTCACGGTGTAGTCGTCGAGGTTGATGGTCACCTCATCGGGGTCCTCTCCGGCACGCGCGGCCTCAGCGCGCGCCTTCTCCTCAGCGCGGCTCAGGAAGAGGTCGAAGTCGGTTGCGATAAACTTGTACTTGGCCATGGGCCTGCGCATCTCCACGCTGATCACGTCGCCGCCCAAGGGGCTTACTACTGCCTCGGAGCAGCCTCGGAAGGCGTCGCGCAGGTCGGTGTTGCCGGCGTAGGGCTCGGCCAGGGTAATACGGGCGAAGTCGGAAGCCTTATAATATAGGTCATCAGAGCTCCCGCGCAGCACGAAGTCGGTCCAGACCATCACGGTGACGCGCCCCGAGGGCAGCGCCACCTGCAGGTCGCAGGCCAGGTCGTCGAGCTCTTGGCGGGTGAGCACCACAATGTCGTCGGGCACGCGCGACGCCGCGGAGCGCGCGTCGGCGTTCTCGTAGAATCCTATTATATATCGGGCGTCGTACTCGCTCTCCCCGGGGGTTCGCGAGGCCAGGGCGCCGTTTTCGTAGATCAGGTCGCGGTAGGGCGGCATCTCGTAGTCGAAGCTCAGGCGCAGGGTCACCGGAAGCTTCACCGGCTCCGGCGCCTCCTCATCCTCCGGGAACTCGTGGACGCAGCCACACAGGGCCGCGGCCAGCGCCGCAAGCAGGGTGTGCTTAAGCATCATGTGTTTCATTTGCGGCCTCCTTTCTTTATGGGGAAGGCGTAGACGATGCTCACCGAGGCCTGGTCGATGCCCAGCCACGTGCGGTGGCGGTTGTCCACGACCTTGGGGCCGTTGTGGTGGTTCTCAAACTTGTCGTAATGCGCGTCGTAGACGCCTGCGCCCACGGAGAACTCCAGGCTCCAGCGGCGCGCCAGGTGCACGCGGTAGCCCACCGAGAGGCCTCCGCCTATGGCGGGGGTGTTGCCGTCGTGGTCCTGGGTGCGGTAGCGGCCGCCGGTGGCGAAGTTGAACCATCCCAGGCCGAGGTGGGCCCCGACGTAGAGGCCGTGGTTGCCGTTCTCGCCGTGGCGCAGCCAGTAGCGGGCCTCGGGCTGGATGGTCACTGTGCGGAACTTCCACTTATGCCAGTGCTCGTTGAAGCCGGAGTAGTACACGGGCAGGGCCGCCGACCAGTGCGGGGCGAAGTCGTACTCGACGGCGAGGTTGGTCACGAGCATGGCCCAGCCTATGCCGTTGGTCTTCAGGTAGAGGTGGCTGGGCAGGGGCTCGGGCTCCACAGGAGCCGGGGTGGGCTCTGCGGGGATCTCCACTGTGGGCCCGGGCTGCTCTGTGATTTCGGGCTGCACGGGAGCGGGCACCGTGTCAACCGGCGCCGCCGTTACAGCCTCTTCCGGGGGCTGCGTCACCGGCTCGGCGATTGTCACCTCGATGTCGAGCTTGCTGAGGCGCAG
>CAYTXF010000157.1:0-4672 GCA_964440745.1 uncultured Bacteroides sp.
GGACACAAGGATTTTCAGTCCTTTGCTCTACCAACTGAGCTATGACACCATCGTTGTTTTGCGTTGCAAAGTTACGACCTTTTTTTCAATTGACCAAATTTTTAGACCAAATTTTTAATAAAAATTTTCGCTCTCCTCTTTAATATCCTGAATAATAATAAATTAAAGGTTGAAAAATCTTCATTAGAAATAATGGGACAGAAATTTTCATAGTTAGTGGAAAAGTCGTAACTTTGCAAAGAAGGAAAAAGACAACCGCTATGCAACGAAAAATATCCCTCATATTCGCCTTGATGATAGGCCTGTTGACCTGGGCGGAAGTGCCATTGGTGTATGTGCTCAACCTCAACGACGAGGTAGATGCCAAAATGCGCATGATTACCCGGCGCGCTTGCGACGAGGCTGTGGACAATGGAGCCTCCCTTATGATATTCCACATCAACACTTACGGCGGAGCCGTGGATGCTGCCGACTCGATCCGCACAGCCATCCTGCGCCTGCCTATCCCCACAGTGGCATTTGTCGATCCCAATGCAGCATCGGCAGGCAGCCTCATCACCCTGGCATGCGACAGCGTGTACATGGCGCCGGGCGCGAGCTATGGAGCAAGCAGCGTGGTCGATGGCACAGGCGCCCCCATGCCCGATAAATACCAAAGCTACATGAAGACCATCATGCGAGCCACAGCCGAAAGCCACGGCAAAGTATGGAGCGAAGCAGACTCCGCCTGGACATGGCGCCGCGATCCCAAGATCGCCGAGGCATTCGTGACAGTCGACAGCGTGCTCGCCCTTACCCCCGAGGAAGCCATCAAGGTAGGCTATGCCGAGGGCAAGGCCACAAGCGTGGATGAGGTCATAGCCCATCACATCGATGGTCCGTACCGCACCATGGAGTATAAGCCCACTGCTACCGACCATATCTTAGGCTTCCTATCCAACGCAGCCGTCAAGGCCCTGCTTGTGGCCCTGATATTGGGAGGCATCTTCATGGAGATGAAGACCGGAGGGCTGGGCTTGGCAGGAGGCGTGGCCTTTGTGGCAGCAGTGCTCTATTTCCTGCCATCCCTTGTCACAGGCTCCATTGCCCCATGGGTGATAATCCTGTTTATAATAGGTCTGATATTGCTCGCCTTCGAATTCTTTGTCATACCAGGCTTCGGATTCTGCGGCATAGCAGGAATTGTGGCCGTGCTGGCATCGCTGGTCGGTGGCCTGATCGACGGCAATGGATGGGAGACTGACCTTGCTGGCGACATAGCCCGCGCAGTGGTGATCACGGCCTCGGGAGGCCTAATCGCCGTGGCAGTGATCTGGTTCCTGACATCAAAATATGGTCCGCAGAGAGTGCGCAGAGTGTCAGAACTCCAGACAGAACTCAAGGACAGCGACGGCTATGTCGGAGTGGACACCAGCCAAGGAAAATTTGTAGGACAAATAGCAAAGACAGTGACTGATTTGCGCCCCTCGGGCAAAATCGTAATAGGCAATCATGAATTCGATGCAGTATCGCTGAGCGGATTCATCGATGCCCATAGAGAAGTGAAAGTAGAGCGATTCGAAAACGCTCAATTATATGTAAGACTGATATGAAATTCATAGGAATAATCCCTGCGCGCTATGCCTCGACCCGCTTTCCGGGCAAGCCTCTGGCCATGCTGGGCGACAAGACAGTGATCCAGCGCGTGTATGAGCAGGCGTGCAAAGAACTCGATGATGTGGTTGTAGCCACCGACGACGAACGCATACGCGATGCCGTGGTGGCCTTTGGAGGCAAGGCCGTGATGACCTCAAGCGCTCACCGCAGCGGCACAGATCGCGTGCGCGAAGCATATGCCAACATTGTCAGCGATGCCGATGTGGTGATCAATATCCAGGGCGACGAGCCCTTTATTCACCCCAGCCAGATCGCTGCCCTGAAGGCATGCTTCGACGACCCCTCAACCGAAATAGCCACTCTGATCCGGCCTTTCGACCCCGAACTTGGCTATGAGGCTCTGGAGAATCCTAACAGTCCGAAAGTGGAAATCGACGACAATCGATTCGCCCTCACATTCTCGCGCTCAGTGATACCATATCTGCGAAATTATCCTAAGACAGAATGGCCCAAGCAGCACCAGTACTATACCCATGTGGGCATCTATGCCTATAAGGCGCGAGTGTTGGCAGAAATCACCCAACTACCGCAAACATCACTCGAAATTGCCGAATCGCTTGAGCAATTGCGATGGATCCAAAACGGATACAAGATCAAGACGGCCGAGACCCGCATCACTACCATCGGCATTGACACTCCTGAAGACCTGGATCGCGCTCGCCGCGCCATACCACCTGAAGTAAGGCCTATCGGCGACCTGCGCCTCCCCGCGGTGAAGGAAGAGACGCTATCCAACGGCATCGTGCTGCGCTGGCTCAATGGGGGCACTCAGGCTGTTAACCAGCTCATGCTTGCCTTCCCGGGAGGTCGGCGCGAAGCCGGAAACCCAGCTATAGCCAGCCTCTGCATGCAACTGCTGCGCGAGGGCACCACCAGTAAATCCGGCGCGGAAATAGCCGAGGCCTTGGATTTCCGAGGAGCGCTGATGCACAATTTCGCAGGCGAGCATTATTCGATTGTGTCGATGTCGTCGCTCAACAGCATGTCGGGGGGTACCCTGCCGCTATTCCGAGAAATCCTCCTGGAGCCCGCTTTTCCGGAGTACGCCTTTACGATTTACAAGGACAGGGCTGTCAAGAATTTCTTGCAAGAGCAGTCGAAAGTGGCTTATCTGAGCAATGAAGCCATGGAGAAGCTCATCATGGGAGCCAATCACCCCCAGGCCTTCTCAAACACTGCTGAAGAAATAGAGAGAGTTACCCGCGATGACATCATCGAGTTTCACAACCGCGTATTCACTGCCAGCCGTTGCCAGGCATTCCTTAGCGGACAGATCACCGAAGAGATCTATGCCGATGTCAAGAAGATGCTCGAGAGCCTGCCAGCCACCAAGCCTGCCATAGCTTTGGAAATCTTCCCCTTCACGCCAGAAGCGCCCCAGCAGGTAATGATCGAAAAGCCTGAGGCCCTGCAGGATGCGCTGAGCATAGCTTTCCCGGCCCCTAAGCGCGATGATCCCGATTACATACCTCTGCGATTTGCAGTGATGGCTTTGGGCGGATTCTTTGGCAGTCGCCTCATGAAAAATGTGCGCGAAGAGAAGGGCTATACTTACGGCATCCGAGCCAGTCTCCTGGGCTCGCTCGACGGCAGCTATGTCAGCATCCAGGCCCAGGCTGATCCCAAGTACATAGCCCCGATGATCGAAGAGATCAAGCTCGAGCTCGACCGCTTGGCCACTGTGCCTGCCGATGAAGAAGAAATGATGAGATTGCGCCAGCACATTGGCACTCGCCTTATCGAAATACTCGACAGCCCGTTTGCCATAATGGAGTATTACAAGACACAGCAGACAGTTGGCTTCCCCAAGGGCTACTTCCAGGATCAGGTAAGAATAGCCAAAGAGCTGACACCGGAAAAAATCATGGAGATGGCGCAAAAATACCTGCGTCCATCGCTTATGCGCATAGCCATAGCCGGAAAATAAAGGCAAGGCATAGAAAAAGGCGCCCTGGCGATCGATCGCCAGGGCGCCTTTCAATATTTTGGAGCTCGAGAGAGCTTTATTTATTCGAGAGAGCTTTATTTATTATGGAGCTCGAAAGCCTTATTTGTTCACGCGGAACTTGTCGATGCCATCGCGCAGGTAAGCCACGCACTGGTGAGCGGCGGCGATGCCGGCGTTGATGTTGGCTTCTGCGGTCTGGGCACCCATCTTCTTGGGAGTGAAGAACACGCGGTCGCCGAATTTCTCCTTGAGTTCAACTGCGCAGTCAGGCTTGATGTCGGCTACATATTTCAGGTCGGGACGTTCCTCGAGAGCTTTCTCCAGACCAGCCTCGTCGATCACCTCTTTGCGGGCTGTATTGATGAGCACGCCTCCCTTGGGAAGTTTTGTAATCAGTTCATAGCCAACGCTGCCCTTGGTCTCAGCAGTTGCGGGAATATGAAGCGACACGAATTTGTTGTCCTTGTAGAGCTCTTCAACTGAGTGCACGGGCTTTACGCCAGCCTCGATGATCACTTCGTCGGGACAGTAGGGGTCGAGAGCGCTTACTTCCATGCCGAAGCCCTTGGCGATGCGAGCTACATTGCGGCCAACCTGACCGAAAGCGTGGATGCCAAGAGTCTTGCCCTTGAGTTCGGTGCCTGATGTGCCATTGTACATGTTGCGCACGGCCATCACTACCATTCCGAATACCAGTTCGGCCACTGCATTACTGTTCTGGCCGGGAGTGTTCTCCACTACCACATTATGTGCTGTGGCAGCAGCCAGGTCGATATTGTCATAGCCAGCGCCGGCGCGCACCACGATCTTGAGCTTCTTGGCAGCGTCGAACACCTCGTTGTCAACGATGTCGCTGCGCACGATCAGAGCGTCGACATCAGCCACTGCGTTGAGCAGCTGGGCGCGCTCGGTATATTTTTCAAGCAGACAAAGTTCATAGCCAGCTTCTTCGCACACTTTGCGGATGCCATCGATGGCAACAGCTGCGAAAGGCTTTTCAGTCGCTACTAATATTTTCATAATTATATAAGGGTTAGGAGAGGGGCTCCGTGAGCCCCTTCTATAATT
>CAYTXF010000158.1:0-4314 GCA_964440745.1 uncultured Bacteroides sp.
TTTGACCGAAATTTACGAATTTAATTGTAATTTTTGGTCGAAATTTACGAATGGATTCGTAAATTTCGACCATATTTTACGAATGGATTCGTAAAGATTTTGTAACTTTGCAAGTGTAAAAAATCAATCACAATTAAAGTTATGGAAGAGAAAGACTTATCAGTATTATTCTATTATTACCATTCAAAGCTTCAGGAGACGCCTACCTCCTTTCACCGATATCTCTACAAGCTCATTAACTGGGATGCTCGGTTGATTGGCATAAAGGGCGCTCGCGGAGTTGGAAAGACCACCCTTATTCTTCAGTACATTAAGGAAAACATTCCAAATCAGGACGAAGCCCTTTTTGTTTCGTTAGATAATATATGGTTCAGCATGAACACCCTCTACTCGTTGGCCATATATGCGCGAAGCCATGGCATTAAATATCTGTTTTTAGACGAGGTGCATCGTTATAAGAACTGGGCTCAGGAGATTAAAATGATCTACGACTCTATGTCGGATCTTAAAGTGGTGTACACCAGCAGCTCGATGTTGGAGATTGAGAGGTCTAAGGCCGACCTCTCACGCCGTCAGGATATCTATCATTTATTTGGAATGTCATTCCGTGAGTTTTTGGAATATGAAGGTATCGCAAATCTTCAAAGCGTAGGTTTTGAACAGCTTCTTTCGCACCATGTGGCTATGGCCATGACTATTACCCGAGATATTAAGGTGCTTCCTCTCTTTGAGAAATACCTTAAGGGGGGCTATTACCCATTTTACCAAGAAGCTAAGACCGAATATTGGGCACGCCTACAGGATGTGGTCAATATTATTATAGATATTGACCTTCCTGCTGTGGCCGAGGTGTCGTTTGAAAGTCTGGAAAAGACTAAGCGACTGATGATGTACATTGCGCAGAACAAGCCCTTGGAGATAAAACTCAGCACTTTGTTCCAAGCCATTGACACTTCGCGAGAAACAGGGTTATTCCTTATTAATATGTTGGAAAAGGCCGACCTCCTCATGCTTTTCTCCACCAAAAAACCTAATTACAAAAACCTAAAGATTCCAGAGAAAATTTACCTTCAGAATTCCAACTTGATGCAGGCCCTAACTCAATGCATTGATACTGGCACAGCGCGAGAAACCTTCTTCTTGAATCAACTAAGGGTCGGCCATTCGGTGCTGATGCCAAAGGAGGGCGATTTCCGTGTTGATGACAAATGGCTATTTGAAGTTGGAGGCGCCAACAAGAGTTTCAAGCAAATAGCCGACATCCCTCACAGCTATCTTGCTGTGGATAACATTGAAATAGGATATGGTTGCCGTATCCCGCTTTGGATGTTCGGCCTTTTGTATTGATTTTAGCTCGGGAGCTGACGTAAAAATGAGAGCGGGTCCGAAGGGGGCTCGCTCTCATTTGTCTCGTGTCTTCATAAATTCATAGAAGCCTTACGTGTGTGTGTTGCATGTGACTCACCTGTAGAAACGTCGATTCTCATGCTCTGAATTCACTATTCTTACCGGTATGCGCTGAGTTCTCATCTCCTGATGTGACTCCTGCTGGGTCATGCCCAACAGTTGCGCGATCATGTGTAAAAACTGTTTCATAATCAATTTCCTTTTATTTACTTATCTAACACTTGCTCCAAGGGTTTAGTTCAACTTTTTCCCAAGAAATATGTCTTTCGGAACCATATCCTTTTGGCAAGCGTTATATATGTGTCCCTTACTATCGAAAGGGCTAAAATTTGAGGCAATGAACGACGAAACGATGATCCTTGAGCCATTGGTCGACGCTCCCATTAACAATGGCTACCGACCCAATTTTTCTCTAATCAGCAAGCAGGAGAAGGACGCCCAGTTGCGCGACTGGGCCAAGGATCTCATGGCCGATGCCGACGCTGAGGGGAATGTCCTTCTTCCCTATTCCACCATGCTGGCCGGTCTTGCCAAGATTTTAGGCTACCACCAAGTATTTCTCCACGATGACCCATGGCGACTGCGCGATGCTCTGTTTCGCGCCGGCCTGGGAGCCGCCCCCGATGGCGTGCTGGAGAGATTTTCCCTTAAGGGCCATGACAATGTGGTATTGTATCCTGCCGATCAGGAAGTGCCCGGTGTCAAGACTCGCCAATACAAGAAGGCGCTGATGCTTGTGAAATTCGCCACGCTTATGCTACCCGACCTCGATGAAGGCGAGATGAAGCGCATCGGCACTATGATCGACCAATGGGTGCGCGCTCCACGCTATCGCCGCCATCTTCGCGCCCTGCTGAGATGGTACAACCAGCGGCGCCGTCTGCTCGATGCTCGCACCAAGCGCATGTTTCGTACCATCATGGGCCCTGACGACATGGCTCAGCTCAGCCAACAACTTCTCAGCATCGCAGCCGCGCGAGGCGCTGCCCTCGATGCCAAGGCTGTGTACCAGCTCGATCGCCTTCTCGTGCTTTGCGGCCATGCTCCTGGCGAAGTTCACAGTCTGCTCCATCGCATGCAATGCGGCCAGCGATCCATAGCCGAGCACTACGGCGCTCCCGAGACAGTGGCCCCGATCTTCGATATGAGTCATCTTGCCCTGATTGAAAAAGAGACCCAACAGGTCCAAGCCCTACTGTCAGATTACCTTTCCGATGCTGAGGAGCACCGGGAAGAAGCCTTAGCCGACAGCAATGCCATCATTGAACCGATACCCGAAAGCGCCTTGCACCCTCATCCTGGTAGCATATCTACCGTCCCTCAACCATCCATCCCCCAGCTTTGGAAGAAAATCTTAGAAAAAGAGGTTTGGCCTCTCTCAGCCCTGGAGAGCCTTTGCGCTGCCGAAGGCATGAAAATGAGTGTCGTCCTCGAGCAGATCAATGATCGCGCCATGGATGAAGTGGGCGACACCATTATCGATATCGAGGGCGACAACGCCTATGTGACTCAGGATTATGTGTCTGAGTTCATAAAGTAAATGCCATAAGGTCGGAATCCTGTGGCTGTTCTTGACCGGCAGCCACCGACAAGCCTGAAGGATCTGTGTCAATGTCAACTGATATAGCCGGCAATAGCGACTGCCAATCGCGGTCGGGATACTGCTGCATCAGCGACACCAAATCGATGAATCCCTTGATCGTGTTACGAGGAGTGCGGAAATAGCTCTCTCCGATCTTTTCATAACAATGATGCAGGAAAGCCGTAAGAGCCTCGTCGGGCACTCGCTCTTCGATGTCGGGATCTCCGCTGGCAAAGACATTGCGTATGTTTTTGAGCAGCACATACATTTCCTCTTTGGTCAGATTGGCAAGTCTGAGCACTGTCGAGTTGTAGTCCTTGAGCCCATTCTGCTGGGCCAGCGAATTCTCAGCCAATCTGCTGCGCAGAGCCTCGTAGCTGTAAAGACCGCGACGGGTGTCTGTAAGAAATTCCGGCGTACCGCTCAGCACGATGCCCAGGCCGTGGATGTTGCCCTGCAGCGTATTGTTGAGCATCGACAGAAGGTCCTCATAATTGGCTTTGCGCGAGGTGGCATTGGTGATTTTGTAGAGGTTCACCAATTCATCGAGACAGACATAAAGCCCCTTGTAACCAGCCGCTACTGCCAATGCCGCATAAAGTCTCAACGCCGGGAAAAACTCAGCATCGCCAAGGAATTCGCGCACCTCCAGATCGCGATAAGCATCAGTCTTGGTGGTGTACTCGGCCTGGAGCCACCGCAGAGCGCATTGGCGCTCCTCCACGCTCGACTCCGGATTGCAGTATTTCTTTACGACCTTGGCAAAAGCTTGGCCCATCGGCAATTCCATCAAGGGCGCAAGCAGTGTGTCGAGCCCCTCGGTCTCTGAGGCCGCTATCAGCCGCTCGAGCATAGCTGACAGGGCCGATCCGTCGCGCTTGGTGCGTGTCGACAGCGAGGCTACCAGTTCGCTAAGCAGCCGGCGCGCCTGGCCTCCATTGCCATGAAGCCTCTTCTCGGGCGAGAGGTCGGCATGCATTGTGACCAGGCCGCGCTCAAGAGCCAGGGTCCTTACCAGTGACAAGAAAAAGGTCTTGCCGCTGCCATATTCTCCAATGACCAGCCGTAGCGATGCGCCGCCATCAGCCACAGTATCAATATCTTTGAGAAAAGAAGCCACTTCGGCCTGTCGGCCCACCTGTATGAATTGCAAGCCGGTGTTGGGCACCACGCCACTGCGCAGTGACCGCAGTATCGCCTCTCGGTCGCGAGGCTTTATTATGCGATTCTCTGCCATAATGTTTTCGTTTTATTATAAAACAATGTAGCCTCTCTTAGTGTTCCCTCATTGAATCCCTAATTATCTTACGTAAAGGTTTCTATGC
>CAYTXF010000159.1:0-4290 GCA_964440745.1 uncultured Bacteroides sp.
AGGATGGCTTCTACCAAAAGAATGGCTATTCAGGCGGCGGAGCTGGCCCGATGGGAGGCTGGGAAGACAAGCCCAGCATAGTTATGGGCGATGACCTGTACTTCGACGATGTGCTGATGAGCGATTTTGGGGCTTTCGACGGCTTCGACGGATCGCTCCCCGAAGAAATCCAAGCTGATCAGACTATCCAATATTCCGCCATGCTCGACATGCCACAATGGTATGAAGGCTCAAATGGTGGCATCATTGCCCTGTTGATTGACCGCACTGACCATCGCATTGTCAATTGCGAGAGAATATACATGCGCGACTTAAGCTTAGGCGCCATTGGCAAAATCCAAGCCAATCAATCGTCAGTCGAAGTATCTCGCCATGCCATCAGCGGCATTCCCGTCGATGCCTCATACACGGGCATTGTTATCATCAGATACTCCGACGGCACATCCCGCAAGGCAATTCAAAACTGACCATAAACAAAGAGTCCTTTGTAAATCCAGAAAAAATTCGTAAATTTGCCACAAGATACCATTTGGCATCACTTTTATGGCAAAATTTCGAAATACATCATATACTCTGATCAGATTCTTCCATTTCTTGCTTTTGATTGGCTGCCTCGGCTGGGCATCGGCCGCAACCAAGACAAATGTCGACTTTTATGTGAAATGGGAGGGTCTCTCTACGGATGAAATTTTATCAAAAGCCAAGAATTATCTCCTCCAGGGCAATGACAATGGCATAGATAGCGCCACAGTGTGCCTCACCATAGCGTCGTCGCGCCTGAAAAGCGACCTTAAAAGCACAGAAAGTCAGAAGCAATACATCTATGCCCTGTCAAAGCTGGGTGGCATATACCTGTCGTCGTACTACGACTACTCCAAGGCCTATGCCCATCTGATTGAAGCCCAAGAAGTGGCTGAAAACACGAGCAATCTTGAGGATACTCCAAGCATCTACCTGAATCTGGGCATTCTCTTTGTGCACAACTATGTGCTCACCAAGGATAACCAAGCCCTTGCCGAAGGCCAGGATTATCTGCTAAAAGCATTCTTCGCGGGCATTAAGCAGGAAAAATATTCCACAGCCCTTATCGCAATCAACAATCTGCTCACACTGTCGATGTTCTACGGCAATTTCGATAGCATGAAGGAGGCGATTGATGCTTTTGAGAGTTTGAATGTTCCTCAAGAGTACGATCAAAGATACGCTCATGCGCAAATGCTACTCAAAGCCTCGCGCTACTATGCCGACAAGGACTATGAGCAAGCGCTGCAATATTTCGATTCGCTTGTCGACGACAGCATATCCAATTATGACGACGCGCGCCATTACATCATGATTAACAATCATCGCATGCACATGCTCGATGCTATGAACCGGCGCGCACAGACACTGCCCCTGCTTTTGCAAAATGAAAAGCTGGCCACCGAATATGGCATCAAGGATGTGCTCTTCCATACCTACCAAGACCTGGCCGAACTCTATCGCGAAAACGGCAACGATGCTCTGGCCGATCAGTACACTATCAAGTATTTCCAAGAGAAGGACTCGATGAGCGCCAATAATGAGCTTGGCAACATCTATGAGATGAAGTTCCGATATGACTTGGAAAAAAGCACCCAAGCCTTGGAGACAGCCATGCAGCGTCAACGCGAGCAGCGCATCATCATTTGGGCAATTGTGGCCATCGTGATTTTCATGGCTATTATGTTCGCTGTCAAGATCAAGGACAATCGACAGCTCAAGCACAATTATCAGATACTCTACCAGAAAAGCCTGGAGTCGCTCGCCAATGAAGAGGCGCGTCCCAAATACCAGACCTCAGGCCTCACTGATAATGATAAGGCTCAGATTGCACAGCGCGTGCAAGATGTGCTTGACAACAATCCAGAAATCTATTCGATAGACTTCAACATGAATCGCCTCGCCGAGCTCGCCGATGCTCCGGCCAGATCAATATCCCAAGTGCTCAACGAGGTGTATGGGAAAAACTTCAACAACATTCTCACTGAGTGCCGCATACGCGAGGCCTGTCGCCGACTGCAACAGCCGGATGCAAAATCGCGCTACACCATCGAGGTTCTCTCGGAAAGCGTTGGATTCAAATCGCGCACCAACTTCGCCGCCAACTTCAAGGCCCTAACTGGCCTCACCCCGTCACAGTACATCAAACTCAGCAAACAATAGATGTAGAAAATTTGTATTTTTCGAGGGAAAAATACAAATTTGGGGTTTAAAAGACATATAAAGGAGGCTTTCATGTCTAAATTTGCCATCGAAAAGAAAGAAAACCGCGATGGCAAAGTCAAGAGTCCGTGCTTAGCTCTTCTCGGTCAATCACAGTAAATCGGGCTCGACCAATCTCATACACATCAGAATGAAAAAACTTCTACGCGCTCTGAGCTTCCTTTCTCTCGCATGCCTTACCATCGGCAGCGCCGCCCAGACAGCCAGAATGCAAAAGACTCAAGCTGACGGCCTGGAACAGCTGCCTAAGCCAACAGCACAGGCAATGAGTGCAGCCGGTGTCCAAGCAGCATTGAATGCTGACAATTCAGTTAATCGCGCAAGCAGCTCGACTCAGTTCGTGATTCTCGACGAAGACTTCTCTAAATTTACTGCTGGCACACCCGACGAGCCCCTTTGCAACAATTCCCCCTCAAATGAAGACATGGATTTGGAGAATCTAGTGGCTTCATACGTGATGACGCCTCCCGGTGCATTTATTGATGCTTCTCTCACACAACAGCCTGGTTGGAGCGGCGACTGGGTATACCAGGCAGGCGGTTGCGCCCTCATTTATGGCCAGGCCAACAGTTCAAGCCGCCTCAACACTCCCATGGGCGACTATTCAGGAGATATTACAGTTACCACCAAGGTTAGAGCTTTCCCCAGCGACTACACTACCGCTGAGCTCAACATTATACCAGTAGTGGGAGGCCTCGAAAATCCCAGCTATGCCAAGACCGATGATCCCAGCAAGATGTATGCTTTCCGTCTGCGTGATGAGGAAGGTTGGGTTGAAATCGAATACACCTATCGCAACTATCAGGCTGATGCCGACGGCTTCATCATGTTTTCTGCAACAGGCGCTATCGAATTCGATTGGATCAAGGTTGTGGTGAATCCTATCGACTTCTTGGCTGAGCCTAAGATCAATCCTATTACCAATGTTACCAATGAGTCAATGACTCTCAATTGGGATCCCGTGGATCGCGCATTCAGTTATCACATCTGGCTGTGGAAGGTGAATTACCTTGCCGACGGAGATGTGGAATACACTGAAGATTTTGAAGGCGCCAACCCGCTCTCAGACAGCGAGTGGGCATATGACCTCTCAGCCAACAGCGGCATCCAGGAAGGCGAAGGCTCCGACAACAGCCGTGGCCTCAAGCTCCACAACGGCGACGCTGTAACTGCTCCCGAGCACATTGCCAAGTTCTACAATGCATGCTGCTACCTCAAATCGCAGGACGGCACTAATGGGCGCATTTACTTTGACCTCAAGACTGGCAACACATATAAAGAATATGGCTATATCGATCTCTATTATTTCACCGAAGGTGATATGATTGACATGGACTATGAGATGTGGGGTGACTTCAAGCTCCAATATGATGGCATCCGCTTCCGCATCGAGGGTCTGGCCGAGGATGAATATGTGATCATGGACGACCTCTATGCCAAGACCACACGCCCCGGCGAACTCGAACTCCAATGCCTGTGGCCCGAACTTGCCGACGAGCCCGACCTTCAGGACTACTGGTATGCTGATGTGACCGGACAAGGCAAGGTTTGCCAATATGAACTCACTGACCTTGATCCTCTGGGCGACTACTATTACAGAATCGACTCAAAGCGCATTTATCTCTACTCAGAGTCAACAATGCAGCACGCTCTTGTAATCGCATCGCCCGAACTGGAAGAAGCCAGCGACATTGATTCGCGCGGCAGCTACACCGCCAACTGGGCTCCCGTAGCCAAGGCTGAAAGCTACACAGTATACAACTATGGAGCAATCGTAGCAGCCGAGGACGGTTTCCTGACCCTCCTCGAAGAGGACTTCTCGAAGATCACTGCTGATTGCGGTTCATCAGATCCCTATTCGCCGGTGGATCTTGGCAACTATTGGGGCGACGAATCGCTCGACGGTTATACCATGCTCCCCGGCTGGTCAGGCGCTGGCAACTCGATCTCAGCAAGCTGCATGGGCGTAGTAGAGGCATTCTTTGAAGAATGCTACCTGGCTACTCCGGTGCTCTATCTCGACAACAACACCTGGACCCGCATCAC
>CAYTXF010000160.1:0-4215 GCA_964440745.1 uncultured Bacteroides sp.
TGTGCAATAGTTCGTTAGTTAAAAAATCCTAAACAAACTGCGAAAGTCCCGCTTCAACGATTCGAAATACTTCACCAAGTGCTTCAGCAAGGAGTTCAATGTCACTCCGAGCGCCTTCATGAGCACTGACTCTAACTAATATGTAGGGTAAATTTGCAAAAAAGATGGTAAAATTTTGGATTTTAATAAAAATGTACTAAATTTGCTGCCGAAAACTGTTAAAATCTATTTAGACAACTTTAAAATCTATAATTACACCCCTAAAAACTCATCACGCATTAATTTTGCAGATGTATTGTGAGGTTTAATACCATGAACATTCATCATGCATTTGACCCTCGCATCACAACCCAATCATTGCCTAAAACAATTTACTTTTTACTTTAAACTAATAATCCATCTAATGAAAACAAGACTACGGACATCAGGCATAGGCCTGGCTTTGGGAGCCGCTATGCTGTTCGGAGTAACCGGATGCAACGACGACTGGGGACAGAAGGACCCAGCTGCCGGCAATCAGGTGTATCCGACGTTGCAAACTGTGGTGACGTACACGTTTCAGGATGAGGAAGGCGAACCTGCCCTGTCAGGCTGGACTATCAAAAGCCTTTGTGACACCCTGGTCTCTGAAGCTGCAGTGGATGAAATTGTGGAAAGCCCCGTGCTGTCGCTCGATGGCGGCTACGCTTACACTGACAATCCGCTCAACGCCATCACATGTCAGAAGGCTGCTTGCGTCACATTCTGGATGAAGCAACCTATCAAGTATGATGAAGAGGGGAATGCGCTAACCTCTCAGGACATCAACACTCCACTCATCGCATTTGTGAATCCTTATCTCGACGGTTCGGTCTTCAGTCGCGCCGATGGTGAAAGCGGCTCTTCTGATGACAGCGAAGATCCTGCCAGCGATGAAGACCAGGTTTACGGAAGCCTCGTATTCACCGCAAATGGCATGATCCATTACGACGCTACTGATGGCGAGTACAAGGACAATGATCCTGAGGAATACCTGACTGGCTATTTCACTGCCGACGAATGGCACTATGTGGCTCTGGTAATCCGCAGCGACGGCTATGGCATTTATATCGACGGCATGCGCAAGGTCGACAAGGTAGTGCCTAAGTTTGACAGCATGAAGATGGTAGAGTTCATGAACAAGGCAGCCAAGGTGTATGTCAACTATGACCTTGACATCACAGAGGCTCCCGCTCTCATGATCGATGACCTTACCTTCTATCGCAATGAAATCACAAGCAAGGAAATCACACGTCCCAAGAAGGGCACAATCGGTGCTACACAGGGCGGCGGCGAAGCCTCATTTGTTCCGGTACCCGATCCTATTTACTATCTTGACTTCGAACGCGGACTTGGCGAGGCCACAATCCAGGGCTCTGGCCAGATCATCGATTTCGGAGGCAACTTCGGCAAGGCATTCCAGAATGTGGGCGGCGCAATACGCAGCAACTTCCTGGTGCTTCCCTCCGACGCTCTTATGCGCACAGGCGAGACCAACGAGATGACCGTAACCTTCTGGGTTAATGCCACCAACGCTGGCGATCCCAGCGGCTACATGTGGTCGCCGATCTTCTCGGCCTACAGCGAGTACTGCCCCGACGGCAATCACGCACCCCTCGTTTGCTGCCAGTACCGAGGCAACATCGCCAACAACATGAACGGCGCTGACAATGTGGGCGGCAACTGGTGTGACTACGTCGACGCTCAGTGCGAGCAGGGCACAGTGACCATCCGCCACAACGACAACGACTGGCTGGCCGACCACGAATGGCACATGTACACCGTGACGTTCACCTCGACCACAGCAGCCGTGTACTTCGACGACGAGCTCATCAACTCATGGGTGATCGACGGCGTAAGCGACGGCCAGCGCTGCGAAATCTTCGGCAAGTCTGACCTAAGCTTCATCTGCATCGGCGGCAACCAGAGCTGGTGGGGCGATCCCGACCTCGGAGCAGCCTTCGACGACATTGCTATCTACAACAAGTCGCTTAGCGCTGAGCAAGTGTCAACACTCTATGCGCGCAAGGACATGCCAGAGCCTATCTACCGCAACAACTTCGAGCGCGGCTTGGGCGAGGCTACTATCCAGGGCTCCGGATCGATCCAGACCTTCGACAGCAACTTCGGCAGCGCATTCCAGAACATAGGCGGCGCAATACGTAGCAACTTCTTGGTGCTCCCCTCCGACGCCATGATGCCGACCGGCGACACCAACGAGATGACCGTTAGCTTCTGGGTTAACGCTTCCAATGCCGGCGAGGCAAGCGGCTACATGTGGTCGCCGATCTTCTCGGCCTACAGCGAGTACTGCCCCGACGGCAATCACGCACCCCTCGTTTGCTGCCAGTACCGAGGCAACATCGCCAACAACATGAACGGCGCTGACAATGTGGGCGGCAACTGGTGTGACTACGTCGACGCTCAGTGCGAGCAGGGCACAGTGACCATCCGCCACAACGACAACGACTGGCTGGCCGACCACGAATGGCACATGTACACCGTGACGTTCACCTCGACCACAGCAGCCGTGTACTTCGACGACGAGCTCATCAACTCATGGGTGATCGACGGCGTAAGCGACGGCCAGCGCTGCGAAATCTTCGGCAAGGCTGACCTCAGCTTCATATGCGTGGGTGGCAACCAGAGCTGGTGGGGCGATCCCGACCTCGGCGCAGCCTTCGACGATGTGAAGATTTACAAAAAGTCGCTCAGTGCAGAAGAGGTATCCTTCCTCTTCAAATCGAGAAAATAACTTAAATCTAAATTGTGAGAAATGAATAATCCTAAAAAATACGCTAACAGCCAACGGAGCCATAGGCTCCTTGGCTTGCTCGCTGCGCTAATGATGATGCTTGGCTTTGCCAATGCATCAGCGCAGACGCAAGTGCGAGGCACAGTGACCGACACCACTGGGGAGCCACTGATCGGCGCAAGCGTAATAGAGAAGGGCAAGCAGACAGGCGTGATTACCGACTACGACGGCAATTACGTAATCATAGTGCAGGATCCCGCCACTGCAGTGCTCACCGTATCATATATCGGCTATGACCCCAAAGAAGTCAAGGTCGAAGGACGCACAGTGGTTGACATCGTGCTCAGCGACAACTCTACAGCCCTCGAGGAAGTGGTGGTCGTAGGTTACGGTCAACAGAAAAAGGAATCGGTGATTGGCGCCATCTCGCAGGTGGGCGCAAGTGACCTGCTTGAGACCCCGGCCGCCAACATCTCTCAGGCTCTAGCCGGCAAGGTGACGGGCGTGGTTACATCTCAGACATCAGGTATGCCTGGTGCCGATGATGCCAGCATCTACATCCGCGGTCGCGCCACATTCGCTGGCGACTCTCAGCCTCTGGTGCTCGTCGACGGCGTGGAGCGCTCATTCTCTCAGATCGCTCCTGACGATATCGAGACCATATCAGTGCTGAAGGACGCATCCGCCACGGCTGTTTATGGTGTGCGCGGCGCTAACGGCGTAATGCTCATCACTACCAAGCGCGGCAAGGAACAGAAGCCCGTGGTGAACCTGACAGCCAACTGGCAGTGGCAGTCGCCCACTCGCAAGGACACCTATCTCGACAGCTACCAGTCGGTAGTGCTCTTGGAGGAAGCTCTCGCCAACGACATGCTGCCCTCGCAATTCTCAAGCACCGACATCGCCATGTTCCAGCAGTCAGTGTCAGGCCAGCTCAATGGACTCGATCAGCTGCTCTATCCCAATGTGGACTGGTATGATGAACTGCTCAGGAGCTCGTCTCCGGCCTCACGCTACAATGCTAGCATCCGAGGCGGCACAAAGCGCATGCGCTACTATGCTTCTCTGGAATACTACGATCAGGGCTCACTCTTCAAAAACCTGAGCACTGATGAATACGGCAACTCGTCGTCGATCAACTACAAGCGCTATGGCTTCCGCGCTAATGCCGACTTCTTCATGACCAAGGACTTGACAGTCAGCATCAACTTCGGTACACGCTTCGAAGAGCGCAAGGGTCCCAACTCCTCGGAAAGCTCAAGCTACAGCAATCTGTTCTATCAGATGAACCATATGCCCGGCTGGCTCTTCCCGGTGGCCTACACTGTAGAGAATGGCGAATCAACCAAGACTCTCTATGCCGGCTCATCGCAATATCAGAGCAACCCCTATGCCACATTGGCAGTGGGCGGCTACTACAAGGGCATCAACACCATCAACGA
>CAYTXF010000161.1:0-4103 GCA_964440745.1 uncultured Bacteroides sp.
TTAAATTATCCTCATCCGGGAATCCCGTAGGGATTCTTCCAAATAGCTTTTGAATATTACCCATCAACCAACCCCGTTAGGGGTTGTTTCAAAGTAACTTAACAACCCCTAACGGGGTTGGTTGATGGGTGGCATAATCGTAGGCTATTTGAAGCAACCCCTAACGGGGTTGGTTGATTGATGACTTAAATACAAATTGTACATATACTGAATAGGAAATACTTAAAATTGAGTTAAAAGTTTGATTTTGGAATTTTTAGGCAAATAATGGTTGGAGAATAGCAAGTATTTTGCTAATTTTGCGACAAATTTATCATCACCCTGACTAATATGACGGGCATGAAAGATGCATTGACAATGTAGCTAATCATTAGACACATGAATTTAATAAAGGAAAAAGAACATTTCTCGGAAAATGTAGTGAAACTAATAGTGGAGGCGCCGCTGATCGCTAAAGCTCGCCGTCCGGGCCACTTCGTGATCGTGCGTTGCGGCGACAAGGGCGAACGCATACCCCTGACCATCGCTGACGCCGATGTGGTGAAGGGCACCATCACCCTTGTGATCCAGGCAATAGGCGCTTCAACCAAGGAAATTTGCGCTCTTGAGCCGGGGCAGTACCTTACCGACGTGGTCGGCCCCCTGGGCAAGGCTACCGACATCCGCCATTACGGCACAGTGGTGTGCTGCGGAGGCGGCGTGGGCGTGGCTCCCTTGCTGCCAATCATCAAGGCTATGAAGGAGGCTGGCAATCGCGTGGTATCCGTGCTGGCTGCCCGCACCAAGAACCTCATTATCCTTGAGCCCCAGGTGCGCGAACACAGCGACGAGGTGATCATCATGACCGACGACGGCTCCTACGGCCAGAAAGGCCTTGTCACCAATGGCGTCGAGGAGGTGATCAACCGCGAGAAGGTGGATCTGGTGGTGTCCATCGGTCCGGCCATCATGATGAAATTTGTGGCCCTGCTCACCAAGAAATATGATATACACACCATGGCTTCGCTCAACACAATCATGGTCGATGGCACCGGCATGTGCGGCGCTTGCCGCGTCACAGTCGATGGCAAGACCAAGTTTGTATGTGTCGACGGCCCCGAGTTTGATGCTCACAAGGTCGACTTCGACGAAATGATGATGCGCTTGCGCAGCTATCCATAAACCACCAAACCACTAAATCACTATGACACAAGATACATTGGCTCCGCGCGATGCAGCATGGCGCGAGGAGCTGCGCAAGGCGATGCCGCCTAAGCAACGCACCGCCATACCACGCTGCAAGATGCCGGAATTGGATCCGGCCTATCGCGTGACCAACAACGATGAGGTCAACCAGGGCATCAGCGAAGAGCAGGCCGTGCTCGAGGCCACCCGCTGTCTCGACTGCCCCAATCCCACCTGCATCACAGGCTGCCCCGTGCAGATCGATATACCCGGTTTCATCAAGAATATCCAACGCGGCGACTTCATGATGGCAGCCGCTGTGCTGAAGCAGACATCGGCCCTGCCGGCAGTGTGCGGCCGCGTATGTCCCCAGGAAAAGCAATGCGAAAGCAAGTGCATCTACCATAAGATGAAGAAGGAGCCCGTGGCGATCGGCTATCTCGAGCGCTTTGCCGCCGATGCCGAGCGCATGAATCCCGAGAAGCCCGAGGTGCCTATGCCTGTGCGCAACGGCATCAAGGTGGCTGTGGTGGGCTCAGGTCCCGCCGGCCTCAGTTTTGCTGGCGACATGATCAAGAAGGGATTCGACGTGACCGTGTTTGAGGCTCTCCACCAGATTGGCGGAGTGCTGAAATACGGCATCCCGGAGTTCCGACTTCCCAACAGCATAGTCGACTACGAAATCGAGGCCATGCGCAAGCTTGGCGTGAAATTCGTCAACGACATTGTCATCGGTAAGACCCTCACCTACGAGCAGTTGGTGGCCGAGGGCTACCAAGGCATCTTCATTGGCTCGGGTGCTGGTCTGCCGCGCTTTATGGGAATCCCTGGCGAAAATCTGATAGGCGTGATGTCGAGCAACGAGTATCTGACACGCGTCAACCTGATGGGCGCCGGCCGACCGGGCTATATGACTCCCGTCAAGGAGGGCAAGCGCGTGGCAGTGATCGGCGGTGGCAACACAGCCATGGACAGTGTGCGCACCGCTCGCCGCATGGGCGCTGAGCATGCCTATATCATCTATCGCCGCAGCGAGGCCGAAATGCCGGCGCGCATCGAGGAGGTGCATCATGCCAAGCAGGAAGGCGTGGAATTCATGAACCTATACAACCCGGTAGAATACCGAGGCAACGAAAAGGGCCAGGTGACCACTGCCATACTCGAACGCATGGAACTTGGCGAACCCGATGCAAGCGGTCGTCGCAGTCCGGTGCCTACTGGCGAGTTTATGGAACTGCCCATCGACGAGGTGATCGTCAGTGTGGGCGTGTCGCCTAATCCTCTGATTCCGCGCAGCCTGGAGCATGCTGGCCTGAATGTGAGCCGCAAGGGCACAATCGAGGTCAACGACGACATGGAGTCGAGCATCCAGATGCTGTATGCCGGCGGCGACATCGTGCGCGGCGGCGCCACAGTGATCCTCGCCATGGGCGACGGTCGCCATGCCGCCCAGGAAATGGCAAAAAAACTACTATAGGATTTAGGATTTGGGATTTGGGATTTAGGATTTGGAAACAAATCCAAATTTTCCCAAATCCTAAATCCCAAATCCCAAAACCCAATTAAATGAATACCTTTGGAAATAGATTTACGCTGACATGCTTTGGCGAGAGCCATGGGCCGGCAGTGGGCGGAGTGATCGACGGCATGGAGCCGGGGATCGAAATCGACCTCGATGCCGTGCAGCGCGAACTCGACCGGCGACGCCCAGGGCAGTCAGCCGTGACCACGGCGCGTGATGAGAAAGACCGCGTGGAAATCCTCTCGGGAATGTTCGAGGGCAAGACCACCGGCACTCCCATCGGCTTTCTCGTGTGCAATGCCGACCAGCACAGCAGCGACTACGACAACCTGCGCGATGTGTACCGTCCGTCGCATGCCGACTTCACCTACATGGCCAAGTACGGCATTCGCGACCATCGCGGAGGAGGCCGCAGCAGCGCTCGCGAGACCATCTCGCGAGTGGTGGCCGGGGCCTTTGCCCGTCAGGCCTTGGCTCTGCGCGGCATATCGATCGTGGCATACGCCTCGCAGGTGGGCCCTATAGTGCTTGATACTCCTTATCAGGATTTGGACCTCAGTCTGGTGGACAGCAACCCGGTGCGCTGTCCCGATCCCGAGACCGCTCAGAAGATGCTCGACTTGATCAAGGCTGTCAAGGCCGATGGAGACACCATCGGCGGAGTGGTCACCTGCGTGGTGCGCGGCGTGCCAGCCGGGGTAGGGGACCCGGTCTTCAACAAACTGCACGCGCGCTTGGCTTATGCTATGATGAGTATCAACGCGGCCAAGGGCTTTGAATACGGCATGGGATTCGCCGGAGCAGCGCGTCGGGGCACTGAGGTGCTCGACAATTGGGTGCCGGCTGATCCAGCCGCCACGCCTACGGGCCTTCCCTTCCGCGCTGCCACCAACCATAGCGGAGGCATACAGGGTGGCATCAGCAATGGCGAGGATATCTATATGCGCGTGGCATTCAAGCCAGTAGCAACCCTGCTGCGCGATGTGGAGACAGTTGACATCCATGGCAATCCGGCCGTGGTGCGCGCCCGTGGGCGCCATGACCCCTGCGTCATCCCCCGCGCTGTGCCCATCGTCGAAGCCATGGCCGCAATGACAATTTACGATAGTGTATTAGTGAGATGAAATTATACAGCTGGAATGTTAATGGGCTGAGGGCGGTGGTCGGCAAGGGCTTTGCCGACATATTCGCCGCGCTCGATCCCGATTTCTTCTGCTTGCAGGAGACCAAACTGCAGGAGGGGCAAATCGATCTCGATTTCCCCGGTTATGAAAGTTACTGGAATTACGCTGACAAGAAGGGCTATTCCGGCACAGTGACTTTCTGCCGAGTGCACCCCCTGTCGGTGCGCCTGGGCATGGCGGTAGACAAGCATGACCACGAGGGCCGCATCGTGACACTGGAGATGCCTGACTAT
>CAYTXF010000162.1:0-4049 GCA_964440745.1 uncultured Bacteroides sp.
TTAGAAGAAGTAGCTGAGGCGGAAGGTCCACTGGCGGGTGCGGGCGCTGAAGTTGGTGAGGAGTTTGGTCTTCAGGGCATAGGTCATGCCCCAGGTGTAGGCACACGAGATCTGCCATCTGCGGTGGATCTCAAAGCCGCCGCCACACGCCAAACTCAGGTCGCCACCAGCATAGTCGATGGCATCGCACTTGCTGTGGCCCAGTAGGATGTTGAATTCGGGACCGCCATACACGAATGGAGCGATGATGTCCTCCAGGCCATTCATGCGAGTCCATTTGAAGCGCAGATGGAAGGGGATGTTGAGCTGATGCAGCATCAGGCGCTCATTGCCATAGCCCTCGCTGGCCCAAATCTTGCGTTCGCCGAGATTCACCTTGGCGCCGGCCATGTTGTAGATGAAACCGATGTCGATGCCAAAGCCAATGCCCGGAAACATCATCTCGCCTGCGAAGCCAGCCTGAAAGCCGCCCACTTGGTCGACAGTGACCAAATCTTGCTTGAACTTCAGATTGGTGAGCAAGCCTCCCACGATGGCCTGGCGACGGAATTGCGCCTCTGCAGGCACGGCCACGCCAATGCAAAGCAGAATTACAGCTATTATCTTTATGTATTTTTTCATTTGCATAAGTTTTCGATTACTTCTTCAATAGTGAGCGACTGCTGCTGACCTTTGTCCATATCCTTGAGCGTGATCTTGCCCTCAGCCAATTCGCTCTCGCCCACGATGGCCACAAAGGGAATCTTCAAATCATTGGCATACCCCATCTGCTTTTTCATCTTGGCTGCATCGGGATACAGCACAGCCGACACCCCCCGCTGGCGGAGAGCCTTGACATGGCGCAGCGAAGCCGCTGCCTCCTTCTCGCCCAGGTTGAGGAATATCACCTTGGGGCCTCCCTTGGCATCAGCGGGATAGAGATCCAGCGCATTGAGCACATCGTAGATGCGGTCAGCGCCGAAAGAAATGCCCACGCCTGACACGCCCGGCATGCCAAACACGCCAGTGAGATTGTCGTAGCGGCCGCCGCCGGTGATGCTGCCGATCTCCACATCCTTGGCCTTCACCTCGATGATGGTGCCGGTGTAGTAGTTGAGGCCGCGAGCCAGCGACACATCCAAGTCCAATTCGGCATTAAGGCCCAGGGCCACCGATGTCTCTGCCACCTCCTTGAGTTCCTTTACGCCCAATGTGCCTATCTCGCTGCTCTTCAGCACCTCGGCCAATTTGTCGAGACGCTCGGCGAGAGTGCCATTGATCTTCAGAATAGGCTCAAGCGCAGCGATTGACTCCTGCGACAGGCCGCGCTCGGCCAACTCCTCGTTGACCTTTTCCAGGCCGATCTTGTCAATCTTGTCGATGGCCACGGTGATGTCGACAAGTTTGTCAGGAGCACCAATCAATTCGGCTATTCCAGCCAGCACCTTGCGATTGTTCAATTTGATGGCGATGCGAATGCCCAGGCGCGTGAACACCTCGTCGATGAGTTGTAGCAGTTCCACCTCGTTGAGAAGCGAATCGCTGCCGATGACATCGGCATCGCACTGATAGAACTCGCGATAACGGCCCTTCTGCGGACGGTCAGCCCTCCACACTGGCTGCATCTGATAGCGCTTGAATGGGAACTGCAGTTCTCCACGGTGCTGCACCACATAGCGAGCGAAAGGCACCGTAAGGTCATAGCGCAAGCCTTTTTCGCAAAGTTGGGCAGCCAACTTGGCTGTTTCGCCCGCCTCGATGAGAGCCTTGTCGGCTCCGCGCAGATAATCGCCCGAGTTGAGGATTTTAAACAGCAGTTTGTCGCCCTCCTCGCCATATTTGCCCATCAGAGTCGACAGGTTTTCCATAGCGGGAGTCTCGATGGCTTCATAACCGTAAAGGCGGAATGCCTCGCGGATAGTGTTGAATATATAATTGCGGCGCGCCATTTCTACGGGTGAGAAATCGCGTGTGCCTTTAGGGATCGATGGTTTTTGTGCCATGTTGCGGTTATTAATTGGTCACTGGCTGCAAAATTACAAAAAAATACTGATATCTTCAGATAAATACGACCATTATTGACCACTTTGCATTATTTAAGCGGTCGGTTAGAGCCTCTTAGAGCACTTTTCGCTTGAAATAATGGCGCAAGATGTCGGCCGAATCCTGCGGAGGAGTGACCAGATTGAAGATGGCCGCCACAGAAAGGTCAGACACGAAATGCTCCCACTGCTCCTCCAACTGGTGGGCATCGCGAGCCTCGAAATAGTAGAATTTATATGCATACGCCAGGTCGCGCAGGGGCAGCCTCACATCGGCGCAGAAAAACTCTTCGCATTCCTCCAGACGGGCAGTCTGGCCCACAAAGCGAAAGATTCCCCCACCATTGTTGTTGAGCACGACCATCCTGAATTGGCGGCCGATGTAAGGGCAAGCCAATGCGCCGAGATCATACTGCGCACTCATGTCGCCAGTCACCAGCATGGTAGTGCCGGCATAGCCTTGGGCAGCGCCTATGGCCGTGGATGTGCATCCGTCTATGCCGCTTACCCCACGATTGCAATCGATGCGATGTATATGCTCATAGTCGAAAAGCTGAGCGTAGCGGATGGCCGTGCCATTTGACAATTGCAGGTTCCATTGCTCCGGTGTGTGCTCCATCACATACTTCATGGCTGTGAAGTCGCTCCAGGGGCAATCCTCGGCAAAAGCCTGGGCCGAGGCCTTGGCCTTGCTCTTGATTTCCTGCCAGCGCTGCGAATAGTCGCCTGAGGCTCCTACGGGCTTAAAGGCGGTGATCTGTGCCAGCCATTGCGGGGCAGCCATCTCGATGCGACGCTCCAGACACTGAAAACAGTCGACCGAATAGTCGTCGCTGCCCACATGCCAATGGCGCAGGGGCGCTTGGCCCACCTCCTTGCGGCGCGCACCTTCCTTGCGCAGCCAGTCCTTGACAAATCTTGACACCAGGGCTCCGCCCACGGTCACCACGATGTCGGGGGCCATGACCTCGCGCTGCGAAGCGTCCATCACGCTCAGCACCGTGTCGATATTATAAATGGGCAGCTTTCCAGCATGCACATTGGCTTGGGCCTCGCACATCACAGCCACATTCGGCATTGCCGCCAGGCGAGCCATTGCCTTGCTCACCTTCTGGTCAGGGGGCATGAATCCGGCGATCACCAGCACCCGCTTCTCCTGGGCCAACTCATAGGCCATCTCGCGCGCCTGCTTGGTTTCGAGTTTGATCTCAGGCCTTACCACCGAGATGGCTCGCGAATTGTTGGGCCCTTCCTCGGCAAGATTTCCCAGGGGTATATCGAGGTGCACATTAAGGTGCACCGGGCCCTGTGGATAAGCCTTGGCCATCAGCAGCGAGTCATTGATAAGCCGATTGATGTACCATGCCTGCTGACTGGTGCCGGTTTCAGCCGGAAGAGTCCAGGAGCCCTTCACGATATTGTCGATCACGCCATTTTGCCGTATTGTTTGGCTATCATCCTGGTCGATCCATTCGAGCGGACGGTCAGCGCTGATCACCACCAGAGGCACATGGCGGTAATAGGCCTCAGCCACCGCAGGAGCAAAATTGAGAATGGCTGTGCCGGATGTGCACACGATGGCCACCGGCTTTCCTATCTGGACAGCCCAACCCAGAGCGAAGAAGGCAGCGCTGCGCTCATCGATCATGCTATATGAGGCGATCTCGGGATGTCGGTTAATGGCCACGATCAGGGGCGCATTTCTCGACCCCGGACACAGCACAGCGTGCTTCACGCCATTTTTCACCATCAACGCGGCTATCTCCCGCGCCACAAACTTATCACTTGTCATCATAAAAACCAAATCACAAAATCACCAACCCACCAACCCACCAAAAAAAGGCCGGCCCCACAAAGGCCGGCCATGCAAGCTGAGAGTTAGGAAATATCTTTACTTGTCGAGTTTTTCGTACTGCAGAGTGATTGTGGGCTGGTCGCACACCTCGGCAGGACCGAAATACTGGATAGGACCGGGATAGATGTAGCAGGTCTCCACTGCCCACTGACCGCGCTGAGCGGCAAACTTCT
>CAYTXF010000163.1:0-4033 GCA_964440745.1 uncultured Bacteroides sp.
CTTCTTTTGGCCGTAGTAGGCGTTGGGGCCGTGCTTGCGGCTGAAGTGCTTCTCCACCAGGAGGGGATTCATGGTCAGGTCAGGGTTGACGCTGTAGGCGATGAACGCCATCTTGGCCACCTGCTCCATCACCACGGCATTGTGCACGGCATCGTGAGGATCCTTGCCCCAGGCGAATGGGCCATGGTTCTTCACCAGCACGCCGGGAGTGTGCACGGGGTTCATGCCCTCGAAACGCTTGATGATCACATTGCCGGTCTCAAGTTCGTAGGCGCCCTTCACTTCCTCCTCGGTCATGTCGGCTGTGCATGGGATGGCCTCGTGGAAATAGTCGGCGTGGGTGGTGCCGATATTGGGGATGTCCTTGCCGGCCTGGGCCCAGGCTGTGGCGTAGGTGGAATGGGTGTGCACCACGCCGCCAATCTCGGGGAATGCCTTGTAGAGGGCCAGATGGGTGGGAGTGTCGCTGCTGGGACGCAGGTCGCCCTCCACCACGTTGCCGTCGAGGTCCACGACCACCATGTCGTCGACCTTCATGGTGTCGTAGTCGACACCGCTGGGCTTGATCACCACCAGGCCGCTTTCGCGGTCGATGCCTGATACATTGCCCCAGGTGAATATTACTAATCCGTGCTTAACAAGGTCGAGATTGGCCTTGAACACTTTTTCTTTGAGTTCTTCTAACATAAGGGTATTGAATTATTAAATTTAGGAGAGCGGCTCCGTGAGCCGCTATTTGCTATTTAAAAATGCCGAGGCTGGGTAAAGGAAGCGTCATTTAAGATAGAGGTTGAAGCGTGCAGACCTCTACTTTCCCATTTTTACCACAGTCTCCCCAGACCTCGGCACCTGTAAGATTATTCTTCGGGGCTCGGGGAGCCCCGCTCCTATCGTTACCAGAAATAAATATAGAATGCTGCTGTCAAGCCAAGGATGATCACCGAGTTGATGATATCCCAGGCGCCCCAGCTTGCGCGAGTAGCAGCGCGCTGCTCGGCAGTAGAGGTGCCGAATACCAGACCCTTGATCTCGGCCTCTGACTTGGGCTTGGTGAAGAGACTCACCACAAACACTACCAAGAGGCAGAATACCAGCATCCAGCCGCTGAAGAACAGCCAGTTGACATCATAGAACAGATACTGGAACCAGTTGTGGGGATTTCCATCGGGCACCAGCACAGCGTTGCTGTAGTAGATCTTAGCGCACAGACGGGTGATACCGATGATAAGGCCTGAGAGCAGACCCCACATGCCGCCCATCGGGGTGGCGCGCTTCCAGCAGATACCCATCAGGAAGGCTGCAGCGATACCCGGAGCGAGCACTGACTGCACATCCTGCAGATAGTTGTAGAGCACATCGCCCACCGAGCGCATCACCGGGATCCAGAGGATGCCGAGCACCACGATCACCACGGTAGCGGCCTGGCCAATGCGAACCACCTTCTTGGGGTCGGTATTGGGATGGTAGCGCTGGTAGAAGTCGATGGTGAACAGAGCGGCCGATGAGTTGAAGAGCGAAGCAAGCGAGCTCATAAGAGCTGCGAGGATACCGCAGACAATCAGGCCCTTGACGCCGGCAGGCAGCAGCTGGCGCACCAGCGACGGGAAGGCTGCGTCGGGAGTCTCAAGCACGAACTGTGTGCCGTTGGGCAGAGTGATGCCGCCGTTGTAGAGAGCGTAGGCAATCATGCCGGGGATCAGGAACAGGAACACGGGCAGAAGCTTCAGGTAAGCGCCGAAGATGGTACCGCGGCGTGATTCCTTCTCATTCTTGCCGGAGAGCACGCGCTGCACGATGAACTGGTCGGTACACCAGTACCAGAAGCCGATCACCGCGGAGCCTATCAGCGCTCCAAGCCACGGATAGTCGGGGTCGCGGTTGTCGCGAATCAGGTTGACCATAGTGTCGCCATAGTCGTTGACCTCCACGCGGCTGCAGATGGCCATCATCTGATCCCAGCCGCCCAGGGCCTTGAGGCCGAGCACCAGGATGATGAGCGAGCCCAGCAGCAGGATCGGGGTCTGCAGCACCGAGGTGTACAATACCGACTTCATGCCGCCGAAGATGGTGTAAAGCGCGGTGATGACAACCAGGCCGATGGCAGCGATCCAGAAGAAGTCGATGCCCCAAACCTCCTTGATGCCAAACACTTGCTGGAATACCAAGCCGCCGGCGTAAACGGTCACGGCCACCTTGGTGAGCACGTAGCTGATAAGAGAAATGAGCGAGAGGATGGTGCGGGATGCGCCATTGTAGCGGCGCTCCAGGAATTCCGGCATGGTGATTACCATTGAGCGGGTGTAGAAAGGCACGAACACCCAGCCTAAGATCAGGATCATCCAACCCTGAATCTCCCAGTGGGCCATGGCCATGCCCGACGATGCGCCGGCACCAGCCAAGCCGATAAGGTGCTCGCTACCAATATTAGATGCGAAAATCGAGGCACCAATCGCTATCCAAGTAGCGTCCTTGCCTCCAAGGAAATAGTCGTCGGCATTGCCTTGCTTCTGCCTCACGACCCATACGATGATGCCAATCAGCGCCACGCAGAATAGCGCTATGACAATCCAATCAAGAGCTCCCATGTGAAATGAATGTGATTAGTTGGTTTTTAGTTTTTAGTCTTTAGTTTTTAGGCTTTGGGATTTGGGATTTAGGCCTTGGTCTTCAGGCTATTTTTCGATGCCGAATTGGAAGACACAATGGCTGTTGTAGGTTTCGCCGGGACGGAGCACAACGCTGGGCCACTCGGGCTTGTTGGGGCTGTCGGGATAGTGCTGAGTCTCGAGGCACACGCCTGTGCGCTTCTCATAGATGTTGCCGCCCTTGCCCTGGACTGTGCCGTCGAGGAAGTTGCCGGTGTAGATCTGGATGCCGGGCTCGTCGGTGTACACTGTCAGGGTAATGCCGGTCACAGGCGAAGAGAGCACGGCAGCCACCTGGGTGTCGTCGCCATTGGTGTCGAGGCACCAGTTATGATCGTAGCCGTTGCCATTCTTGAGCTGCTCGTTCTGGATCTCGATGTCTTCGCCGATGGCCTTGGCCTGGGTGAAGTCGAATGGAGTCTCCTTTACGGTAGCGATCTCGCCGGTAGTCATATAGGTGGAATCTACGGGGGTGTAATTGCTGGCATTGCTCTGTAGGATGCAGTTGGTGATGGGCATGTTGGGATCGCCATTAAGGTTGAAATAGCTGTGGTTGGTCATGTTGATGACCGTAGGCTTGTCAGTAGTGGCGGTGTAGCGGATGTCGATGGCGTTGTCGGGGGTGAGGGTGTAGGTGACCTCAGCGGTGACATTGCCAGGGAAATTGTTGTCGCCGTCGGGCGAGTTCATCACCAGGGTGATGCTGTTGTCATCGTGGCTCTTCACGTCGTAGACCTGGTACTGCCAGCCGGTAGGACCGCCATGGAGACAGTGGCCGAAGTTGTTGGTGGGCAGCTGGGTGGTGTCGCCGTCGATGACGATGATGCCATGGTCGATGCGGTTGGCGTAGCGGCCGATGGCAGCGCCAAAGTCGCTGGGGATGTTCACATAATCAGTGATGCTGTCAAATCCCAGGACTACATCTACAAACTTGTTGTCACGGTCAGGAGCCATGATCGACACAATACGGCCACCGAAATTGGTGACGCAAACTTCCATGCCGTTGTCGTTGGTGAGCGTGTAGAGGGCAGTGGGCTTGCCATTGACCTCTGCCACGAATTTTTCGGGGTCGAGACCCGACTTTGTCAGGTGCTTCTCCGGAGCATTGTTGCACGAAACTGTGGAAAATGCAACAGCAATCGCCAGAAGCGAGGGCATTGTAAATCTCATGAGTTGAAGGTATAAATTTAAAGTAATGTTTTCTGATTGCAAAGATATTAAATAATTCAATTCAAAAGGTGTAAAATTCGCTTAATTTTAGAGTAAAATCGTATTATTTAGGAAACAAATGTCTACTTCAGCGTTACACTTTTGCACTTTTCGCCTCATATCTGGCATTTTCCACAGATTTTTGCAAAATCCGGCCGCTTAACAATTTGATACTTTTT
>CAYTXF010000164.1:0-3559 GCA_964440745.1 uncultured Bacteroides sp.
TTATTCTTTTTTTCATCCTTTTTTCGTAATTTTGCAGCCGTATTTTTAGAATATAAATCAAAATTATGAAAAAGTTACTAATTGCTTCGGCTTTGCTGCTCTCGCTCAGCTTTACGGCTTGCAACCACGGCAGCTCAGTATCTAACAACGAGGGATTTGACACCCTCTTCTCACAGGCCAAGACCGACTCTCTGATTGCGGCTTTAGGCACCAACATAGGCTACCAGAACAATCAGCAGTTTGAGCGCGCACTGGCTCAGGACTCTACCCTGTCGAAGGAAGCCTTCCTCAAGGGTGTGCGCTATGTGCTGAGCGCTGACACTGTCACTGCTTTCACCTATGGCATGTACACTGGCTTTAACATGGCTTCGCAGTGCAAGCAGATCGAGCAAATGGGAGTCACCGTCAACCGCACTCTGCTCTTCAACACCTTCCAAAAAGCCTTCTTGGCTGACAGTGTGGGCCCGATGGCCATAGCCATGGCTCAGGAAGAGGCCGGCGCCCTGTCGCGCGAACTCCGCGAGGCTCAGCAGGCCTATCAGGTCGCCAAGGTAAAGAATTCGCCCGAGTCGAAGGAGAACATCGAGCGTGGACGCGCTGCCATCGATTCAGTTGGCAACCAGGGCTACAAGGTGCTCGCTTCGGGCGTCGCCTACAAGGTCAACGAGGCTGGCAGCAGCACTGACAGCATCAAGAGCAACTCGCGCGTGCTCATGCAGTACACAGGCCGCACCCTGAATGGCCGCGTATTCGACCGCGCTCAGGGCGAGAACGTGCGCCCCGTGCTGGTTTCTACCCGCATCCCCGGTCTGCAGGAGACACTCACCAAGCTCCACAAGGGTGACAAGGCCACCATCTACATCCCCGGCGATGAGGCTTATCAGGAGAACCTCAACGGCCGCTATGGCTTAGGACCCAACGAGACCGTGGTCTACGAAGTAGAGGTGCAGGACATCTTAGAATAATCCCTTCCCGCAAGACACAAGCAGAGGGCGCCCCCGCATCCGGGAGCGCCCTCAGTTATTTTTGCGAATTTACTTCTCTAACAGCGCCAGGATCTGCTGGGCATGCTCCTTGGTCTTGATCTGCTTGGGCGTGAAGATATGGGTGATGATGCCATTCTCGTCGACAAGATAGGTGGTGCGCAATGTGCCCATGGTCTTCTTGCCATACATGTTCTTTTCGCCCCAAGCGCCCAGGGCTTGCAGCAGTGCCGTGTCGGTATCGGCTATCAGCGGGAAATTGAGTTCCTGCTTTTCTATGAATTTCTTGTGGCTCGCCTCGGAATCCTTGCTTACGCCAAGCACCTCAAAGCCTAAGACTCGCAACTGATCGCGATGGTCGCGAAGGCTGCATGCCTCAGCCGTGCATCCGCTGGTATTGTCCTTGGGATAGGTGTAAAGCACCAGTTTCCGGCCTGCATAGTCGTTCGCCTTGATCTCGCGTCCATCCTGGTCGCGCCCCAAAATCTCAGGTATCTTATCTCCTACTTCCATATTAATTATTTTTGGTTAATTATGCAAAATTACAGAATAGATTTGAAATAACCAAAAAGTCTTAGGCGGTGGCTAACTGGAAGGTGGGGTGGGCAAGGCCGCGGGTGGCCAGGGAGAGGAGCACCTTGGTGATCAGGCTGTAGCCGCCTTCCTGATAGGTGAGAGCATAGTGGATGCATTTCACCACTTCGGAGATATCAGCCAGATAACTGAGGGCCTCGAAATCCTCGTCGAGAGTCGACGTGAACTCCAAAAACACTGGCAGGAAATCGGGCAGTTCGCCCGAGGTAATCTCCAGATCATGTTCCGCATAAATGGCCGTAAGGCGCTCCATGGCCAGCTGGCGCTGATAAGTGGTGGGATAGATGTGCTCGTAAAGATAAAGGCTGGCATTGGCTATGGCAAATGCTGCCCGGTAAGTCTGTTGCCATGTCGCCAAATCCACATAGGCATACTGACTCACAAAATCGTAAAGCGACCTCTTTTCGTCGAGGGTAAACTTGGCTGACTTCTTCACGATCTGATATGCGTTTTTCACCACTTCTTGGCTGTCGCGAGTTGGATAATCAAGCAGATTAGCCAATAATTCGAGTTCTTCTTTCATAATCTTTGATGATAGAGGTTAGTAAATTCGTGATGTCATTTTGAGAAGGTTTTGACTCCAATGATAAAACACTCACAACCTTGTCAATGTTGAATTTAGGAAAGCTAAAGCGGCGATTTTAGCAAATCCGATTTTGAATAACGAGGGCTTTTCCGTAAATTTGCACTTTCTCAACCAAAAAGCCCAGCACCGAACACTACATTATGGAAATCTTATACCTCATCATAGGCTTGGCCATTGGCGGCGGATGCATCTTTTTCATGATGCAGGGGCGCCTTCGCGCCGCTGACATGCTCCTCCAGGCGGAGAAGCAGGCGCACGCCCAAGACAAGAACCAAGCCACCCAACTCCTTGACACAACTAAGCAGGAGGCCGCCCAACTCCTCGCCACAGCCAAGCAAGAGGCTGCCAAGCAGCACGAACTCCTCAGGGCCCAATTCACCGCCATCAGCGAGCAGATGCTCAAGCAGCGCAGCGCCGAACTGCAAAACACCAACCGCGCGCACATGGAGCAAATCTTCGCCCCCTTGCGCGACAATCTGACGCGCATGGAACAGGCTATGAAAGATACCCAATTGACATCTGCCCGCAACACGGCATCAGTGGAGAAAAGCATCCAACTAATGATGGACCAGGCCTCGGCATTAGGTAAAGAAGCCGACCGCCTCAGCAATGCGCTGCAGCACCAGAACAAAGTGGCGGGCAACTGGGGCGAACTTGTGCTCACCGAACTGCTCGAAAGCCAGGGCCTCCAGAAGGGAGTGCATTTCGATGTACAAGAAACTCTGCGTGACTGGCAGGGCAACCCCCTGCGCAACGAAGACACCGGCTCAAAGATGGTGCCCGATGTGATACTTCACCTCGCCGATAATCGCGATGTGGTCATCGATTCAAAGGTCTCATTAAAAGCCTTCACTGAATACCAGAACACTGAGGACAGCGAGCAAAAACAGGCTGCAGCCTCTCGCGTAGTGGAATCCCTAAAGAACCATGTGAAAGGTCTCTCTGGTAAAAACTACAGCAAATACATCACCAAGAACCGCGCCCAAATCGACTTCGTGATCATGTTCGTACCAATCGAGGGCGCTCTGCAATTGGCCCTCAATATCGAGCCCGATCTGTGGCGCGACGCCTTCGAGAAGAAAGTGTTCATCGCCGGCACTCAGACCCTGATGGCAGGTTTGCGAATCATCGACCTCACCTGGGTGAATGTGCAACATGAGCGCAACACTCAGAAAATCATCGACGAGGCCCGCAAACTTATCGAGCGCGTGGAGCGCTTCCATGCCCGCTTCATGACAGTGGGCAAAAAGCTGCGAGAGACCCAGGAAGCCTATGATGATGTCAAGTCGATTGTCAGCGACGGCAAGCAGACCATCCTGAGCGCCGGCCGCGCCATGGAGCAGCTGGGCGTTCGCGGCAAAAAGGCCCTCCCCAATCCCGACCTCGAGGACCTATT
>CAYTXF010000165.1:0-3479 GCA_964440745.1 uncultured Bacteroides sp.
ATTGAAATTGTTACACTTCCCTAAAAACACAGGCTTTTTGGCTTGAGCCGAAAAAATCGTTATCTTTGCACAATCGACTTTTTCTCCGCAGCGATGGATGAAAAGAAAAAAAATCGCTATCTTTGCAGAATAAACCAACCTAAAACTCTCTTTATGACAAAGAAACACTATCTCTACATGATATTCGCCATGGCCCTGACGGCCTTGGGATGCGCTGGCTGCAGCAGCGACAACGACTCGCCGCTCAACGAGGATGCGCCCTCGTCGTACTACTTCGAGTTGGAGATCACCGACACGGGCCGCGACCAGGCAGCAATGATCCTGACTACCATCGAATATGTCGACTACAAGGGCAACACCGTGACCGACACCTACAACGATGCCGGCGACGAAAGCTATCTGCTCACCTCGCACGAGTATACCAAGATGCCCGCCAATTGCACCGTGGTGATCACGCAGAGCCTGCGAAGCGGCATTTCCTACGACAAGGAGATATATGCCCTGGGGCTGAAAGCGCAGTTGAGGGTGACATCGCTAAATTTGGCCGGCAATATCATTGCCAGCCGCCTCTCGGAATTCGAGACGTCGCAAAGCATAAAGACGGAGAATCTTGGGAAGGCGTTCCCGAAGACAGAGAAGTTCACATTTTCCGTAGGGAAGGACGGATCGATAACATTGAAATAAAGAAAAGCGCCCTTGCGGGCGCTTTTTTAATGGTTAACGGGCCTTGAAGGGGGCAACGGGGAGACCGCCGAGGGAGCGGAGGTTGCCCTCGGGATAGTCGGCCCAATCGTAGCGGAGCTCGACGGGCGAGGCGATCTCGTCGCTCGACACCTCGATTACCGTGGGCTCGAGCTGGCGGCCGTAAGCCACGCCCCATTTGCCGTCGGCGCCCTGGATCACAAATCCTTGGCCGCCGCCATACATGGTCACCGGCTCATTGAACGTCAGGCGCACATAGCGGCCATCGATCTTGGTGTCCTTCACCACCGGCGCCACGCACTCGCGCGCCTTGCCATACTGATTATTCAGGGCCAGCGAGGCCAGGCGACGTGCCACCTCCTGCTTATTCTTCGGATGGATGTCATCGGGATGTCCCAGGTCGATGGCCACGGCCATGCCTGTGTTGTCGAGAGCAAGAGCGTCGGCCTGAGCCTGGCGCAGAGCCGCCCACTGCGAATCCGGCTGGAAACGCTTAGGCTGCAGATACCCGGCCAATTGCACGAAATAGAAAGGCATCTCAGGATTGTTCCAATCCTTGCGCCAATCTTGTATCATCTGCTTGAAGATCTTGGAATACTGCTCATCGCGGCCCACATTGTTGCAACCCTGATACCACAGCACGCCAGCAACCGGCATCACAGTCACCGGATGCATCATGGCATTGTACAGAACAGTGGGGAAGCCCGAACTCAAAGGAGACACCGGCCGTGGAGGGAACGAAGAGAAGTCACTGGCGATGCTATAGTCCCATGTGCCATCAAGAGGCAGCTTCTGGCCATTGGCCTCAACATAGAGCGCATCCTTGTCGCCATACAGGCCGCCACCGCCGCCCGTATCCAGCACGCGGATCATCAGAGTGTTTTCGCCAGGCCTCAGCACACCAGCTGGCACGCTGTACTTGCGCGTCACATTGTAGCCGCTGGTGGCCCCGACTTTCTCGCCATTAAGATAAGTGACATCCTCATCGTCGATGCACGCCAGGCTCAGCAGGGCCTCGCCATTGGCCATCGACTCAGGCACGTCGAAAGTGCGACGCAGCCACACCACTCCGTCGAAAGCCGGCAGCACGCTGTTCTCCCACTCGCCCGGCACCGGCATCTTGTCCCATTTCATAGCGCCCTCGTCCATCTCCATGCTCTGCGGGATTACCAGGCTTTCCCACTCGCTGAGCTTCTGCTGATAGGCAGCCTCCAGGGCCGAAGCATCGTAATTGTTGTCAGCGATCTGCTGGAGTTCAGGACCGAACTCATCCAGGCCCATGAGCGTGGCATAGCTGCTCCAAGCCTCGATGGGAGTGCCGCCCCAGGTGCAATCGATGATGCCAATGGGGATGTTGAGCTCATCGTTGAGCTGGCGTCCGAAGAAATATCCGATGCTTGAGAATTCCGGCACCGACTGCGGGGTGGCGCTGCGCCAGCTGCCCTGGTTGATTTCGGCGTCGGTCTGCGGCGAATAAGATGTGGCCTTCCTCACCTGCAGCAGGCGCAACTGCGGGCTGTTGGCATTCTCCACTTCGCGGCGATAATCCATCACCTTGCCCCAGCCCTCGACGGGCATCTCCATGTTGCTCTGGCCCGAGCAGAACCATACCTCGCCAGCGAGCACGTCGCTGAGAGTGGTCTTCTGGCCATCGTCGAATGTGATAGTGTATGGGCCGCCAGCTTCAGGAGTGGCAAGTTTGGCCACAAATGAGCCGTCCTTACCGGCTTTAACCTTCACGGTCTCGCCCCACGACGGGGTGATCTTCACCGTGGCATTGCGCTTGGCCCAGCCCGGGATGGTGAGCTCAGCATTCTGCTGCACCACCATGCTGTCAGTGAAGAATTTTGGCAGCGTCACAGTGGCGCCGGCCATCAATGGAGCCGCAATGGCTCCGCATGCTAAGATTCTGAATATGTTCATGGCTATATTTGAAAAGTGTCAGGATTTCTTGCTCACTCTAGCATATTGCAAAGTTAGCCATTATTTCCCACTACAATTAGAAAAAATCCCCCAAATTTTATTTCATAAGGGTCATAAATTTCCTTTTAAGTGACTTTGTCGAGAATAAGTAATCCGCCACGCAGGCATGGAGATCACCAAAATGACCTCCGCGCCTGCGTGGCGGATTTTTCTCTTGTGGGTTTGAGGCTTAGAAGCGATAACCGAAGCCGATGCTCAGCACGCACTGATCGTAGTGCTTGAAGTAGGCATATTTGGCCTCGATGTCGGCAAACCAGGAAGGATTGAATTCATACTGCAATCCCATGCCGATGTTGAATCCCAACTTTGACTCAGAGTCATCGCCTATGGGGCCGGAATAGCCAGCGTAGCACACGCCCAAGCCAGCCATGGGATAGAACTGCACATTGTCGGCCAGGGGGATCAGGTACTGGGCATTCACATTCACGGTCCAGAAAGTGAAGTGATCCTGCTTGAAGAAGCAGTCCCAGTCAGCCTCCAAGCGCACCGGGTCGCTTATGTTGTACTGCATCTTGATGCCGAGGCCGGCACGCTCGATGTCAGTGCCATAAAGCAAGTCGGCGCCGATGGCTGCCTTTCCCTTTTGGGCAAACGCTCCGGCTACTGCTATGATAGCCAAGCACAGGGTAATGAGAATTTTTTTCATAATTTCCTTCTCAATTAGATTGAACGTTACACGGCAATATTGCCTAAGAATATGCAAAGTTAAGCATTATTTTTGCATATAACAACACTCGGTGACTCATTGTTTAATTTTTGTCCCTTTTCGGCAAAGTGTGAAATTGCTGAAAATT
>CAYTXF010000166.1:0-1714 GCA_964440745.1 uncultured Bacteroides sp.
GGAAAACACAGGCTTTTCGTCTTGAGCCGATTTTCGTCTATTCGTAGATTTTCGTCTTTATAAACACAGGCTTCTTGTCTTGGGCGAGGAAGCGGAAGATTTGCTGGTAGACGGCTTCGCGGACTGGGGGAGAGCTGAGGATGAGGTCGTGGAGGCCGCCGGGGGCTGTGTATTCCGTCACCAGAGGGCCCAGGGCGCTCCCGTAGCGAGAGATGTCGTCGACATTGAGCACGGCATCGCATGTCTGGAACTCAGGCGTCCACTCGTCACCCGAGACTGATTTGTCGCTATGCATGAGCAGGATGGGCACCATAATTGGCGGCTCAGCCTTTTGCACCTGTGCGTGCCCCTTGTCGATAGCGCCAAGCCACGAGGCGCTCACCTTTTCCGGATAGAAGGTTTTCCAGTCAGTGTCGTACTGCCATTCGCCGTGATGGTCGGCCAGCAGGCTCTCGGCATAAGCCGTGCTGTTGCCATTGCTGAGTCTCAGGCCTCGTGCCAGCGGCGCGATAGCACGCACAACTGGGATTGCCACATTGCGCATCCCGGCGCTCAGATTCCACTCCAGGAAGGGACTGTTGAGCACGAAGGCGCGGATGGTGGTGTCAGGCTCTTCCTCCATGTACATCGAGGTGATGAGTCCGCCGGTGCTGTGGGCCATCAGTACCACCTCGTCGATGCCGTCGCGATGCATCTGTTGCAGAGCTGAATCGATGTCGGCAAAATATTCATGGAGGTCGCGCACCTCAAATTTCGTCTGTCCTGGCATCAGCGACCGGCCATATTTGCGCAGGTCGACCGCATAAAAATTGTAGCACGAATCCACAAACCGGTCGCCCATATCTTTCTGGAAGAAATAGTCGTTGTAGCCGTGCACGTAGAGCACGCCTCGATGAGGATGGAGGGCAGCCACGGAGTCAGAGGCGAGTTTGCGTATGATGGTGCTTCTCACCGGACCGCTGTAATCGGTGCCCTGGTCAACGTAACGCATCTCGTATCCGTCGCCCAGCACATCAGCCTGCCATTGAGTTGAATAATCAAGAGGGGGCGTCTTCTCTGCCTTGCACTGGGTGAGCAGAATAGGCAAGAAAAGGAGCAAAATCCAGCTATACTTTTTCATTGTCATTGACGTTTTTATTATATAATCGATAGCGCCCTTGCAGCACTATGTCTACTCCTTAATAACGCAAAATTTAAGAAAAATGATTAGGGAAAGAGAAAAACTCCTGAAAATGGTAAAATTGCGCCATTCCGTGCGCGCCTATTTAGCCATGGAGATTGAGCCTGAGAAGGCCCACATCCTCAACGGCCGCATCGAAGAGCTCAACCGGGAATACGGGCTCAACATGCAGCTCACCATCAACGAGCCCTTGGCTTTTGGCAGCTCGCTGCTGGCCAAGTATGGCAAATTCTCCGGAGTCGCCAATTACATCGTGATGGCAGCCCCCAAGGGCAAGGACTACGAGATAGGCTATGCCGGAGAGCAGGTGGTGCTGTTAGCCCAGGCCCTGGGCCTCCACACCTGCTGGGTGGGACTCACCTTCAGCAAAGGCAAGGTAGAGTGCGAACTTCGCGACGGCGACAAGATCCACGCCCTCATAGCCATCGGCTATGGCGCCACCCAGGGAGTGCCCCACAAGATCAAACGGCCCGACCAGGTGGCCGATGCCAAGGACCTGGAGCAGGAATGGTTCAGGAGGGGAGTAGAGTGCGC
>CAYTXF010000166.1:1814-3363 GCA_964440745.1 uncultured Bacteroides sp.
GTGCCACCTTTTGATTTCCCTTGTCTTTTTAACCTATTACATAAAGAGGCTTTGCAGAGGAGCGCTCACCTCGAGGAGCCAGTCGTAGACGGGGCTTACGAGTCCTAAGAACAGGATGCCGGCCACGCAGATCCACATGCCCAAGCGCTCGCTGAACGAGCTCTTGAAGGGTGCGATCACCGGTTCGTCGGGACTGATAAACATTGCCTTTACCACCAACAGATAGTAATAGAGCGATACGATCGTATTGATCAATGCTATCAGCACCAGGATGTAGATGGCCACGCTGCCCTGATTGATGGCGCTGGTGAAGATAAAGAATTTTGAGAAGAAGCCTGCGAAGGGCGGAATGCCGGCCAGCGAAAACATAGCCAGCATCATGGCCACCGACAGGCGCGGATTGGTCTTGTAGAGGCCGCGATAATCATCCATGCTGAGTTTGCCAGTGGCATTCTCGATAGCCTGGATCACGCCGAAAGCGCCAAGGTTGCTGAAGATGTACACCAGGATGTAGTACATCATGGCGCCTGTGCCCATCGCATTGTAGGCGATGATGCCCAGCATGATGTAGCCAGCCTGCGACACCGACGAGAAGGCCAGGAATCGCTTCATGTTCTTCTGGCGGATAGCAAACAGGTTGCCGACAGTGATTGTCAGGATGATGAGCACATACATCATCCACTCCCAGATATTGTGGTAGACAGCTCCGAAGCACTGAGCCAGGATCACCATGAAGGCGAAGGCTGCAGCGCCCTTGGAGATTACCGACAGATAAGAGGTGACCGATGTGGGCGCGCCCTGGTAAACGTCGGCTGTCCACAAGTGGAATGGCACCAGCGAGAGCTTGAAGCCCATGCCGGCGATTACGAAAGCGATGGCAATGCACAGCAGAGTGCTATGCTGGCCAAATACAGCGAAGTAGATGTTCTGGAAATAGAGCGAGCCTGTAAGAGCGTACACGAAGCTGAGACCCATCATGAACACGCCCGATGAGAACACAGCGGTGAGGATGTACTTGATGGCAGCCTCGCTGCTCTCGTAGCGATTCTTGTCGAGGGCGACCATGGCTGCCAGCGGCAGAGAGGCACTCTCAAGACCGATGATGAAGAGCAAGAAGTGGCGGCTCGAGATCATCAGATACATGCCGAAGAGAGTGACGAGCAGCAGCTCGTAGAACTCGCCGCGACGCATGATCATCAGATCGCTGTCGGCCCACTTGATCGACTGGATGAGCACGATCACAACGCCAACATTCAGGATGCACTTGATGGCTGTGATAGCCGGGCTCGACACATACATGCCAGCAAACGCTGCCACATCGCCAGTGCCGAGGAAGCATGTGAAGAATCCGCCTACGGTGATCACGAGCATCAGCAGAGTGGCAAATACGGGCAAGCCCTTGCCAGAGCGCTGAGGCATGAACGTGTCATAGAGAAAGACTAACAGGAACACGATTAGCAGTGCTATTTCCTGCTTCAAAGAGAAAAATTGTGAGTAATCCATTGCTAAGTATCCTTTAATTTAGTCCTAATACTGTGAAGATCTCAGG
>CAYTXF010000167.1:0-3324 GCA_964440745.1 uncultured Bacteroides sp.
AGACGCATTAATAGTATTGTCGGGAGGCATGGACTCGGTGACCATGCTCCACGAATACAAATCATCGATAGCCCTGGCCGTGAATTTCACCTACGGCAGCAACCACAATGCGCGCGAATTGGAATGCGCCCGCTACAATTGCGAGCAGCTCGGCATTGAGCTGGTAGTGATCGACTTGGCCTTCATGGGCCAGTATTTTGAGAGCTCGCTTTTGTCGGGAGCAGATGCCATACCCGAAGGCCATTACGAGGATGAAAACATGCGCAGCACTGTGGTGCCCTTCCGCAATGGCATCATGCTGTCGGTAGCTACTGGCCTGGCCGAAAGCCGTGGCTTGAAGGCAGTGATGATCGCCAATCACCATGGCGACCATGCCATTTATCCCGACTGCCGCGCGGGCTTCATCAAAGCCATGGGCAAGGCAATATCCGAGGGCACCTACGACCATCTCCAGCTGCGCGCGCCCTACACCCTGCTGACCAAGGGACAGATCGCGGAGCGCGGCAAGCGCTTAGGCGTGGATTATGCCCACACATATTCCTGCTACAAGGGTCGCGAAAAGCATTGCGGCAAATGCGGCACTTGCGTGGAGCGCAAAGAAGCTCTGGCCGAGGCTGGAATTGCAGACCCCACGATTTACGAGTGATTTTGCTTGGACAGGTCGTAGCGCAGCGTGAAGCAAGCGGGAAGTTCCTCGGCATAGTGGCTGACTATGATCAGCGACATGGGATGCTCTTTGGGATCCTCCCGGGCTAATAGAGCGAAACGCTGTATTATCTCCTTGACCAAGGCGGTGTTGTAGGCATCGAGCCCATGGAAAGGCTCATCGAGAATCATCAGCCTGGGCTGCTTGGCGAATACGCGAGCCAAGAGGGCCAGCTGGCGCTCGCCGGTGGAGAGCGAACCGAAAGGACGGTCTTTTAGATGCTCAATGCCAAGCACTTGCATCCATTTTAGGGCCAGATCGAGCTGGGCTTCTCTCACGGGTTCGCACGCTGTGAGGGTCAGGCCCTGTGCTATGATGCGCTGGGTCGAGCCTTGCGGATGGAAATGGAGCGAGGCTTCGGGCGATATGTATGAAATGCGGCGCTTGATGTCCCAGATGCTCTCGCCGGTACCGCGACGGCGGTCAAACAGGGTGATGTCGTTGCAATAGGCTTGCGGATTGTCGGCGCATGCCAGGCTCAGCAGGGTTGATTTCCCGCATCCATTGGGGCCATAAAGCCACCAGCACTCCCCATCGCGCACATGCCAAGTGATGTCGCTAAGCAGTATGCGGCCGCCATGCCGGATTGTGCAGCGGCGCATATCCATGATTGTGTCAATAGGCGCTGTGTCAGAATGTGGTTTCTCCGGGAATTCCTCGGGAAGTCGAGGACGCAAGGCCTCGCCAACTAATGATGCATGATATTGACCAGGAGCCATGGGCTCTCCGATGGTCATGCCGCTCATGGGGATTATGCATGATGCCGAATCGGGGATGTCTCTCTCGTTGGAGATCAGCAGCATCACATTCACGCCAGCCTTGGGCAGCTGAGCCATGGCCTCATTGAGGATCTGGCGCGAGGGGGCGTCAAGGCCAATATAGGGATTGTCAAGGATCAATAGGTCGACCTCGCTCAAAAGAGCGTTGACGATAAGGAATTTGCGAAGCTGGCCGCTCGATAGGTAATTCACCTTATGATCTTCGAGCCCTTGCAGGGAGAATAGCGAAGCCAGGCGCTGCCAGTGAGGCTTGGCCAATTCATCGCCCAGGATATCTCTTACGGTGGGCACACCATCGTTCATGGTGGCCTCATATCGCTGCTGATAATAACCCACAGAATCTCCGGCTAAAGAGTGGATGTCGGTAAACTGTATCTTCTTTATCTTCAGCTTTTCCCCTGAGACAGAGACAAGACGATTGGTGCGGAAATTCCATCCTCGCTCCAAGATGTTGCCCAGAGTTGACTTTCCGCTGCCATTGGGCCCTATTGCTACAGTGAGGCCTTCGGGAATAGAAATATGGTGGGGATTTTTCAATTCCACCCCACCAGTAAAATATAGCCGGTCGCTATCAAGCCTTATCATCAATGTACTTTTGAAATAGTATGAAGCCCTATTTTGCCAGAGAAGATAGCACGCGCTTGTAATTCTCGAGGCCAGCAGCCAAGTCGCGAGCAGCGATCTCGGGATCCGGATTTCCGTAGACAATCAGCGGCTCGATCCATCCCATTTGGGCAAAGTTGGCTTGCCCTTCATAGGGGCGCAGATATTCCTCCATGGTATGAATGTTTTTCTGACCAGGAGCGAACGACTCCTTTTCGGCGCCGGTAGTGACCACGGTCATCAGCTTTTTGCCCTGGGTGAAACCTTGTTCGCAAAGTTGCATAAACACTGTGTCGCTCCATTGTTTCAGAATCCAGGGCGCGCTCATCCAGTAGAGAGGGAATTGGAACACCACCACCTCGGCATCGGCCATGGGCTGGCGATAAAGATCCGCGTCCATGGGATTAGGAGTGAGTTCCATCACTGTCACGCCCTCCACTTGGCGGGCTGCATTGGCGAGAGCCTTGTTCATTACGCTGGCTTCCATATCGGGATGGGCCACCAGTACTAATACTTTATTCATATTTGGTCTTTGGTCTTTGGTCTTTGGTCTTTGGTCTTCAGTCTTTAGTCTTCAGTCGTCAGTCTGAAAGTGTATCTATTATAAACAAGATTATAAACATTGGATTATATGGTGCAAAGGTACGATAAATCTCAATTAAAACCAAATCATCACAATTAAAACCAGATTATAACCAAATTTGGACAGGTAAAGACATCCAACTCTTTGGATATCATTGTTAAAAAGATTCAATAGATGAACCAAAACCAACCTCTAAGGTTATAATAATCAAAGTATCTTAATCTAAAACATATTACAATGGATGTACATGAATTGTTAAGAGGTCAGGTGGCAGGAATGGTGGAATTCTACGACAATTCTCCCGCATGCGACCAAGCCAACCGACTCACCGAAGAGGTGAAGGAGATAATGGGCCCAGGCGCTCCTGTCTACCGCATCAATGTAAGCGATGACCCGCGCGAGGTAGATTTGGTAAAGCTCACCACCTTGCCTACGATCATCATCTATCGCAATGGCCGCGAAGAGTGGCGCATAACTTCTGATTTTCCTCCAGCCGAGACTTTGGCAGCTCGCCTTCAGGAGTCAGACCAGCCTCCGGGGGCTATCAATCCCCTGAAGGGACGTCCGCGCGATTGGTAAGCAACGATATGGGGGACCACGAATTGGCCCCCTAATTTTTTGCTGTTTCGTAAATTATTGCTATATTTGCAGAG
>CAYTXF010000168.1:0-3203 GCA_964440745.1 uncultured Bacteroides sp.
CGAAAAACGTCAATTGTTACAATCCGCGTTCCGATTTTTTTCTCGCCCTTTTCTCACACATATATAAAAACTAAGAGCTTTCTCCCGAAAGCTCTTAATCTCAATAATGATTATAGTTGCTATCTATTACTCATTATCATTTTATAAGCGATCCTTCCCGCGGCCCATTGTCGGAATGCTGAACAAATCCTTTGCGGGAAGAGATCTTTACAGATAGCATAATATTGTAATTGGTATTACGCTATTCGTATTGGGTCATGTCGATGACATCGATGCCATCCAGGGATTCAATTTCAAAGCCTGTGCTGTTCCAGGTCTCCACAAGGATGGTGTTGCCCGATGAAAGGCCTTCAAGCTTCACCGACGAGTCATTGTAAGAGATGGTCTTCGTAGGTGTCACGATGCTGCCAAACACAGCGTTGCCGTGGAAGTAAGGCGAGTGCATCCATGAGCCAGAAGCCTTCACAGTGATCATGCCGTAGAGCGCGAATTCGGGAGTCTCATCGGTGTCAACGTTGAGCGAACGCGAGTCGGTCATCGACGGGTCAAACTCCAAGCCATTCTGGGTGAGAGTTAGGCGATAGATGTACTGATAGCCGTACTTCATCTCTGTCTCCGGGAGAATCAGATCGTAAGTCTTGTTGTCGATGGTGAAAGTCACGGTCACATCGCCAGCCTTGGTATTGAAGGGAAGTGCCCAGATGCCAGGCAGGTCGCTGGTCCAGCCGCCGTCGGCGATGGCCTTGTTCTGAGCGGCGCTCACAGCGCCAGTGCTGCCAAGGGTCACCTTGCCGGTGCTTGCGTCCATTGTGCCGGTGGTGTACACATTCTCGCCGTCAATCTTGATATTCTTCAGAGTGCCGCCATTGCAGTTGATGGGCACGATGTTGAAGGTCAGCAGCGACAGAGCGTGGTTCATGGTCAGCTTCACAGTGGGGGTGGTGAGCGAAGCGGGCACGTACGAACCCGAGTACATCAGGTCGATCTGCTTGTTCATATCGATTGGAATAGCCGAAGCATTGGTGTAGGATGCGTCATAGGGAGACACCGCATACACGAAGGCATTCTTTTGCGAGCTGTTGATCTTCACCGAGGGGCTCATGGTCCAGGTGTTGCCGTCGTAGGTTGCGCACACGCCGTCAACGATGTTGGGAGCGTCAATGCGCGAGTAGGTCTTGGGGTATATGTTCATCTTGTGCTGCGAACCGAACTCGGTGAGCACATTAGCCTTGAATTCAATTGTTGCAGTGGTGATTTTCACCTCTACATCATCGCTTGAATCGTTGCCTGAGCCGCCGCCATTATTATCTGGAACCTTAGGATCATCGCTGCCGCCACAGGCTACCATGCCAAATGCCAAGAGAGAGGCAAACAGATAATATATCTTTTTCATTGTGATTTCTGTCTAAAGTGGTTAAAGTGCTATGGTAAAGGTCTTAGTCTTGTCGCCGTGAGTCAGCGTTACGGTATTGTTGCCAGAGGTGAGCTGTGAGCGAGTGAACTCGATGTACGGGAATGCGCCGATTTCGCCGCTTGCCACAACAGCGCCTTGGCTGTTCTTTACCTGGTAGGTGGTGTTGTATTTGGTCTTCACGCGGAAAGTCTGAGTGGTGCGATCGTAGGTGATCGATGAGCGGTGCTCAATCAGCTGGGGAGCCTCGATGGTCACGGTGAAGCCCTGAGTAATCTTGGTCTTGGAATCGTTGTCCTGCACCACGCAGCGCACGTATACATCCTGTTCGTCGGCTGAGGTCAGCACGCGAGTGGTATAGAGCACGCCATCATTGTATTCGAAAGGAATCTCCTTGTACTCAGCGGTCTTGTTGTCGTATTCGCCAGTCACGGTGATTGAGAAATTGCCAGCGCTTACGAGTTGATCGTTGACCAGGATGGCGCTCACGGGAGTGCCAGCGGGCAGACCAGTCTCTACGAAGAAGTCTGACAGGGTAGCGCTGCGCAGCGATGAGTTGGGCGCGCCGATGCCGGTCACCACCACATGCTTGCTGTCGTAGTTCATGCCCATGGCAGCGTCAGCGAGGGAGTTGATGCTGAAATAGCCATTGCCGGTTCCTCCCCAACCCCAGTTGAGGTGATAGAGGTTGCCGTCGTAGCCGTCGATGTTGAACGAGTGGCCATAGCCGCCCTGGCTATCGATAGCGTTGTACACAAGGGCATGGCCGGTGTAGAGCTCGTTGAGCAGGAGCTGCTCCCAGTTGCCGCTGTAAGAGTCGCGCCAGTAGTAGTTGACATCGCTTGCATAGCCGAAGTTGTTCTTCAGAGCGTTGGTGATGCGGTATACCTGATTCGAGGGGATGCCAGAACCGTCGCTGCCGTAGTCCATCGATACTGAGAGGCCAGCGTGGTAGAGCAGACGGGCAGTCTCGCGATAGTTGTTGCTGCCGGCCAGGATCTGGGTCCAATTGTATGGATCTTCCTTGTCGAAGTCAATTTCGAGATAGCCGTAGTCGCATGAGTATCCAATTTGGCCTGAGGGGCTGTCAGGATATCTCTGCACGCTCATGGCCTGGCTCATAGCCACAGCCACGCAGCCTACCACAGCCTTGTTCTTGCCTGAGCCCGGGCAATAGTAGTTGTAGGGGTCGCCCTGGTTCCAGTTGACTGTGATGAGCTGGTCAACAGGTTCGCCGGCGCGCGACTGGGTCAACATGCCGCTTTCGATGCGATTCCATTTGATGTTAGCTTGCCCCTGGTTGACTTTCATTTGCACTGTCTTGGCAGCTTCGCCCATCATGTAGGCCATGTTCTCGGGAAGCTTTGAGGCCTGGAGGCTGCCATCGGTTGAATAGCCCACGATCGGCTCGGCAGTGTCGTCGCTGCTGACGATGGCCCAGCCTCGGGGTGAGAAGTTGATAAGATAAAGTTGGTCATTAAGTGCCTCAACACTCTTCACCGACAACCCGGAGGGGGCGGTGTACTGTTGTGACACAAACATTTGGGCCACTTGGGAGGCACGTTGCTGTGACACCGGTGCAGCCATTGCCGTTGCCGAAGAGGCCAAGGCCACCAGCATCAGCAGTTTTATCGATTTTTTCATAGCCATTGTAAAATGTAAATCGGTTTGATAGCAATTATAATTAAAGTTAAAAATGAGCATAACAGGGGGTCAATTTCGATAATCCCCTATAATTACGCAAAGATAGCAATAATTTTCGACAATTCCACAATTTTAGCATGCTTTTTAT
>CAYTXF010000169.1:0-3121 GCA_964440745.1 uncultured Bacteroides sp.
TCCACGCTGCCGATTTGCTTCATGCGCTTCTTGCCCTTCTTCTGTTTCTCCAAGAGCTTGCGCTTGCGGCTGATGTCACCGCCGTAGCATTTTGCGGTCACATCCTTGCGCACAGCTTTGATGGTTTCGCGAGCTATGATTTTGGCTCCGATGGCAGCCTGGATGGCGATGTCGAATTGCTGGCGTGGAATCAGCTCCTTAAGTTTTTCGCACATGCGACGGCCGAATGTCATGGCGTTGTCGACATGGGTGAGGGTGGAGAGAGCGTCGACACTTTCGCCATTGAGCAGGATGTCAAGCTTGACCAGCTTGCTCTCGCGAAAATCATGGATATGATAATCAAAAGAGGCATAGCCCTTAGAGATGCTCTTGAGCTTGTCGTAGAAGTCGATTACGATTTCGCCAAGGGGCATGTCAAAGGTCATCTCCATGCGGTTGCCCGAGATGTATTCCTGCTTGATGAGTTCGCCGCGCTTGCCCAGGCAGAGAGTCATGATGGGGCCGATGTATTCGGCAGCCGTGATGATGGTGGCACGGATGTATGGCTCTTCGATATGGTCGATCAGGGTGAGGTCGGGCAGCCCGCTGGGATTGTGCACCTCGGTCATGTTGCCCTTCTTGTCGTAGACTTTGTAGGAAACGTTGGGCACAGTGGTGATGACATCCATGTCGAATTCACGGCCCAGTCTCTCCTGGATGATCTCCATATGGAGCAGTCCCAGGAAGCCGCAACGGAATCCGAATCCGAGCGCAGCCGACGACTCGGGAGTATAGGTGAGCGAGGCGTCATTGAGCTGCAGCTTTTCGAGCGAAGAGCGCAGATTCTCGAAGTCCTCAGTCTCTATGGGATAGACTCCGGCAAACACCATGGGCTTGACCTCTTCGAAGCCGTCGATGGCTTCGGAGCAGGGATTTTCCACATGGGTGATGGTGTCGCCTACGCGCACTTCCTTAGAAGTTTTGATGCCGGAGATGATGTAGCCCACATTGCCAGCGCTCAGGGTGTCGCGCGGCGACATGTCGAGCTTGAGCACTCCGATCTCATCGGCATGGTATTCCTTGCCGGTGGAGACAAACTTCACGAAGTCGTTCTTGCTGATGCTGCCGTTGACGATCTTGAAATAAGCTATGATGCCTCGGAATGGATTGAAAACCGAGTCAAAAATCAGTGCTTGCAGTGGAGCTTCTGGATCGCCTTTGGGAGCCGGAACGCGCTCCACGATGGCTCTGAGGATTTCCGGGATGCCTTCGCCAGTCTTGCCGCTTGCGCGTATGATTTCGCTGCGGTCGCAACCTAAGAGCTCCACGATCTCATCCTCCACCTCGTCGGGCTTGGCGCTTTCGAGGTCGATCTTGTTGATCACGGGGATGATTTCCAGATCGTTGTCAAGAGCCATGTAAAGGTTGCTGATGGTCTGAGCCTGAATGCCTTGCGATGCGTCCACAATCAGCAGAGCGCCCTCGCAGGCTGCTATGGAGCGAGAGACCTCGTAGGAGAAGTCCACGTGTCCCGGGGTGTCGATAAGGTTGAGAGTATAGGGGGTGCCATCGATTTCATGCTCCATCTGGATGGCGTGGCTTTTGATGGTAATACCGCGTTCGCGCTCCAGGTCCATGTCGTCGAGCACCTGAGCCTCCATTTGGTCGGCTGCCACGGTGTGGGTGTACTCGAGCAGACGGTCGGCAAGTGTGCTCTTGCCATGGTCGATATGCGCGATGATGCAAAAATTGCGAATATGCTTCATTCTTTCTTTATGGTCTTCAAATTTAGTGCAAAATTAGTAAATTTTACCCATTTAACAAAATAAGAAGAGTATATGAAAGCGAAACAGAAAAAAATTAAGCAAAAATGGCAGAAAATCGAAGAAAAAAGCGTAACTTTGCTGGCAGAAACAGAACCCAAACCAATACATCTAACGTATTTGATTATGAAGATAGAAAAAATCATTGGTCGTGAGGTGCTCGATTCACGCGGCAACCCCACAGTTGAGGTAGATGTAATCCTCGAATCAGGCGCACGCGGCCGCGCCTCAGTGCCCTCAGGCGCATCAACAGGCGAGAATGAAGCTCTTGAGCTTCGCGATGGCGACAAGGGTCGCTACATGGGCAAGGGCGTGCTCAAAGCCGTTGCCAATGTCAATGAGAAGATTGCTCCTGCTCTGATTGGCATGAGCGCCCTCGATCAGATCAAGATCGACGAGGCCATGCTGGCCCTCGATGGCACTCCCACAAAGTCGAACCTCGGCGCCAACGCCATCCTCGGCGTTTCGCTGGCTGTTGCCAAGGCTGCTGCCGACTATCTCGACCTTCCGCTCTACAAATACATCGGCGGTTGCAACACCTACGCTCTTCCAGTGCCGATGATGAACATCATCAATGGTGGCGCTCACAGCGACGCTCCCATCTGCTTCCAGGAATTCATGATCCGTCCGATCGGCGCTACCTCATTCCACGAGGGCATCCGCATGGGCACCGAGGTATTCCACAACCTCAAGAAAGTGCTCAAAGAGCGCGGCCTCAGCACAGCTGTTGGCGACGAAGGCGGTTTCGCTCCCAACCTCGATGGCACCGAGGATGCTCTGCAGGTGATCATCAAGGCTATCGAGCTCGCCGGCTATACACCTGGCAAGGACGTGACCATCGGTCTCGACTGCGCTGCCAGCGAATTCTACAAGGACGGTCTCTATGACTACACTTGGAAGCAAGGTCCCGACGCTCCGAAGCTCACCTCACAGCAGCAGGCTGAGTTCCTGAAGGGCCTCGTTGAGAAGTATCCTATCGATTCAATCGAGGACGGCATGGACCAGAACGACTGGGAAGGCTGGAAGATCCTCACCGAGATGATTGGCGACCGCTGCCAGCTCGTAGGCGACGACCTCTTCGTTACCAACGTGAAGTATCTGCAGAAGGGCATCGACCTGGGTTGCGCTAACTCAATCCTGGTTAAGGTTAACCAGATTGGCAGCCTCACCGAGACCCTCCGCGCCGTTGAGCTCGCTCAGCGCAACAACTACACCGCTGTGATCTCGCACCGCTCAGGCGAAACCGAGGATGCCACTATCGCTGACATCGCCGTTGCTACCAACGCAGGTCAGATCAAGACTGGTTCGGCAAGCCGCAG
>CAYTXF010000170.1:0-2902 GCA_964440745.1 uncultured Bacteroides sp.
GAGGCGTGGTCGACATCGATAACCTTGCCCAGGGGGAAGGCCTGGAGGCGGAGTCCGGCATCTATCAAGGCACGCTGGAAATTGCGCATGCGGCTTTGTCCTTGGGCCACGCATTGGCGCAGCACGCCCAGGGACTTTCCGTTAAGGCCGTAGATTCCGGCAGAGACATAGGCGGGCACTCCCTGCTGCGCAGTATCAGAGATGGCAGTGTCTGAGAAAGCGGTAATGCGCATGTCAGGCGTTACTCCTACGTAGAGCGGCTTTTCATCATCTATATAATCAGTCACGCCCATGCATCCGTCGGCATCGGAATTTTCAAAAGCGCGCACATACTGATGAAATTTTTCCTCGTTGAAAATCGTGTCCACGGTGGTCAGCACGAATTTACCCTCGTCCCAATCTCTCGACACCTCATAAAAACTGTGCATCGAGCTCGGAGTGCTTTTTACCACAATTTTCAATGGCACCGGCAACTGCAAGGAGCGCAAGTATTCTTGCACCTGGGTCATCTGCTCATTCACTATGATGCATATCTCCTCAGCCCCGCAATCCAAGAATATATCGATGAGGCGCTTGATCATAGGGCGCCCATTAAGCCTAACTAAAGGCTTGGGGAGCGCCACGCCCTCTTGCACCAGGCGCGAGCCCTCCCCAGCCGCTATTATCGCAAATTTCATAAGCGTCAGCCTTGATCGTCGTCCTTGGTAAGATCGAGAGTCTTGTCGGTGCCCTTGGCCACATACTGCTTGCGAAGCGGGCGGCGACGGCACTCGTCCTCCTTCTCCCTATTGCGGAAAATATCCAGAGCCATATACAGAGCCTCGCGCAGCGAGTCGGGCGAGGCCTCGCCATGACCGGCTATGTCATAGCCTGTGCCGTGGTCAGGGCTTGTGCGCACATAGGGCAGACCGGCCGTGTAATTTACGCCCGAATCCATTGCCATGGTCTTGAAGGGGGCCAAGCCCTGATCATGATACATGGCCAGAACGCCGTCGAACTTCACAAACCTGCCGGCTCCAAAAAATCCATCGGCTGCGTAAGGGCCAAATGCCAGGATGCCTTGAGCCTTAGCCTCCTCGATTGCAGGGATTATCACCTCTTGCTCCTCGGTGCCAAGCAGGCCTTCCTCGCCGGCATGTGGATTGAGGGCCAGTACGGCTATGCGCGGCGCTTCAATGCCGAAGTCGCGAGCCAGAGCGCGCTGGAAAATGCGCAACTTCTCCACGACTGCTTCCTTTGTGATGGCCGCCGTCACATCCTTGATGGGCAGGTGAGTGGTCACCAAGGCCACTCTCAGTGTATCATTGCAGAGCACCATCAGGGCCTTGTTGCCTTCGCCGAGGGTCGACTCCAGATATTCGGTATGGCCCGGGAATTGGAAGGTTTCGCTCTGGATGTTGTGCTTGTTGATGGGGGCGGTCACCAGCACATCGATATTTCCGGCCTTCAGGTCGGCCACGGCCCTTTCCAGACTGGCGAAAGCAGCCTGACCGGCAGCCTCGGTTGAGAGGCCCGGATCCACCTTTACATCTTCTCCAATGACATTGATGATATTGTTGGCGCCGTCGATGATTGCCTCGCCATTTTCCACTTGCTTGAGAGGCACCTGAGGGAGGTCTAAAGCCTTTCGATAAAAACTCGCGATCTTGGCGCTTCCGTAGATGACTGGGGTGCAAAGCTCGAGCATGCGTTCATCGCCAAGCATCTTCAATATGGTCTCGTAGCCTATTCCGTTGATATCGCCCTGGGTAATGCCCACGCGTATTGGTCGTTCCATGTATTATCGTTTTTTCTGCTATTATTTTTCACTTGTCTTTTTGCCCGCCAGCATTCCGCAGGCGGCTTCGATGTCCTGGCCTCGGCTGGCGCGGATGGTGGCTGTGATTCCACGGTAGTTGAGGTGGTCGCGAAATGATACCATGGCCTCTTCGCTGGCAGGTTGCATTGCCACACCTGGGATCTCATGATAGCGTATGAGATTCACGCGGGCCGAGGTGCCTTCGATCAGGCGCGCCAAGACATCGGCATGCCTGGCGTCATCGTTGACTCCATTCCACATGATATACTCCACCGAGAGGCGTCGCTGATGCGCGAAATCATATTGGCGCAGCAAAGCCATCACATCCCTTATGGGGAAGGCCTTTTCCACCGGCATCAGTTCCTGGCGCTGCTGGGTCATGGGCGTATGCACGCTTATGGCCACATGCACCTTGGTTTCTTCGATCAGGCGCTTGAGTTCTCTGAGCTTGCCGATGGTGCTGACCGTGATGCGCTTGGGGCTCCAAGCGAAGCCCCACTTGGCTGTAAGGATCTCGATCACCCTGAGCACAGGCTCGAGATTGTCGAGAGGCTCGCCCATGCCCATGAATACCAGATTGGTGAGTTCCTCGCTCCGGGGCACTGCCATGACCTGGTTGAGGATCTGCGCGGCAGTGAGATTGCCGTGAAAGCCCTGCCTCCCGGTCATGCAGAATGTGCAGCCCATCTTGCATCCGGCCTGCGAGGATATGCATAGCGTGGCTCTATCCTTGTCGGGGATGAAGACAGCCTCCACATTGCGGTCGCCTGCGCCTCGGAACAGGAACTTAGATGTGCCATCGATGCTATAAGCCTGCATCAGTGGCGGCTCAATGCCCACTGTGTATTTGCTCTTGAGCTTCTCGCGGGCAGCCTTAGAGAGATTGGTCATCTCGTCGATGCTCCGGGCGCGCTTTTGGTAGATCCACTGCGCTATCTGCCCGCCGGCAAATCGGGGCAATCCCTGCTCCACGGCCAACTGCTGCAATTCTGCCAGTGTCTTGCCTATGAGGGGTTCCTTATCGTTATTTTCCATGATTAATTTCAGCCAATGGCCCTTAAGCGGGCTTCTCTTCTTTGCAAAGTTAGTAAATAATTCACACCC
>CAYTXF010000171.1:0-2781 GCA_964440745.1 uncultured Bacteroides sp.
CAAAATAAAAAGCAGCACTGATTCACATCAGCGCTGCCCTTCCCTTAGTGTATGTTCTATACTAAGCACTCAATTTTTATATAATTTTTACCCATTATTCAGCAGTAAAGAAGCAAGGGATGTTAAGTTGTCCTGTCTTGCATATTCAAGGTCTTCTTGAATACGTTGCAAAGTTAATACATTTTGTCTATTTTTCCAAATAATTTATATAATTTTTTCAAATTTATCTGCAGAATCGTAATATTTTACCCTCAATACGCCCCCAGATTATCCTCCCAGGGTTCGCCATAGAAATTGGGCCCGTACTCGCGCAGATTGAGCGAAGGCCAGGTTATGCCTTTGGCCGGAGACTCATCCTGGAGCCGGTAATCAAAGTAATAATCGTTGCGCACGGTGCGATAGAGCGGGTCCATTCCCCAGAGGCACTCCAGGAAATTATTGTCATCGGAGCCTTCCGAGCGAAACAAGCAATGCCGCACATAGATATCATAGCCGTCCAATTCTTCGGGATACATGTCAGGGCTGAGGCCGTAGATGATGCAGTTGACAATTTCAGCAGTGGCCTGGCCATATTCGACAGCCATCTCCGAGTCGGTTTCAATATACAGTGCGCTATAGCTCGGCGCGGAATATAGATAATAGTTTGCCACTGTGCATTGCTCCAATCTATGATTTCCTCCAGCGAGATACACCACCTCGCCAGCCGCTTCCGCGAATTCGCAACCATAGGCCTCCACCGAAGCGCCGATAGCCGTAAGCACGCTGGCGCCCGAATTGCGCAGTCGGCATCTCTCCATCACCAGAGTGGGAGCTGTCTCCTCTTGCGCTTCTCCATACACCTCCACACCGGTGCTTGTGTTGCTAACCTCGGTATAAAGCAACTGATTGCCAGCGCTGCTTGCAGAGAAGATCATCCCCTCCCATTGGCGCGACATGATATCGAATGACGTCCCTGGCAGCAATTCGCCAGTGCGATCGCCCGTAATGATGACTGGAGCCTCTGGCGTGCCTTCCGATAAGAGGCAGCCATCGACGCGCAGCACCGATTTGTCGTGCATCAGCAGCTTTGTGCCCGCCTCCAGGCGCAGCGTTGCGCCCTCAGCCACAATGAGCGAATCTTTGATCTGATAAGGCTTGCCAGCGGCGAATGTGGTGTCGCTTTCCACCACTAATCCCTGAATTCTGACAATGTCCTGACCCTGAGCCGTGAGAATCACGCTCGATGTGCGACCATTGACCTGGAAATCCATGCTGGCTGCGATATCGAGAGGAAGGCTGGTGCCATTTTCTGGCAAATTTGCCTCAACAAACACATATATAGAATCGTTGGCGCGAATCTCGACATCAGTGAAAGAAGTGCCGCTCATGCCATCGACATTGATGCGGAAATACGGAGCTCCGTTGCCCGAAAGGCTCACTTGAGAAATATTCAGGCCCTTGCTGTGCGGATTGTGCACAGTCATGCGCGAGGTAGTAGTGATTTCGGATGTATACACAAGTCCCAGGTCGAGAGTATCCACTGAGAATCTCGGCTGATCGTTGGGGCTGGTTGTGTAACCATCCTCGATGCAGCTTGCTGCCAAGGCAAGCAAGGGAAGAAGGAAGATATATAATGTCTTTCGTGTCATTTTCATGTATCTTAGAGAAATAAAACGCAAAATCGGCCAATTTATTGCATAAAATTCGTACCTTTGTAGCCGAAACAACCATCATGCAAGAAAATGAAAAAGCTCCTAACAACCCTTTTTGCCCTTAGTGTCATCTCATGCGCCGCTACCGAATTCACGATGCCGAAGCCTCTGCAACCCGGAGCGCGAATTGCGATCGTAACGCCGTCGAGCGCAACCGACAGCATGCCCGTGGTGCGAGCCATGGAGCTAATGGAGGCCCGAGGCTATGAGCCAGTGGTTTTCCCCCACGTATTCGGCCATGACTATGGCACCCATCCTGCCAATGACACCGTGCGCGCTCAGGAACTGATGGCCGCCTTCGAGGATCCGACCATCGACGCCGTGATGTGCACCCGTGGAGGCTATGGCATGGTGAGAATGCTCCCCCTGCTCAATCCCGGAGTTTTTGCCAACAATCCCAAGTGGCTGATTGGCTATAGCGACATCAGCGACCTCCACGCCCTACTCTACCATGCCGGCCTGTCCTCGATCCACGGCCCGATGTGCGGCCATCTGGGAGACCTCAAGGCTGACACCATATCCACCAGCTATCTCTTCGAAATGCTGGAAAATCCACAAGGCTGGGAATACGAATTGCCAGCCCATCCCTACAACAATCCTGGCACCTCGACGGGCATCCTAATTGGCGGCAATCTAATCAGCATCAATGGATTAGCCGAGACCGACTATGACATTCTCAACCTCCCGGCCCAGGACAATTGCATCCTATTCATCGAAGAAGTGGGGGAAAAGATACATGCCGTAGAGCGCATGCTCGTAAGGCTCCATCAAAGCGGGGCCCTGGCCAAGTACAGCGGTCTTGTGATAGGCGAGTTCACCGAGTACAAGCCCACCAAGGATTTCGAGACCATGGAAGACATGATCCATTACTGGCTTGAGCAGTGGGGTTACTACGATCTCGACGACTTTCCCATAATCTTTGAGATGCCCTCGGGTCATGGCGATATTAATTACCCGCTGATTCTCAATGCGCCGGTTACCCTGACAGTGACCGACGACGGCGCATCCATTGCCTGGAAATAGCTAAAACCATCCATTAGGGAAAAAGGCCATAAATTTTGACAAATTTACAACTTAGTAACATTTAAGC
>CAYTXF010000172.1:0-2579 GCA_964440745.1 uncultured Bacteroides sp.
TTATCCGTTTATCCGCTTTCCCGAAAACAAAAAGCGCCAGCCTCTTAAAACTTAAAACTTAAAACTTAAAACCCAAATATGGCATCAGAAAAGAAAACCGACCAAAGCTCAGTTGAGCAGCGTCTGCGCTCGCTCTACGAGCTCCAAACCATCCTTTCGGAAATCGACCGCATCAAAACCATTCGTGGCGAGTTGCCATTGGAAGTAAAGGACCTCGAAGATCAAATCGCCGGCCTCAACGTGCGCATTGAGAATTACAATCGTGAGATCGACGAGCTTAACGGTATGCTCAACACCGAGCGCAACAAGATTGCCGAGTCTCGCTCGAAGATCAGCACCTACGAGACACAGCTCGACGATGTGCACAACAACCGCGAGTACGACCTGCTGAAGAAAGAAATCGAGTTCCAAAGCCTGGAAATCGAATTGGCCGAAAAGCATATCCGTGAGCATCATCGCGCCATCGAGAATAAGCAAGCCGAAATCCAAGCCACCCACGACCAGCTTAGCGACATGGAGCATATCCTGGAAGAAAAGAAGGGCGAGCTTGATGAAATCGTGTCGGAGACCCGCGCCGAAGAAGAGGGTCTGCGCGAAAAGGCCAAGAATATCGAGCTGCGCATCGATGATGAGCGCCTGCTCAAAGCGTTCAAGAAAATCCGCAAGAATGCCCGCAACGGCCTCGGCATTGTGTATGTGCAGCGCAACGCCTGCGGCGGCTGCTTCAACCGCATTCCGCCCCAGCGCCAAATGGAGATAAAGATGCACAAAAAGGTAATCTCGTGCGAGTACTGCGGCCGCATCATGATTGACCCCGAATTGGCTGGAGTAAACGCTGAGGAACATACCGAAAAGTAAGCAGCCATGGATACAGGCGTGCATTTCACTGCCGAGCAGATTGATGCTGACCGCCGCTACCTTGAGCTTCTGGCCCACAGCTTTGGCAGCGTGTCGGCAGCCAGCAGTGAAATCATAAATCTGGAGGCCATCCTCAACCTGCCCAAAGGCACCGAGCATTTCATCGCCGACATTCATGGCGAGAACGAGGCCTTTGAGCATGTGCTTCGCAATGCATCGGGCGATATCAAGCGCAAGGTGGTGGAGCTGTTCGGCAATGCCATGCGCGAGAGCGACATCCGGCAGCTCTGCTCGCTCATCTACTATCCTGAGCAGAAGCTGGAATTTGTAATGCAGAGCGAGGAGAACATGGCCGACTACTATCTGGTGACCCTGCACCAGCTAATCCAGGTGCTGCAAAAAGTCTCCAGCAAATACACTCGCTCAAAGGTGCGCAAAGCCCTGCCCAAGGAATTTGCCTACATCATCGAGGAGCTTCTTCACGAGGCTCCCAGCCTTGGCAGCAAGCAGCTGTATTACAACCGAATAATCGAGACTATCATCTCCACGGGCCAAGCAAATGAGTTTGTTTGCGCCATCTGCAATGTAATCCAGCGGTTGAGCATCGACCAGCTCCACCTGCTTGGCGACCTGTTCGACCGTGGGCCGGGCGCTCACATCGTGCTCGACACGCTTGCCAACTATCCCCACTTCGACATCACCTGGGGCAACCACGACGCCCTGTGGATGGGAGCGGCAGCCGGCAATCTGAGCTGCATGGCCAATGTGCTGCGCATCAGCCTGCGCTACGCCAACATGGCCACCCTGGAGGACGGCTACGGCATCAACATGATGCCGCTGGCAACATTCGCCATGGAGACCTACGGCAACGACCCCTGCGAACTATTCATACCCCGAATCGTATCTGGGGGCAAGGACCTGAGCGAGAAGAACCGCCAGCTCTACGCCAAGATGCACAAGGCGATTGCCGTGATCCAGTTCAAGCTCGAGGGTCAGCTCATCGACAAATATCCCCAATGGGGCATGGCCGACCGCAAGCTGCTGCATCTGATCAACTGGGTAGAAGGCTCGATCAACTGGAAAGAGCACGAACTTGAGCAAGAGGCCGAAACCATCACTATCAACGGAGTGTCATATCCGATGCTCGACCGCCACTTCCCCACCATTGACCCGGCTGATCCATATCGGCTGACCGAGGAAGAGCAAGAAGTGATGGACAAAATCCGCCACTCATTTGATGTAAGCGACAAGCTTAAGCGCCACATCGCCCTGCTGTTCTCGCACGGCTGCATGTTCAACATCTGCAACTCAAATCTTATGTACCACGCATCAATTCCAATCAACGAGGATTTGACAATGCGCAAGGTGCTGGTAGGCAACCAGATGTACAGCGGTCGCGAACTCCTGTATCAGATAGGCATGATGATGCGCTCGGCATTTAACCACGACACTCCGCCCGAACAGCGCCAAGAAGCCATCGATTATTATTGGTATCTGTGGTGCGGGCCTGATTCACCCCTTTTTGACAAGGCAAAGATGGCCACATTCGAGCGCTATTTCATCGAGGACAAAGCCACCCACGAAGAGAAAAAGGGTTGGTACTACAAGAATCGCGACAATGAGGAAATGTGCGACAAAATCCTGGACGAATTTGGCGTGCCAGGCGAGCACCGCCGCATAATCACTGGCCATGTGCCAGTGCACGCCTCAAAGGGCGAAAC